>JBEKSZ010000015.1:0-49049 GCA_049516615.1 Candidatus Acidiferrum sp. | reverse complement strand
ACGATACCCACGACGGTCGTCCACGGACTGGTAGGGTCTCGTCCGAACCGCACTCGTCGCCCCAACGGATCGCGGGTTGGCCAAAACCTATGAGCGGTGCTTTCATCAATGATGGCCACCAGCGGTTTGCCGTCTTCATCGCCCTCGGCGAATGAGCGGCCGCGTAGGAGCGGCGACTCTAACACCTTAAAATAATCGGGGCTTATCCGAATTCTCTCGGCGCGCAGATCCTCGGAGGACTCGACCGGCCTATCTTCAATAGCGAAGCCTTCATTCGCTAAGCCACCGACCGCGCTGGGGTTGGTATTGGTGGTCGGTAGAGCTGAGGTGATTGCTGCGAGTTCCACTCCCGGAATTGCCTTCATGCGCCGCAGCAACTCACGATCAAAGGTGGCTCTGCGAGGAATATCAAGATACGGATCCGTCTTTGGATCGTTGGGACTCGGAAGCTGCATGTTTGCCGTGACAACTTGCGTTGGATTAAAGCCTGGATTTTCCTGCAACAGATCCCGCAGCGTCCGCAGCAGCAAACCGGCTCCGACCATCAGGATGACGGCGAACGCCAGTTCCGAGACGATTAGAACATCCCGCAAGCGGCCGGTCTTAGTGCTGTAGCCGGACCCGCGACCGCCTTCACGAATGGCCGAGGCGAGGGCGTCTTTTGCCGAGTGAAGCGCTGGAGCTAGTCCAAACACTAAGCCGGTGAGAATGGAAATCATCAGAGCGAACGCCAGCACCACCCAGTCGATTCGTACTTCGTTGAGCCGGGGAACGTTCGATGGCATAAAGCGCAGGATGAAACCCAAAGTACCCACTGCGGTTGCGATTCCCGCGGCACCGCCGATGAGCGACAGCAGCATGGACTCGGTCAGCATCTGGCGCACTATGCGGCCGCGGCTCGCCCCCAACGCCAACCGCAGCGCCATCTCTTGTTGTCGCCCCGAAGCGCGCGCCAACAGGAGATTGGCAATGTTCAACGAGACGATGAAAACGATCAGGATTACCGCACCCAGTAACGCCAGCAGCATGGGCCGCACATTGCCCACCAGAGTTTCTTGCAATGGTTGAATCTCAATTGTCCATTGCGCCTGCGGCGGGTAGTCGGCGGGAAAATCGTGGCGCAACTCGGCAGCCATAGCAGTGAGCCGCGCCTGACCTTGCGCCAGTGTCAGGCCAGGTTTAAGTCGCCCGATTCCAGATACCAATATCCGGGCACCACGCATTGGCAGGGGAAAGGGATCTGCGCTGAATCCGCCGGCGCCAAACACTTCTACGTCGCCGGAAATTGTTGGTCCCGGATGGCGAAACCCGCGTGGCAGAACTCCAATAATTGTTAGGGGATCATTGTCGATCCGGATGGTACGGCCGAGAACATGCGGATCGGCGCCATAGGCACGGCGCCACAGGCCATCGCTGATCACGGCCTCTGGAGCGAAACCAGGCGCGAAGTCCTGCGGACCATACAACCGTCCAATTTGCGCGATTACACCCAGCATGGAAAAGTAGCTAAAACTGGTATTGACCCCCTCGACGCGCTCGGGCTGTCCGGCGCCGGTCAAATCCTCGCTACCCTCAAAGATCGGGGTCACATCTTCAAATACACCCGCTCGCGTCTGCAGGTCATCCAGTTCGGGCTTGGAAAACCTAACGTCCCGCAACCCTACGCCGGGCTCGTTAAAGAAGATTCGTACCAAACGATCGGGATCGCGGTAGGGCAGAGAACGCAGCAACACGGCATTCACGATGCTGAAGATGGCGGTGTTGGCGCCGATGCCGAGACCAAGCGTGAGGACGGCGACAGCGGTGAAGCCAGGGTTCTTGCGCAGCATGCGAGCAGCGAAGAGCAAATCTTGCCAACCTGTCTCCACAAAAGATTCCCAGCCGGCAGAGCGGACCACTTCCTTCGTAACTTCCAGATTCCCCCGCTCCAGACGCACGGCGCGAAGCGCATCCGCGCGGCTCATCCCCGCCTTCATCTTTTCCTCGACGGCCATCTCCAAGAAGCTGCTTAGTTCCTCGTCCAGCTCTCGGCCGACCCGTTCCTTTCGGAACAGCGATCGGAGTCCGCTCACTATGTTTCGCAGTGCCGACATGACCGTTTACGACGTCTCCAAGATTCTGGCGATCGCCGCCACTTGCCTTCCCCATTCCCGTGTTTCGCTGTGGAGCCTCTTTCGCCCCTGCTCTGTTAGGACGTAATACTTTGCGCGCCTGCTGTTCTCAGTGGCTTTCCATTCGCTTCTGATCAGCCCCGCTCGTTGCAGGCGCTGAAAGGCGACAAACAGCGAACCTGCATTGAGGCGGAAAACACCTTTGCTCATCTGTTCGATCCGAACGGCGATCCCATATCCGTGCATGGGTTCGAGCGCGAGCGTTTTCAGAATAAGCATGTCGAGAGTGCCTTGGACGAGATCACTCGGCTTATCCGCCATAGATACATTCCTCGTGAAGTTCAGGAGGAAGAGTACACTTCTCCTACTGATTGTCAAGAGGAGCGCCACGCCAGGCTTAACTTTGCGAGACAACAGTCGGTGCCGGCCGGCAGATCACCCCGCGGCGCTCCTACTTAGACCAGGGCGGAACCACGCCATTGCTGCGCGCGTAGGCGATCGACTGCCCCAGATGCTCGTGTTGATCTTCGAGAATCAGCATCAGCGCGCCCTGTTTCGTCATGTCTCTTCGGAACAGTTTCACGGGCGCCTGCAGGTCGTTGTCGGAAAGTTCCGTAATCACTTTTGCAGATCGAGGTAAGAAGCCCTCAGAGCTTCCTGCAATTTCTCCGGATCGGTGATGGGCGCAGGCTTTGCCACCGCATTCGGTGTGCCCGAGAGCACGCCGGCGAGCATGCCGTTCTCTATAACGATCAGCCCGCAGATACGCTCACAAGTTACGGGCAGTGCTGGAATCCTAGTCTTGGCACCTGGTTCCGTTAGCGACGAGAACCTCGGCGGTGCCTAGCCCCGATCCCGCTCGTCCCGCAGGTTGTAATCGCTACCTTTCCTTCGAGTGGCAACGTGGCAATCGATTGCTCGTGCTAGGGTCTCGGAGAATTCTCGTTCTGTTCTTCCAACAGCCTCACTTTACCCTCGCGCCTGCGCTGCGCACCACCACCCATTTGCCTGCGCGCTTCTTGAGGAGATCCATATAAACAAACTCACCGCTGGTATCCTTTCCATCGCGGATTCTCTTTTCCTTGACAATGCCATTGGCCACGGCAACATCGCCGTACACCTGCACATCTATTGGTCCATTTTCAAACCACTCAAGTTTGTCATGGAAGGACTTAAAATCGCCCAGCAGGTTCTCCTTAGTGACAATTTTGCCCGAGGATGCGACGGTCGCCCAATCGTCGGCATAGATCTGATTGAGCTTGTCGATATCGCCAGCTACCATTGCATTCCCCATATCCTGTCCGAGTTGCTTGATAGCGTCGACATCGGTCGAATCGCTTGCCGGGGCGCTCTTGCCCCTATGCATTGCCGATGCTTCCCGGATGCTACCGCTCGCCCACCATATGAAACCCGAGAACAAACACAACACCACGAACCACTGGCTGAAAACGCTCTTTTTCATTTTTCTTGCCTCCCTAGCGGTGATTGCTACACTCGCAGTATCCGAAGGGGGACAACCGCTGTCCATGACCTCCGAGGTCATGAATAAAGCTAGTGCGGACCGTCCAGATGCTAAAAAGCTCCGTCAGCCAAGCGATTCACCAGGATGCGCGTGGCTTCATCTGCGGGGAAAAAACTTTCAATGCGGAGCTCTTGCAGTCCAACGTCCAGCGGCGTGCCCAAGCTAGTGAGGAAAGAAAAGAAGCGAAACGTTGAGTTCTTGCACCTGTAGTTGATGGTTAAGAAGGGTGGAGGAACGCCATCCAAATCGAGCATGCGCCAGCGGCTCGGGACCTCCGGATAGTCGAGCAACTCCTGAAGTAGACGCTGCAACTTCTCGTCTGATGGATTATCTGCAACTTCTCGATGTAGCCGCCGGATAATCCGTGCGGCGACCACATCCCAGTTTTCGATGAAGGGGCGCAGCCCTTGAGGCTGGAATACAAGACGGACTCCATTATGAGGCGATCCAGAATCGCAGCCAGGGAAGAGCGCAAGAAAGCGCTTAGCGCCAGCATTCATCCTCAGGGTATTCCAATGCCGGTCCAGGACGACTACGGGATAGGGCTCAAGTTGCACCATGAGAAGCTCTACTGCGCGGCGCGCCGCTTCTGCCTCAGGTGCGTCGAGATCAGGTGCGTCGAGATCAGTGTGACGATAAAGTGGAGCGTAGCCCGCGGCCAACAGCAGCGCATTGCGCTCGCGCAGCGGAACCTGAAGGGCCTCGGCGAGCCGGAGGACCATCTCCCGGCTCGGCTGTGCGCGGCCCGTCTCAACGCAGCTGAGATGACGCGTCGAGATATCTGAATCGAGCGCAAGGTCCAGTTGGCTGCGGTGGCGAACAGCGCGCCAGCGGCGTAGCAGGAGACCAAAACTCATATTAGGCATTGTAGTGACGGCTCGGGACGCGGGGATCACGGTCCGAATTATAGGAGGAATTATTGTCCGGTGACCAGAAGCGGTTTTCCGAGGCCGACGCGGACGCTATCTGGGATTTCGACTCTCGCCCTCCGCTACAGTCTATACGACCAAAAAACGAGCGCCTATTGGCTTGAGGCCATAGGTAGGCACAATATCAGGAATACTCTCGGCGCTAACGACGGGACCCACGCTCCCACGCGCGCGAGAACACCGTCAGTCTGGCATTGCGGCGGAGCGGACCGAATTCGTATAAGCCCTGCCGTTGCTGTTCGTTAGCGGGCCTTGAGAAACCTTGAGAATTTCCTGAGGAGGTTCTGAGGACTGCGGCCGATCAAACTGGGTAGCATATGCCTCGAAATCGAGAGACCCGCAGCTCTCGACGGCATATGGCGACGCGAGCTGTACGAAATGTTCCCAAGCTGAGTGAGCCGCAGGGGGAGAGATGTGACCAGCCCTAGAAGGGTGCGCAAATGAAGGCGCTCGAAGGAGCTTCATGTTAGGGCCATATAGGAGATGTCAGCAGTGGCTGGCTAGAGCTGCGCTGGCAGTAATAGTTCTGTCATGCCTGTCTACTGCTGTTCCCGCCCAGACCGGCACGATCACCGATCTGGGCTCGCTCGGAAGCACCAGGCCGGGAGACAACGGCTCCTTCGCCTTGGGGATAAACTCCACCGGAAAAGTGGTGGGCTATTCGGGCGAGGAAACGTCGTCAGGCTGGCCACTATTCGGGTTCTCAACCGAGGATGCCTTCATATGGACGCCCATCGCAGCAAACGCCGCGGATGGAACCATGAGTTTCGTCGGGGGCCTCGTGCCTGGTACGTGCGACTCGGGCGGGGGAAACACGACGGCCGGACAGCAATCATCATTTGGCAGTGAGTTGGTAGACATAAACGATAGCGGCGCGGCGGTAGGCAGTTCTTTGATTGTTACCGGGGCCGGCGCCGGTTCCTGCAGCAAGGCCCTTGAAGGTGTATTCGTCTACCAGAACGGCGCACTCACTGACATCGGACATCCGCCCGGAACCTTCAACATCGCTCCAACCAGCATTAATAATCAAGGTCTAATCGTCGGCACCTACAACGTATTAGGGAAGAACTATCACGCTTGGCTCTATCAGGAAGGAGACTTCTTCGATCTTGGGCAGTTGCCGGGCTACGTCATTGCTGCGTCGCCTTACAAGATAAACACCAGCGGCGCAATTGCCGGGGCTGCACAGAACCTGGAAGGGAATTCCATGGCTTTCTTGCACAGTGGGACTGGTTCGCTGCTTACAAGCGACGCTCTAGGGACCCTTCCAGGGGGCCAAAACAGCGCCGCATACGGCCTGAACGATCAAGGCGTGGTTGTGGGGGCTGCTGATTTGGCGACCGGGGTTTTCCATGGATTCGTCTACCAGGCGAATGGAATTGGGGGCTTTTCCATGGAGGATCTGGGAACAGCCAGCGTCAGTCCTTTCGCGTCTAGTTCTGCTTTCGCTATAAACCAACAGAACGTCATCGTGGGGCAGTCTGACGTCGATGATCCTGTAATTCCAGGCGCAACTCATGCTGTGATGTGGACGGGCACGAATCAGATCGTTGATCTGAATAACTACCTACCGCAAAGTGTTTCGGCGACTCAAGATGGCTGCCAGCTGGGCCAGCCTAATTGCTGGGAGTTGCTATCCGCCCAGGCCATCAATGGCAAAGGCCAGATTGTGGGTATAGGTTTCATCAATTCCAGCCTTCACGCGTTTCTTCTCAACACCGCGTGTGTCAATGATGGCGGCGACACCGACGGGGACGGGCTTTGCGACGACTGGGAAAAAAACGGGTATACCGACCCTCAGACTGGACAATTTGTGGACTTGCCGCACATGGGCGCGGATCCCATGCACAAGGACATTTTCGTGCAGGCCGACTACATGGTGGATACCAATCCGAATATCTGCAACGCGGGTCCGCTATGTGACAGTTTCGAATACAGCAGCTTCGCCCACACCCACAAACCCAATCCCGATGCGATGACGATGGTTATCAATGCCTTCGCCGACGCTCCCGTGGAAAACCCCGACGGCTTGACGGGAATCACCATCCACATCGATTGCGGCCCCGATTGCATCATGAACCCGCTCACGGGCGAGACCTGGGGACAGTACTCCAAAGCTCTGGCCATCGAACCGGAGATTCCAGTTCTAGGAACCGAATATTGTCCCAGTCCCCTGGTCGACCCCAACCCTGACGACTGCCAATACGACTGGACAGCCTTTGACGACTTGAAGTCCCTGAACTTCACTCCGACCGGCCGCACCGCAAGTTTCCACTACATGATTTTCGCCCATACCCTTGGGATTACCAGCGGCCTTGGGCCCAATGAATATGTTAGCGGTTTAGGAAAGAGTTCTCCCGATAGCAGCTTTGTGGTGAGTTTAGGAGGCCTCGGGCCATACCAGGGATACGTCGGCAGCAAAATAGCCCAAGCTGGCAACTTCATGCATGAGCTCGGCCATAACCTTGGGCTCATGCACGGTGGACTAGACGACATAAACTACAAGCCAAACTATCTCAGCATTATGAACTATTCTTTCAATCAATTTGGGCTCATCGAAGACGGCACGGCTGGTTATCTGGACTATTCGCGATTTGGAGCCATACCGTCCCTGGACGAGTTCGCACTCAACGAGTCTGTAGGTTTGAACGGTGGCCCAGCCATCGCCAATTACGGCACAATTTATTCCTGCTTCCCGTACGAGATCGTCGACGGACAATCCGTGCCGGACGTCCGTCATCCCTTTGTCATAAACGCCAACGGCCCTATTGATTGGAACTGCGACGGCACGATTGAGCCCGGCGTTTTGCCGGACCCATACGACATTGATAACGACTTGGCGAACGGCAAGGAGGTGATCCCCCCGGACCTGCTGAACAGTTTCAACGATTGGTCCCACCTGGTCTATGCGGGAGGGGCCATCGGAGGTCTCGCGATTGTCAATACGTCACCGACGCTGACGCCTTCCGGCGCGGAAAGGGCGGTCCCGAACTACCCTACGCCATATCTGCTTCAGGTGGTTAGTCCAGGTGCGGCCCCGGTGTGGGCAGGAGTGACCTTCAATCTCGTCTACACGATCACCAATTCGGGAACCCAGCCGGATGCCTATAACTTGAAGCCGGTATCGCAATTTACGTGGTGGAATACCTCCGCCGTTCCGGCGGTCATTACTTTGGCACCCGGCGCCAGCCAGCAAATCTCAATTCCCGTGAACGTGCCAACAAGCTTCGGCTGCTCGAGCCTGACCGGCGTTCACGCAAGGTTTTTGCTCCGCGCAGTCAGTCAGGCGAACCCAGACTTATCTGACACTGGTGTGGCCGAGTTGGATTTGGAAGTGCCCCCGGGACAAGTGACCGTGCCAGCGCTAACAGGCCTGCCGCAGAGCGCCGTGCAAGCTGCTCTAGCAGGTGACGGCTTCGCACTTGGAACCTTAACGATGCAATCTTCCGCCACGTTGCCAGCGGGCACAGTCATTTCGCAAGCTCCGGCGGCGTGCTCCTTTGCATCTCCTGGAAGCTCCATCTCGGTCGTCGTGTCGTCGGGCACCGCCGCAACGCTTGTTCCGAACGTCCTCGGTCTGACTCAGGCCGCAGCTGTCGCGGCCATGGATGCCGCGGGACTCAAACTCGGGTCCCAGCCGGTCACGGTTTTCTCGTCCAGCGTTCCCGTCGGCGACGTGGTATCGCAAAATCCGCCCGCCGGCACGCAAGTCACGCCGGGCACCTTTTTTAGCCTGACCGTTGCTAGCGCCACGCCTGCATTCGAAGTGACGCCGAACCTCATCGGCGAGCCGATTTCCACAGTCATGGGCGCAATCAACGCGGCGGGATTGAATCTCGGCTTGATCAGCCAATCATTATCACTCACCGCCCCCGACGGCACGGTGATCGCGCAAGTACCCGCAGCGGGATCGCCGACGAGCCCGGGTTCATACGTGAATGTAACCCTCTCTTATAATTACACGTTGCAGAGTGTTCCGAATATTGTAGGTGACACGCAGGCCGCGGCCACATCCGCTATCCTGGCCGCCGGATACGGCATCGGTTCGATCGGCGAAGCCAGCTCGAATACGGCGCCAGCAGGGACCGTGATTTTACAAAGCCCGTTGTCCGGGTCCGTACTCTCCCCGACTACCCCGGTAAGTTTCTCGATCTCCACCGGACCGATCGGACCGCAGTCTTTCGTCGTTCCCAATGTTTATGGCCTCACGCAATCCGCAGCCTCCAGCGCCATCACCGGAGCGGGACTCTCGGTGGGCACGGTGACGCCGTCTCAACAACTGAGCATGCCAGCGGGCGACGTGTTCTCACAGACACCTCAGCCCGGAGCGTACGCGGCGGACGGGTCCGCGGTAAACCTGCAAGTCTCTTCGGTACCCGGGCATTACACCGTTCCGGACCTGGTCACGAATCGGACTTACTATTCAACGGCTTCCGCGGACATCGTTGCAGCGGGCCTCACTCCCGGCGCATTTACGGCCGACATGTCCTCCACAGTGCCGTACGGAGACGTGATATCGGAGAGTCCTGCTGCTGGTATGGTCGTCGCGCCCGGTTCGCCGGTCAATGTGACGTATTCGGTTGGCAACGCGTTTAGCACAATATCAGTGCCGAGCGTAGCTGGTGAAACCCAGGCGTTTGCCACCAACAGCCTTGATCCCGGCGCTTCGGGTTTCTACGTATCCGTTACTAGAGTGCCCTCGACAACGGTTCCCGATGGCTTCGTCATCTCGCAAAATCCGCCGGCAAACAGTCAGGTCCCGATCTCACAAACGATTAACTTGGTCATCTCATCGGGCGGGCCGGTCACTGAGGCGGTACCGAATGTGGTGGGCAGCAGCATCAGCGCCATCATCACGACAGGTGCCTTTCCAATGGGCACCGCCGAGCCGACGCTGAACGCCGCAGGGTTCGCAGTTGGATCGGTCACCTACCAGCCCTCAAATTCCGTTCCGTTCGGACAGGTTATTTCGCAAAACCCACCCGCCGGTACGATGGCCGCGTGGGACGCTTCGGTCAGTTTTATTTTTTCTTCGGGGCCCGCTACTAGTGTCACAGTGCCGAACATCGTTGGCGAAACTCAGGGCTTAGCTATCTCCGCCCTGGGCGAGGCATCGCTGAGGTGGACGCTGACCACCCAGTCCTCACAGACGGTACCCGCCGGCGTAGTCATATCGCAAAATCCACCGCCCGGGACGGTCTTGTTAGGAGCATTCCCGGGAACGGTAGAACAATATGGGAATGTGCCAGTGGCTTTTGTGGTTTCGGCCGGGCCGAATGCCGTACCAACTTATTCTCTTCTAACCCAATTTGGTGATTACGGAGGCCCGTATTCAGGTGATGGACAATTCTTTAGTCCCGCTAGTCTGGCGATCGATCCCAACACGGGCACCATCCTGGCCGCAGACTCGACCGGACGCATACAAACCTTTGATCGGAACGGCAATTTCAAGGGATACTTCGCTGGAACTGGCGTAGGGTTCGTCAGCACGGCGGTGCCCGGTACCAGTCAACTTGCCACGATCTATCCCACGGGACCGGGCGGAGGATTATTCGGGGTTGGGAACATTCCTTCCAATGGCGAGGTTACCCAGGGATACTCGCTTGGCTTGGCCGTCGATCCGGTTAACGGTAACGTGGTGGCGTTGGATGAGGCGGATAGAGTACTGATCTTCAATTCTGCGGGAGTCTTCCAGAGCACTTTTGGATCACCGGGATCTGGCCCGGGGCAGTTCACTTTCTATAGTCTAGGTGGCGTGGCGATCGATCCGGTCACGGAGAATATTCTCGTCTCGGATTGGGGAAACAACCGGGTGCAAATTTTTAGTTCCAGCGGCGTGTATCTGGGGCAATTTGGAACGCAGGGAGCGGGCAACGGACAATTTGGCTACGGGCCGGTCGGCATTGCCATAGATCCGGAGACGCGCAACATTGTCGTCATGGATCGCGGAACACTCGAGGGAACCGCTCGTGTGGAGATTTTCAATTCCTCGGGAGCTTACCTGAGTCAGTTCGGGGCGCCCGTCCAGGCTGCTGGCGCAACTTGGAGCACGGACTACTGTGTTTGTGAGGGCCTGGCAATCGACCGGGTAAGCCATAACATTATTGTGCAGGGCGCGATGAATGGTCTTCCCACACCACTGCCCTCCATTCAAATTTTCGACTCAAAGGGCAACTATCTCAGCCAATTCGGCGGGTTTGGCACCTCCGCTGCGGGAGGCTTGGCTCTCGATCCGGTCAGCCACCACATCGTTACCTTCGGGCCGGCGTCAGATTACGATGGCAGGGTACAGGTCTTTGGTGTGCCAGTCGCGCCGACACCCAGCTCTACGGCATTAACTTCGTCGCTCAATCCAGCGGTCGCGGGGCAATCCGTCACGTTCACGGCGACAGTGAGTGGCTCGGGGCCGACAGGAAGCGTGCAGTTCTACTACGGCGATACAGTAATTGGAGCGCCGGTCGCGCTCGCATCCGGCGCAGCTTCCTTTACCACGTCCACGCTGCCCATCGGAACGGACTCCATCACTGCGGCTTACAGTGGAGATTCCAACAACGCTCCAGGTACTTCCAACGTTCTCAATGAGGCGATTTCTTCCAATCCTGCAACGATCAGTGTTGCGTCATCCATGAATCCCGCGACCGCTGGCCAACCGGTGACCTTGACCGCAACCATTGTGGGGAACAGTCCCACCGGTACGGTTGCGTTCCTAAACGGCGCGAACAGCCTGAGCGCCGCCGTACCACTAAGCGGTGGTGTAGCCAGCTTCACAACTTCATCCCTTCCTGTCGGGGCAGACTCGATCACTGCGATTTACAGCGGCGACGCAAAGAATGCAACCAGCACGTCTGCTAGGCTGAGCCAAGTCATCGCGCTAGCCGCGAGCAACACGGCCCTGATTTCGTCCGGCAACCACGTCACTCAAGGCCAACCCGTAACGTTTAGCGCGACTGTTATAGGAGATTCGCCAACAGGAACGATCCATTTCTCCGATGGCGCCATCAGCCTCGGAACCGCCTCCCTGACCGGAAATGTGGCCGTGATAACTACTTCCGCGCTCAAGGTCGGTATACATCCCATCACAGCGGTCTACGGTGGAGACAAGTTCAACGCCACAAGCACGTCGACTGTTCTGGAAGAGCTCATCTCGCTAAACGGGACCACAACGATTGCTTTAGGATCGTCAATTAATCCGTTAACGATCGGGCAATCCGTGACGTTCACGGCCACGGTGACCGGCAATTCGCCGACCGGAACGATCCAGTTTCTCGATGGCGGCAAGAATCTCGGTAGTCCGGTGGCGCTGGCCGGGGAGGTCGCTACTTACAGCACTTCTGGGTTGACTCTTGGCACGCATTTGATCACCGCGACTTACAGCGGAGACAGTTTGAATGCGCTGACCATTTCGGCAGTCCTCAGTGAAGTGGTTTCGCAAGCTGTAACCACGACCACCTTAACTTCTTCCGTTAACCCGGCGATCGTCGGACAAGCGGTGACACTCACTGCCACAGTCAAAGGTGTTCATCCCAGCGGCCCAGTTTTCTTCCTGGATGGATCGACGTTATTGGCTACCCCTGGGCTTCCTGCGCCCGCACAAGGGATTGCATCCGTCGCAAGCCAGCCTGGGAACGGCCAAACAACATTCCTGACCAACGGGAACGCCACTATCACCGTGTCTGCGCTATCCGCCGGCCCGCACTCCATCACAGCCGTTTACAAGGGAGATACCTCCAACGCGCCGAGCACTTCAATAGCAGTGAACGAGGTGATTCGATCGGGGGCCGCTCCCCTGACGGTTACGCCTCCGGCCAGTATTGCGATACCTGCGACGCAAGCGAATGGCGCAACGAGCGGTGCTTCTCCGGCGTTGGCCATCTTCCTGGCCGGTGCCACCGCTGCTTCGACTCTTCCAACCACCCCTGTGGAGTTGGCGCCGCAAGCCGGCGGAATTGCGATAACCGGGGCGACGGTGTTTCCGCTCGGAACCACCACTGTCACCTTTAGCTTCCGGGACGCCAACGGGAATGTGGGCACAGCCACCTCGACCGTTACCGTGGCGCTCGGAACTCCACGCATAACGGGCTCCGCTGCGGGAATTGGCACCGATGCTTCGGGAGCGTTCTACGTAAACGTGGTGCTGACTAACACGGGAACCGGCAACGCGCAGAACTTGCAAATTAAGACGCTCACCATTCGCACTCTCTCCGGCACCGGAACCGTCACCTACAACACGACCGTGTCGCCCGCGCTGCCGTTGGCGCTGGGCAATCTGGGTGTCGGCGGATCGACCACCAACAAGATCTATCTCAATGTACCCAGCACGGTAACGCGCATCTCGATCACCGAGAGCGGACCCGTTCAGGATCTTGCAGGGAACGACTACGACTATTCGACGGCGGAAGGTGTTGTGCCATGAGCGACGTTGAGAAACGACTGCAACTAAAGGAGAACCACATGAGACATTGTTTGCTTGCCCCTATTCTCGCGGCCTGCGTAATTCTCGCCGCCACGCCGGCCCGCGCCGATGGCGACTCTCTCACCTTCAACCTAATCCCGGCCGATGTTTCCGGACCCGCGGGCTCTACGGTAGGCTGGGGCTTTACGATTACCAACACTTCTACCACCTCCGATTATTTGGATATCAGCGGGATAGACAGTGATTTGTTTTCCGCAACGGACGGAACGCCGGATGCTTCTATTTTCCCCTTTCCCAATTTGGCACCGGGACAATCTCTGACCCAGCTCTATGACCCAGCAGATCAACTCGGACTGTTTCAATTTACCTGGAATGCAGGCGTAGCCGTAGGAACAACGGAATCGGGGCAGTTTCGACTGCTGGGCGCATTCTGTGATCCAACTGTCGACCAATTCTGTGCGGAAGACGTTTCGGTTGTCAGCACAGTGCTCGCCACGGCGAGTTACGCCGCAACGGTGAGTCCTTCGGGAGTGGTCACGACACCTGAACCGGACTCTTTGCCACTCATGCTCGCTGGGGCCGCGTTGCTTGGATTGATGATGAAGACGACGGGAAACAAAATTGCCCCGGGCCATTCAGAGATCAACTGAACGCATCCTTCACGCTTGCGCCCTGCGCGCGCAACGGAAACTCCACCTCTTTTCACAGAAGAGCACGTATCCGCGAGTGCGCCGGAAGATTCCTTTCGTGGGCAGCGTGTCACAAAATACCAAGCTTTGACGGAATGTTGGCTCTCGCAAACACCAACGAGCAGAAGGCTGGCCTCGAAAACCGCGAGTTTCTAAAGGCGAGATCGAGAACATCCCTCTGCCGGATTATTCCGTGGACGTGATTCTTTCCAATTGCGTTATCAACCTCTCCGCTGACAAGGACGCCGTGCTCTGAAAAGACTTTCGCCTTCCGAAACCGGGCGGTCGATTCGCTGTCTCCGGCGTTATGACACGCGGAGAGATGTTGCCGGAAATCCGCAAGAGCGTTTTACTCCGGGTCGGCTGCCCATTGGGCAAGGTTCGCCCCGGAAGCTTTGCGGCAACCGCCGTTAGTGGGCCTGCTTGTGGACTCGGCTGGAAGCAAGCGCTGGGAACAATTTTCAACTGCGTGCGTGCCCGGCGAATGTCTAGGCCCTCGGAGCCACCTACGCCGGATTCTTCGGTTTGCCAGTTCTTCGAACTTGATCACTTAAGTGTCGGATTCTCGGCGGTGAATACTCCCGCAGGATTGTCCTTCCAAATCCAGGCATGGACCAGCCATTGCGTCTGCGCAATAAAATGACCACCTTTTTCGCGGCATTGGCTTTCGCTTAATTCATGCGGGTTATCCAGACTGGCCAGCATGCAGATGTTTTCATGGCGGTGCCAGTGGGCCAATGATTTTGGAAATGGCGGGTTCAGCGGCTGTCCGTCAGGACCTGCGGGCGCGTCCCAAAGGTAACCCACGCCAACGAGAGAGTATCCACCGGGGGCATTTATATCTTTGTGGTAGAGCAGGATTGGGGGATTTTCGATTTGAAAATCCTTCACTTCCATGGTCCGCACAAAGTGCACGCCCATTCCTGGGAATTCCGTGCCCATCGGTTGATATCCATCGGCTTCGGCCACGTGCACGTCCTGATACTTTGCCGTCGCTTGTCTTGCGCGATCCAACTCCGACACCGCGTTCTTTAGCTCCATGTAGCTGATCGCCGCCGCACTCGCGTGGGGGGCCATTTTATTTTCTGACATCGATTGGTCGTGGGCAGCTTGTGGTTGTTGCGCCGTCGCGATCAGCGCAGCCACAAACAAGAGTGCTACCGCTCGACTGACGATTCTCATTTAGGGTTCCCCTTTTCTTTCTTCGAACTCCTCAAAGATGGTGATTGAGCCTCGGTTTTTTCGAGGCGGCGTATAGTAGGTCTAGCTACGACCTGGCAACGCATCACGCCCACACCATACGGGGCAGCTGCTGAATGGAGCCTGAATGCCTTGTTCAGGCAGCGTTCAGGTCGGTTCTCGTCTCCTTAATTGAGGGAGTGCAGCATGCGGGTGCTTGTCGTCGAGGATGAACCATCGCTTGCCAGGCAACTGGCCACGGCGCTTGACCTTGCCGGCTATGCTGTGGACCATGCCGCAGACGGTGATCAAGCCGACCTCCTCGCACACGATGAAAGTTACGACGCTGTCGTCCTCGACTTGGGGCTGCCGAAAGTCGATGGATTGACCCTGCTAACCCGGTGGCGCCAGGCAGGGCGGGCCGTGCCGGTGCTGGTGCTAACCGCTCGCGGCAGTTGGCACGAAAAGGTTCAAGGCATTGATAGCGGGGCGGATGATTACCTGACCAAGCCGTTCCGCATGGAGGAGTTGTTGGCGCGATTGCGAGCGCTCATCCGGCGCGCGAGTGGACAGGTCAATCCGGAACTTCGCTGCGGTTCGCTAGTGCTCGATCCGCGGTCCGGCAAAGTGATCCGCGAGGACGTCGAGGTAAATTTGACCAGTCACGAGTTTCGGGTGCTCTCTTATCTGATGCACCACAGCCCGCGGATCGTTTCGCAAAGCGAGCTTACCGAACATATTTACTCGCAGGGCTTTGATCGCGATTCGAACACCGTTGAAGTGTTTATCGCTCGCCTGCGAAGAAAACTCGGTTCTGGCTTCATCGTGACGGTGCGGAACCTGGGCTATCGCATGAAGGCCAATTCATGAAATGGTTGCAGTCCTTCCGTTCGCGGATCGTTCTTGGGACATTTCTGTGGACCTTGGGGCTAATCCCGCTGCTGCATTTGTTGTTCCTCGCGTTACACCGCCAGATGCGTCTCATCTCCGCTGCGGGAATAAAAATATTTCTTATTTTTTCGTCCTTATTCATCTTGGCGGGCATCTGGCAGTTTCGAGCCGCAATTTTGCCTTTTGGCCGTCTGCGCCGCCAGCTCTCGGGCCTGCGGGATGGATCGAGCACCAGAATCGAAGGGACCTATCCAACTGAGGTGCAGCCGCTGGTGGATGATCTCAATTCTTTATTGGAACACCGTGAGAGGATTGTGCGCCGAGCGCTGGCCAAAGCCGGAGACCTCGCACACGGATTGAAAACGCCCTTGGCGGTGCTAAGTCAGGAAGCGGATCGAGCCGACGCTGCCGGCCAACAGGAGATGGCGTCCACGCTTAGTTCGCAGGTCGAGCGCATGCGCAGGCAGATTGAATATCATCTAGCGCAGGCGCGCGCAGCCACGCCTGGCAATGTGCCGAGTTCGCGGTGTTCTGTGCTACTTTCCGTGGAAGGCTTGACGCGGACCTTAGGCAGAATCTACGCGGGGCGCGGCCTCGCGATTGTGGCGGACATCCCCTCCGAGCATTTCGTTCGCGGCCAGCGCGAAGACTTGGAAGAGATGCTGGGGAATTTGTTGGACAATGCCTGCAAGTGGGCAACATCTAAAGTCAGAATTCAGTCCGTGCAAGAAGATCGCGCGATTGTGATAACAGTCGACGACGATGGCCCAGGTATACCGTCCTCGATCCGCGATCAAGTGCTGCGGCGGGGCGTGCGCTATGACGAAACCGCTCCTGGTTCTGGGTTGGGATTGGCGATCGTTCGTGACCTCGCGGAGCTCTACGAGGGATCCATCGCATTGGAGAATTCGCCGATGGGTGGTTTGCGTGCCAGCCTGCGGTTACCTTCCTAAGAATTCGGCGCCAGAATTAGACTCCCGGTGTTACAAAGAGTTTCTCCGCGCTCTGCCCCTTGCCGGCGGTCGCAGAACCATTACTGGTGCTGCAGCCAGAAAAAAGTGGTGATCGAGGTTTCCAGCCGAATGGGCGTCGAGCCGCAGGCAGCGGGTTTATAATGCCATTGACGAATTGCATCGGCGGCAGCCGAATCCAGCAGCGGAGTTGCTTTTTGAATGACTGCCAGGTGGGAGACATTCCCGTCCGCTTCGATGACTGCGTAAAATATTACCGTGCCTTGTTCGCGTTTGAGGCGGGCAATTGATGGATATTCGGGCTGAACTTTATCCAGCACTTCCACCTGGCGCATGTCATCGCACCGTGGCCAAAATTCTGAATTCGGTGGGGGCACAAAGATTGCCGGGCTTTCATCGCTGATCGGTGCTATTTCGATAATTTTTAGAGTCGCGACGATCTTGCGGTCTCTGAAGGCTCGAGCCTCAAAAGGAACGCATTTGTCACCTACGTTCCTGAAGGCGCTGTACTCAATGCGAGAAATGTCATTCCGAACCGCCAGAAACTCAACGGTAAGCAGATTGCCCCGAGCCTCGTCGAAGCACAAAACACGATCAGTCCCGGCGCTCCCTTTCACCTCAGTACATCTGTGTGGAACAGCATCTTTGTCGTGGTTCTTTATTTTTCCGAATACTTCCTTGGTATCAAGCTTAAGAGCAGCTTTGTAATCCAACAGAGCGTCGATTTGGAAGATGATTTCGGGTTGGAAGTTCAGTGTGCTTTGCTGCCAATAGCCTTTCGCGTCGTGCACGCGAACCCGCCGATAGTTCGCTATTTGGATCTCTTCCCTCCAGCGAGAAGGGGAAAGCCAATTCACATCGTATTGTCCGGACGTGGCCTCACCCTTAGCGTCGAACACCTGAAATTGGGTCCGCATCAGCGTCGGCCGCGTTCCATCTGTCCAAATGTCCTGTAACCTACGCGCCTGATCGATAAGAGATTCGGAACTTACCGTAGTTTCCTTGCCCGCAGAAGCAACTCCGCTCGCCAACAGGTAAAGCGCGAAAATGAGAATCTTGCATTTATTTTGCGACATACAGCGGCTGATTATACGGCTGGCTTCAGAGAAATCAAACAGGGCAGCGAGTGAGGTCCTGCCGATTCCAGTATTCTTCAATTCCGAACACTCTGACAAAGATCAGCTTGCCCTTCGCGACCCGCAATACGAAGTCGCAGCGTCAGTTCCTCCCAGCCGTGGCCACTGAGGACGGCGTGCGCTCGGCTGGATCGTCTTGGCACTCGCTTTAGAGCGGCTAAGGTGCAGGACTCTTCCGTCTTGGATCAGATCCTTAATCGCGTTGGCCACGTCCTCGATGGGCACTTTTGGATCGCCGCCGGCCCTGCAAGAGCTCTCGGGAAAGAAGTTTCCTGTGTTGGATGACGAACCGAGAGCGTGATATATCTCTCAGATGCTGGACGCGCCGCTTTTCCAGTTCACGCACGGCCATCATGTGTGCGTCTTTTTTGCCGCTCCCACGACGCCTTGATAAGGGTTGACTGCGAAGGGACGGAAGGTCTCCGCGGCGGCGAAAAATGCTTTCCGATGCGGGAAGAGGTGGGCTTCGAGAGGCCCTCGTACCCCCCGTTCATCGACGTTGACAGCGAGCCCAAAATTGCGCGCGATTATTGTCCTAAGGGAACGTTTGGATCATAGGGCCATGATGGGGATGCTCGATCGTCGGGAGAGATAGGACAGATGAACAACCGAAGAGACTTCATTGCATCGACGATAACAGCCGCGGTTTCCCTCACCGGACGTGGCAGTCGGGCTGGCGCGGCACTGGCCGCGTTTGCCACGGGTGGCGCGAACGAATCCGAACAGGAAGGTGCGGCATTCAAGGAGTCGGCTCCCGAAGGACATTTGTCTGCCCTGACGAACAGGATAGTGAGAAGCGAGGAAGGGAATGACAGAGCGGAAGATCCAAGAATCAGGAGGGCTCGTCTCGCCGGTCCGTTTCAGGTAACCAAGGATGCCACCATCGCCGAGTTGGGACCCAACGGCATCATGACGGTGCTGGCAAAAGGGACGAACGAGTGGGTATGTACGCCGGGAGACGAGAATAAGATAGGCGCTCCGCCGATGTGTTTGAACCCCATGGGTATGCGGTGGATGACGGACGCGATGCAAGGCAAGGCCAAGCCAACCAACACTGCGCCGGGGGTGATCTACATGCTGTGCGGCGCGACGCAAAGAAGCAATACCGATCCCACGGATAAGACCAGCCCGGCGATTCCGATCGGACCGCATTGGATGGTCACGTGGCCGTTCGACGCGACGGCGAATGGTCTTCCGACCACTGTTCGGGACCGAGGAGCATGGGTGATGTTTGCGGGCACTCCTTACGCCTATCTGCACATCTGCGGTGATCCGTGGGAGGGGAATGAGTATCACGAAGGCGATAAAGCGGTCTGGACGATGCAATACGCTCACCCGTGACATGTCCTAGTTTGTGAAGTTAACTTGAACGAACCTCCTCCTTAAGGCCCTAACCTGATAAATCCTTCCCGAGGCGCGAGGCTAAGCGTCCGGCGAAGGTATTGCTTGCGCTCGCCGTACGAGTGGCATTGGCCAAAAAACTGCTTGTCCGGTTCGGCACGACAAAGCAGGACTCGGCCCCTTGTCTACGAGGGGGATACCGGGCACCTGCGGCATTCGGCTCCGGTCAACAGATGAGAACGCCGCTAGGGGTTGGCAGGCCTTTACTGCTGCGTGACCATACGTGGCCGAAGTCCTCTGACAGGTACAGATTGCCAGATTTATCCGCCACCGCAATCTTTGAGCCGTTTGTGGCGATGCACCCTGTGTCTGCGATACCGTCGATCCAGGTAGGTAGGCCATTCTTGATGGCCTCCAGGACTCCTCCCGTCTTGATCGGCCGACGATAGATTCGCCCTGTAGACGCGAAGTGATCCGTCGACGCTGAGACGAGAATGTCGTCGCCCGAAAACGCTACGGCAGAGCAATAAGGCGCAAAGAGGCCCTCTTGTTCCACGGTCCACGTTTCTCCAAAGTCGCGGCTGATGCCAAGCCCAATGGCGGTCGCGGCGACCACGATGCGGGGATCTGCCTGTTGCACGCGCACCTCGTGAACATCACTGTTGATATCGATGGTGGGCAGCCAGGTTTTTCCGCCGTCCCTTGAGCGCGGAATTCCTCCCACGTGAACGTTGGCGAATAAAACAGTCCCGGCCGAGTCCGCCGCCACTGAGCGGATCCCGAGCGGCGGCCCGACGCGCTGCCCGTTGACTATTGCCGAGCCGGCATACCAAGTATCCCGCCCCGCGACGTTGTCGAAACTCTCGAGGGCTTCGAGCTTGGCATCCTTGCTGAGCCGCAGCATGCGCGCATCCTCGGTTCCAACGTAAATAAAACCTCCGACGGCCATACAGCAAGCGAGTTCGAACTCGCTTGTGGCCACGGTAATCCACTCGCTGTTTGGCGTGCGCCGGCAGAGCACATGTCCGCCGACGATGACGAGCGCGCCTCCGCGCCCGTCAGGGGCGAGTCCTCTCACAGGCTGATTGGCAATCTCTTGCCTGCGCGTTTGGCCGGTGAAGGCGAACAGCCCGTCGCCCCACGTTGCCACAAGTATCGTCAGTTTGGTCACCACAGAGCTTCTTCAGCTAGTTGGCTAGGTTATCAAAATTCTTGGAACCATTCGTAGGTCTATCGAGATTCTGCGCGGGTGGCATCTGGACATCACAGCAGGCAAACCATGTCTGCGCTTCGCCTTGACGGGGAGAGAAGATGCGCCCAGCAGGAAAATGTTCATGCGCAAGACAAGAAAGTTCTCCGCCGGCGCTTGGAGCTGGGGTTAGGGCGGTGGGCGATTGCCCGTGTTTGTTCCGATCAGACTGGCGGGGAGCCGCGATTCTGGTGCGGGATCCAGTCCGTCGCGGGATCTGGCCTTGGCCGGACGCCGCGCGAGGCTGGACGCGGCGAGTTGCTCCGCCGCTCCGGAGTGGTAGGATGACTCTTCCGCGATGCATCGCTACTTCTGTTTTTGCATGTTTTTTTGGCTCCTTGCGGCCAGACTGGACGCTGCGACGCAACGGGCATTACCGGACGGATATACGCGACGGGTGTGGCAGACTCAAGACGGGCTTCCGGAAAATACGGTGCAGGCCTTCGCGCAGACGCCCGATCATTATTTGTGGATTGGTACCAGCGGCGGACTGGTGCGCTTTGATGGCGCGCGATTTGTGGCCTTCGAGCGAAGCAATACTCCGGCGATTCACGAGAACAGTATTTTCTGTTTGATGGTGGGACACGACGGGAGTCTATGGGCCGGGACCGATGGCGGTGGCCTGCTGCGCTACAGCAACGGCGTGTTTCGTGTGTATGGGACTGCGGAGGGGCTAACCAACGGCTTCTTGCGCGCGGTCTACGAAGATCGCGAGGGCCGCTTGTGGGCCGGCACGGATGACGGTCTGTTCCAGTTGGTGGATGAGCGATTCGTGCGGGTGGATGGAACGGAGAAGATTTCAGCGCTCGCGGTGCACGATATCCGCGAGGATCACGAAGGCGGTCTGTGGGTTGGCGGTTCGCGACTGATTCGGATCTTGGGCGGCGAAAGTAAAGAGTATGCCCTCGAGGGCTATCCCAGCGCTACGAGAGTCAAAAGCATCCTGGAGACGAGCGACGGCAGCGTATGGGTGGGAACGGTTTCGGGGCTGCAGCGTTCGCGCGGAAGTTTGGAAAACGCGCGCTTCAACCGCGTTTCGAACATCGACAGCACCGTGCGCGTACTGCGCAAGGATCGCGACGGCACATTGTGGATCGGAAGCATCGGAGGGGGGCTCGTGCGATTCCGCGACGGACGCTTCACACGCATGACCATGCCGGACAATCCTCCGGGAAGCACGGTGCTCGGATTGTTTGAAGATTCGGAACAGAACATCTGGGTTGGTATGCAGACCGGCATGCTCCGGCTGAGCCGCACCGCGATGACCACCTTTCCCCTGCCGGACGTGCAGAACGCGGATTTCGGCACGGTCTATGCGGACGTGGACGGATCGCTATGGGTGGCCAGCACAGACCTGTACCGTATCAACCCGCGGCGTGACAGTTCTGAATTGATTGCCGCGCCCGAAGCCGGAGTGCGCGTACGGAATGTGCTGCGCGATCGTACGGGAGCTTTATGGATTGGCACGGATGGCCACGGCGCCTTCCGTTCCAAAGGCTCGGAAAAAACTCAGTACACCACGCACAACGGACTGACCAACGATTTCGTTCGCGCGTTTCTCGAAGGCCGCGATGCTAGCGTTTGGATCGCCACGGACGAGGGGCTTAACCGCTGGCGCGATGGCGTGGTGACCAACTACCGCATGTCGGATGGTCTCTGTTATTTCAGCATCCGCGCTTTGCTTGAAGATCAAGGCGGCGGCATTTGGATCGGCACCGACCGCGGGGTGAGCCACTGGAAGGAAGGCACGTTCGCGCAAGACCCGGTGGTGCAGCGCCTCAGCAGTGAAAAAGTGTGGGCCATTCACGAAGATAGCGATGGTGGGCTGTGGTTCGGCACGCGTGGCGCGGGACTTTTTCGTTGGCGCGGCGGGGTACTGACGGCGTTCGGAACAGACCAGGGACTGGCAAGCAACAGCATCTACCAGATTCTCGAGGATGCGCACGAAACTTTATGGATGAGCGGTCCCGCGGGAATTTCTTCGGTGTCGCGACGCGAGCTCGACAAACTGGCCGAACATTCAGAGTTGCATCCAGCGGTCACACTTTATGGACTGTCTGACGGCGTCGAGGCGACGCAAATGCACGGCGGCACGCAACCGGCCGGGACGCTCACTTTGAGCGGCGAACTCTGGTTTCCAAGTAATCGCGGGCCGGTTCGCGTACTGCCAGACCAAACGCGACTGGGTGGCTTGCCGCAAGTGGCCATCGAACAGGTCCTAGTGGATGGTCGCGAAATGCCCAACGCCGGAACTCTGGTAGTTCCCCCCGGCGAAGGCCGGCTGCAGATCGATTACAGTGCCATTCGTTTGCGCTCCCAGGAGCGTATTCGTTTTCGCTACAAGTTGGAGGGTTTTGACAAGGAATGGGTGGCGGCCCTTAACCGGCGCGTCGCATACTATACCAATCTGCCTCCCGGACAATACCGCTTCCGCGTTCAAGCGTTTGAAATGAACATGCCGGAAAGGGCCGCGGAAGCCTCCCTGCCGTTCGCGTGGCGCGCACACTTTTACCGCACATGGTGGTTCTTCGCGCTGTGCCTTGGCGTGGCACTGACCATCGTGTTCGCGGCTTATCGCTTGCGGCTGCGACAAGTGCATGCCCGGTTTGAGGGAATGCTTGAAGAGCGCAATCGCATTGCGCGCGAAATGCATGACACCGTGATTCAAGGGTGCGCAAGCGCGTCCGCGCTGCTCGAGGCCGTGGTGTCCATGGAGGCCGAGGCATCCGGGACGCGCCGGGAACTGCTGGATTCGGCGCGCAGCCAGATCGCCACCACGGTGAATGAGGCGCGCCTGGCGATCTGGAACCTGCGCAAAGACGAGAGCGCGTCACCGCAAATCGAACAGTTGCTCGAGAATATGGCGCAGCAGATCAGTCACGTTTCGCATGTGCCGGTGCACTGTGAGACTTCGGGCAGCCCGTCCGCGCTTGACCGTGCCGTGGAATACGTGGTTCTAATGGTGGCGCGCGAGGCTGTTTATAACGCCGTGCATCACGCGCAGCCCAGCCAAGTGCGCATCCGTGTTTTTTTTGAGCAGGACAGATTGCGCTTGGAAGTCGTTGACGATGGCTGCGGATTCGACCTCGAAGAAGTTCTGGCTACGCAAACCGCACACTTTGGGCTTGTCGGTATGCGCGAACGCGTCGAGCACCTGGGAGGGCATTTCAAGGTGCACAGTGCCGCCGGCCGCGGAACGCAACTTTGCGTGGAGTTGCCGGTCCAGCCGACTGATGCGAATCGCCATACGGTGAGCGTGAACGAATGACCGGGGCACACAAAATCAGCGTACTGGTAGTCGATGACCATCCGATCATGCGCTTGGGCGTGGCGGCCATTATCAACGCGCAGAACGACATGAAAGTATGCGGACAAGCCGGCTCGGGCGAAGAAGCCGTCAAGATGTTCAAGAAGTTTCGCCCGGATATCACTCTCCTCGATTTGCGGCTTCCCGCGATGAGCGGGCTGGAAGCGTTGCGCGTGATCCGCCAAGAAGATGCCCATGCGCGCTGCATCGTGCTCACCACCTATGAAGGGGACGAAGATATTCATCAGGCCCTGGCGGCCGGGGCGATGGGCTACATCATTAAGGGAATGTCGCACGACACGCTGGTGGACGCCCTGCGCAGAGTGCAAACGGGCACGCGCTTCCTGCCCGCTCCTGTGGCGCGCAGCCTGGCGGATCGCACGCCAAACTCCGACTTGAGTCCGCGCGAACGCGAAGTGCTGTCGCTCATGGTGCATGGAAGAAGCAACCGGGAGATTGCCACCGCGCTGGGGATTACCGAAGCCACGGTCAAGTGCCACGTCAGCGTGATTTTGGCGCGATTGGAAGTGAATGACCGCACCCAGGCAGTGCTGGCCGCGTTGCAGCGCGGCCTCGAACATCTCTAGCGCTGGCCCCGCGGTGGCGTATTGGTTATCCAACCTTAGTCGGATTCGCTGAGCCGCGTAAGCCGTTAGACTGCCTCCCCGGAGCCCCGTCCAATTCCTCCTTATGAAATTTAGTCTCTGCAGAATATTTTTGGCTTCCTTGTCCATCGGCGCCGCAGCCTTCGTTTCGCCGCCTCCCGCCGCCGTAGCCCAGGATAGTTCTTCTCAAATCCTCATCGATGCCAGCCAAGCGCCAGGGCCGGTTGAGCCGCTGGCCTTTGCCGTAGGCGGGAGTTCGCCGGACGGGCAGGTGCTTTCCGCGAATCAGCGCTACTTGCTTCTCGACGGAAGGCCGTGGTTCCCGGTGATGGGCGAATTCCACTACGCGCGCTATCCGGAGAAGGACTGGGAAGAAGAGATTCTCAAGATGAAAGCCGGCGGCGTCACCATCATTTCCACATACGTATTTTGGATTTACCACGAAGAAGTGGAAGGGCAATTCGACTGGTCCGGGCGACGCGACCTGCGTCGTTTCTTTGCGCTTTGCGCCAAGCACGGTATGTACGTCTGGCTTCGCGTGGGGCCATGGGCCCACGGAGAAGTACGGAACGGCGGACTACCGGATTGGTTGCTGATAGCCGGGGCGACCCGGCAGAGCGACCCGGTGTACTTGCGCTACGTCAGCAGGTTCTACGGCCAGATCGGCGAGCAAGTGAAGGGGCAATTCTGGAAGGATGGCGGCCCCATCGTCGGCGTGCAGATCGAAAACGAATACAACCTCCGCGGCCCGGGCAAAGGCGCCCAGCACATGCTTACGCTGCTTAAACTGGCAAAGGAGGCGGGCCTCGACGCTCCGTTTTACACCGCCACGGCATGGGACGATGCTGACGTGCCGACCAAGGAATTTCTCCCGGTATACAGCGGATACGCGGATGGTTTCTGGAAACGCTATCTCGGCAAGGCGCCACCCAGTCCGGACTATTTCTTCACTACAATTCGCGGCGATGAGAACGTAGGTGATGATTTACGCTCCAAGCGGCCGGATATCGACGCGCACTTTGCCTCCTATCCCTTTCTTACCGCCGAGATCGGCGGCGGAATGGAGCAGTCCTATCATCGACGGCCGGTGATGAGCGCGGACGATACCGCGGCGATGATGCTGGTGAAGTTGGGATCCGGCGCCGCGATGTACGGCTCGTATATGTACCATGGCGGAACCAATCCTGACGGAAAACTCACCACCCTGCAGGAGTCCCAGGCAACCGGTTATCCGAACGATGTGCCGGTGAAGTCCTATGATTTCCAGGCGCCGCTCGGCGAGTTTGGGCAAATGAATCCCTCGTTCGGGGAACTAAAGGAATTTAACTTGTTTCTGAAGGATTTCGGATCGCTGCTCGCTCCCTTGCCCGTTTACTTTCCGGCGAAAATGCCCGAGAGCGTTAGAGATGTCTCCACCCCGCGCGTCTCTGCTCGCGTAGAAGGCAATCGCGGGTTCATTTTTATCAACAACTATCAGCGAAATTATCCGCTGGCGGCGCACAAAAATTTCCAAGTACGGCTGAAAACGGCAACAAGCGATTTACTCGTGCCGCGCCATCCCGTAGACATTCCAAGTGGCTTTTTCACCATGTGGCCCGTGAATTTCGATATGGACGGATCGCGTCTTGAATACGCCACCGCGCAGCTCATGTGCAAGCTCGCGCAGCCCGACACCTACGTCTTTTTCAGCTGGCCAGGCGTTTCCCCGGAGTTTTCTTTTGCCGCAAAAGACGGCGAGACCATCGAAGCTCCGGGAGGCCATATTTCCCGCGAAGGCGAGCGCATCTTTGTCGACCAGATTCGCCTGGGGGCCAGCGCGGCAATTCAGATTCGACGCCAGAATGGCGATCAGACGCAAATTCTGGTATTGCCTCGGACCATGGCGGGCGATTTGTGGAAAGCCGATTTAAGCGGCCGGGAACGGTTGATTATCTCGCAGGCCGATGTCTATTTCGACCGCACCGACCTGCACCTCGAGGCCAGCGATCCGGCGCAGCTGTATTTCGCGATTTACCCGAACCTGACCAAAGCACCCGAGGGTTTTCGTTCGCAAGGAGCGCAGGGAAGCTTTGAAGGCTATTCGACCAAGGTTCTACCGCTACAAGTCGCGGCCAGGGTCGAGAAGATCAAGGCTGCCGGGCGGCGAGGCCAAGTGGCCATGGGCAAGGAGGTGGCTACGTCGCCCGAAGAAGCGGCTTTTGAGAACGCCGCGAAATGGTCCATTCAGGTGCCGCCCATTACCGTGCCGGCGGTGAAAAGCGCATTCCTGCGCATCACCTATCAGGGCGATATTGCACGTTTATACGATCACGGCAAATTGATCGACGATGACTTTTACAAAGGCACGCCGTGGGAGTTTGGGCTCAGCGCTTTCGCGACCAAGGACCCTGATCCGACGCTGGAACTGCGCATTCTCCCGCTGCCTAAAAACGCGCCCATTTACCTTCCCGCCGGGGCCGAACCCGCCTTTCCGGAGGAAGGGCAGGTCGCCAAGCTACTAGGTGTGAAGGTTGTTCCTGAATATGAAGTGGTGGCGGATTTGAAGCCCTGAACGGCTCCCAGAAAATACCGCTGAGATAGACGCACCAGACCTGCTCGGCGCCCCCACGACAGGCTTGGAACACGAGAGGCGCGGCTGCTCCCGCTGGCAGCCGATTCAAAATAATGATACCTATAATTAGCAATCCTACTTTAGGCGGATTCCATCGGTTAGAGCCTGTCCCTATAATCCATTCCAATTAGGACACCCCGATAAACGGTGCAGCAGGATTTGGTGTGCAGTTTGCGGCGCAAGCAATTCGTCGAGGAGTGCGGTCTTGCGCCGCAAGGCTCGTGGCAGGCTCGCAAACTGCGAATTCCGCGTTTCGTAGCTGGCTGGAGCTCGATGGTTTCAGATCTCAGGAGGTTTCAAGTGATGAACGGGTACGCGCTGCGTCGGTACGGTGTCATGTTCTCGTTGTTGGCGGCGATGGTGTTGGCCCCCCTAGCCAAAGCCCAAAACTCCAACACCGGAGAGATCAAGGGCTCCGCGACGGATCCTTCGGGAGCCGTGGTGCCGGGCGTGGCGGTCGCCATTAAGAACGTGCAGACTGGCGTGATCACTCCGACCACCACAAACAAGTCCGGTCTGTACGACGTCCCATTTCTGGCCCCCGGCAGCTACACCGTCAGCTTCGCCAAGCAAGGCTTCCGCGATTTTGTCCGCGAAGGCATCGTGCTGCAGATCGAAACCCTGGAAGTGAACGCCACGCTGGAAATCGGCACGGCCACCGAAGAAATAGTGGTGAACGCTGCGGGACCGTTGCTCGAAACGGAAACCACCGGCCAACACCTAGATTTGGACACGCAGGAGATCGCCACCGCGCCGATTGTCGGTACCGACTGGCGCGCCCAGTTGACGGAACTCATCCCTGGGGTAAATGCCGGCGGAGGCGCAGGCGAAGCGGATGGTCAGGCCATCGGCGTGAACGGCACGCAGTCTTACAACGTGAACTTTCTGATCGACGGGTCGTCGGCCACCTCGCCGCGAGACTTCAACAGCAGTAACTTTTTTATGCCCCTTGATTCTTTGACGGAGGTGAGCGTCAATTCTGGAAACGCTCCTGCGGAGTACGGCAACGGCCTCACATCCATAAATGCCATCACCAAGTCTGGTACCAACCAATGGCATGGCAGCGCCTACGAATATGTTCAGAATACAGCGCTGAATGCCCGCGGCTTCTACAATCACACTGGTACCAAGGCGGTGGAGCATTGGAACAATTACGGTGGCAGCGTTGGTGGTCCGATTCTGAAGAACAAACTATTTTTCTTTTTTAATTATCAGCGGAATCCTTCGTCGGCTCCGACTGGCGGAAACTACACTTATCCTACCGCCGCGATGCAAGCGGGCGACTTCTTTGGGATTCCAGGCGCGACCGGTGCGGCGTTTAACGGAGCCGGAATTTTGCAGGGAACTTACGACCCGGTGGCATTGAAGCTCCAATCCTATTTTCCAGCGGCCAGCGCGCCGGGATGGGTTGCGGGTTGCCCCGGTCCAGTGAATGTGTCAGCCACCGTGGCGCAGACCTGCCCGACCAACAACAACTATGTCTTCAGTGGGTCCAGTCCCAATCTTTCTACCTGGTACACCGGCCGAGCGGACTACGTCATTTCCGACAAACAGAAGCTGTCTTTCACGTTCAACTATTACCCCAACGTGGTCTCCTATGTTCCCGCCGACCCATTGTTTCCCAATGACGCGACCTCATACAACCAGGGCAACAACTACAACCTAACCGGCCAACTGTCGTATGTTTACACCATCACGAACAATCTGTTGAACGAGTTTCGCCTCGGAGCCAGCCGCGAGCTGGACAAATACGTCCCTCCCTCACTGGGCAAGAACGATCCGACGACCATCGGTCTTGAGCCGGCTTATGGAAGCAACGCTCCTGACAACGTGTTTCCGAAAATCACCATCGACACCGGTTCGCAAGTCGGCTGTATCGCGCTCGGCGCAGGCTGCAGCGAGAATGGCAACATCAACGCGGTCCTTGGCGATGGCGTATACAACGTTTCGGATGTCGTGACGCTGATTCACGGGCGTCACACCATCAAAGTCGGCGGCGAATACGATCGCATCTATCAGAACTACACGAATTGGGGCGACATCAGCTCCGGCAATTTCGAGTTCAACGGCAGCGTTACCGGCATCCCCTACGCGGACTTTTTGGCCGGCGATGTTTATGGTTGGTTCGTGTACAACTCCGACCCCACCAGCGCCCACAGCTATCAGACAGCGCTGTTCGCCAGTGACGATTTCAAGCTAAGCAGGAAACTCACGCTGAATCTGGGTCTGCGCTGGGGAATCCAGTCTGGGTGGAGCGTCAACCACAATCTCTTCGGCAACTACGATCCCGCCTTGCCCAATTCCGCAGACGGCGGGCAATTTAACGGCGCCATACTCTTCGGCGGTCAGAGCGACGCCTCTGCCGGTGGAAAGCTAGGTACGCTGAACACCATCGAGGGCGCGGATTACAAGGAGTTCGCCCCGCGCATCGGCGTAGCTTGGTCGCCGCGCGACAAGTGGTCGGTTCGCGCCAGCTATGGTATTTTCGATGCCCCTCGCGACGCGGAAAACTTCACCGATGGCGCCCTCGGCCTGGGCTTCAATCCCCATGGCAGCTTGGGGTACACCAACGGCGTGTCGGCGTTTCAATTGGTTACTGGCCCTGCCCCTGGCACCGTGGTTTACCCTACGCTGGCCACCCTCTCGCCGGAGATTCAGAACTTCAACTCCGCGGAGTATTACCCGCGCAATATTCCAACTATTTACGTCCAGCAATACCTGTTCAGCATCCAGCATGAGTTGCCGGCCGGTATTTTGCTGGACACCAGCTATGTCTACACGCGCGGCACGAACCTAAATTTCTCCACGGACATTGACCAGTCTCCGGCCTCCTTGCTCGCCTGCACCGGCTACCACTGCGGAAATCCGAATCCGGTGTTCAACTCCATTAGCGCGCAGATCTACGATGGCTGGTCCAACTACAACGCCTTGCAGGTTCGCCTGCAGAAGCGTTTCTCCGACGGGCTCAGCTTCCAGTTCAACTATGCGCTCTCCAAGTCTCTCGACACTGGAACCGGCAACGGCCACGGCTCGGGCATCGACGCTTATCAGAACGCCTATCTGCCTGGATTGAACTACGGATTGTCCGACTTTAACTCCACCAACACCTTCGTCGGACAAGTGCTTTACGAATTGCCCTTCGGTGCGGGACGGCAATTCGCGCTGCACGGCGTTGCCGACGAGATTGCCGGTGGCTGGAGGCTCTCGACACTGTTTCAGTGGCACTCGGGGACACCGTTCACGCCCGTGATTCAGGACTCCGTTGCCGACGGCATTGATCCGGGGCTTACGCCATCGTTGAATGCGGGTTCGCTGCTGTATCCGGATCCAAACGGCAATACGGGTGTTTCAAATCCTTCGGCCGCACGCTGGTTTAATCCGGCCGCCTTTGCCAATCCCGCGTCGGGGACTTTCGGCGAATTCGGCCGCAACACGCTGACAGGTCCCGGCTACGCCAATGTGAACGCCAGTCTGGCCAAGGAATTCCGTCTGCCCTGGGAGGGTATGCGGCTCGAGTTCCGGGCTGACGCCTATAACCTTTTCAACCACACGAACTATCACAACCCCGATGCCGACGTCGCTCAAAGCCCACCTGGAAGTCTACCGTGCAAGGCGGGCACTCCTGACGTTGGCCTGCTACTAGCGGATTGCAACGCTGGAGCACTCACGGACTCGGCTGGCTATGTTTCAACGTTGCGCGTGCTGCAGCTCGGAGTGCACTTTAGATTCTGAGGCGACGGCCCAAGGTTTAAATTGGAACTTTGTGCGGAGTGCGACAAGGCTGGTGCTTGTCGCACTCCGTGTCGTTTTTGGGGAGGTTTTTGAAAGGGGCCACACTGCGAATTTTGTAAGTGTTCATCCTAGTGGGGTTAAAGTCCTTTATTTTGATACACTTTTGCAAGTGTTCACTCTAAAGGGCTTGCGCTTTCCCCCTGCACAGTGCGATTCAAGTGGCTGCTGCTCCGGCCTCGTTCGTGGCTGAGTGAGCTTGCGGCGCCTGGAAAACAAAACGCCAGCAGGACGCTGGCGGTGCGAAGATTCGGACGCGGTCTTACCTATTGCTCATATGGCAGAATGTCTACCCTTCGTTACTGGAAAAGGAGCGGGCCGGGTGCTTCCGGTGCTGGCGCTATTTTTGGGCGCTGCTGTGCTGGTGGCTGGACCGACGGTTCGACCGGCCGCTGGGCAGAGTGCGGGGCAAAGTGACGCGCGGAGCGCGGGGCTCGGTTCGGGTCAGAATACGGGGAGTCGAGCGGCCGCGGCACGCGCTGCCAGCAAAATTCAGATTCAAGAGCATTTGCAGAAGGCGGCGGGGTACCTGAAAGCCCACGATGCGAACTCCGCGAAGCAGGAGTTTGCGGCGGTGCTGGCGATTGATCCGAAGAACGCCGAGGCATATGCCAATTTGGGAGTGATTGCGTTTCTTCAGCGCGACTACCAAGGAGCCGCGCAGGATTTGCGCAAGGCTCTGGCGATTGATCCGTCGCTGACGAAAACGCAGGCGCTGCTGGGAATCAGCGAGCGAAGAATGGGCGACCCTGCGGCACGCGTGCTGCTGGAGAAGTCGTTCCCCAAACTTGACGACAAAAGCCTGCGCATTCAGGTGGGGATGGAACTCGCCGATTTGTATGAACGAGATGGCGACTTGGACGCCACGGCTTCAGTGATGCGCTCGCTGGTGGAACTCGATCCGGACAACGCTGATATTCTCTTCGCGGCGCAGCGCATTTATGGGGAACTGGCGGACGACACCCTAAATAAACTGGCGATCGTCGCGCCGCGCTCTGCGCGCATGCAACAGACTATCGCGGAGCATTTAATCAACAACGGAGATTTGCCGGGCGCGATTGCGCATTACCGCAAGGCCCTGGAAATTGATCCGCGTATTCCTGGCGTGCATTTTGAACTTGGCGAGGCGATTTTGGAGTCGGCGCCGCTCGATCCTGTGAATCAGAGGGAAGCGCAGAAGGAGTTTGAAACCGCCATTCAGAGCGAGGGTGATAGCGCCAGCGTGGAATGCCAGCTGGGCAGAATCGCGTTGCTGAAACCAGACGTCGATCAAGCCTACGATCACTACGGAAGAGCCTTCGCGCTGAATCCCGCCGACGCGGAAGCCCAACTTGGGCTTGGGCGAGTGTTGGCCACCATGGGCCAGACCGACGAGGCGGTGAAGTATCTGCGCATGGCGGTAGAGTCCGATCCGCTGAATGGTGAAGCGCACTACCGGTTGGCCATCACCTGCAAGAGGCTGGATCTAGAGGCCGAGGCGGCGAAAGAGATGCGTTTGTTCCAAGAAATCAAGCAGACGAAAGAAAACGTCCGCGAGTTATACCGGCAGATGAACAAGAAACCCGTATCTGCGGGCGACCAGGTCCCCGAAACACAGCCCTGACAACGCAATCCGACCTTAGTCGGATTGTCTCGACGCATCACAAAGATAGAATGCCAACATCGATTTCTTCGATGGTTGCGGTACAAAGCCTGCGCTTGGTTTTGCAGGGGGACTCGTCGCTCGGTGGGGGCTCGGTGGCAATACGATCGCAGCGTCGTCTGAGCTGGGCAATACTTGCGACCCTCTGCATCAGCGGCGTGGCCGCTTGTGGAGGTGGTGGTTCCTCCGGCACCCCCCCGCCGCCGAGCGTTTTGCCGCCCACGATCGCCAAATCGTTTGGCGCCGCGAGCGTGGCGCTGAATGGCACGACAACGCTGACCTTCAACCTGGCGAACCCGAATACCAGCAGTTCCTTATCCGGGGTGGCCTTTACCGACACGATGCCCTCAGGCTTGGTGGTATCAACGCCCAACGCGCTCTCGGGAAGTTGCGGCGGCGGAATGATCACCGCCACGGCCGGGTCGGCGAGCGTCAATCTATCGGGAGCCACGCTGGCGGCCAGCGCAACATGCAATTTTGTGGTCAACGTGACGGGCATGGCCGGCGGCGCGCAAAATAACACGACCAGCGCGGTCACTTCCACAGAAGGCGGAACGGGGAAGACGGCCTCGGCAAGTATCACCGTATCAATGACGAGCCAGCAGCCAGCGGAACCTAGCGACATCACGCCGCTTAGCGGCGAGCTTTACTATGTGCTGAATCAACTCAGCGCGTTGCAGGCCGATCTCGACAATAATTCGACGACTGCAGGCGATCATATCCTGCAGGAGCAGGGCAGCTTCTCAAGCCTCAGCCAGCGATGGGCTTTTACCAAACTGTCCGGAGGGGGCTGGCGCATCAGCAACTTGTCCAATCACCTGTGCCTGGACTCCGCAGGCAGCGGCGGAGTGACCTACGTGGTGCAGAATGCCTGCGCGGCAGTGGCCACGCAACAGTGGTCTCTTACGGCCACCACGAACGGTTACTACACCATCGCCAATGCAAGCACGAATCTGCTTATGGATGTTTCGCAGTCCTCTACCGCCGCGGGCGCGACCCTCGATCAGACCGCAGCGGGCGGCGCGGCAACGCAAAGCCAGCAGTGGCTGCTCCGTCCGGTGTTCTTCCGAGGCGCGGACAACGCGCTGCTCGAGAAACAGGAAGCCGCGCGGGCTGCGAGCGGGCTGGCCTGGTGGAATGACGCGGGGATTCCGCAGGACGTGCTGCAAATCCTGAAGTATCACGGCGTGAATATGTTGCGCCTGCGCCCGACGTCTGTGCCGCCTTATGGCAACGCGTCGCAATCCGGGTGCAGCGGGAACGCTTGTTACGCGGAAAGCGATGCCCAGGATTTGGATCTCGCAAAGCGGGCAAAGAATCTGGGCATGAGTGTCGAGCTGACGCTGCTTTTCGATGGCGGCAGTTCGACGAGCGTGCCGTCCGCCTGGGCCAACGACACCCTCGCGCAACTGCAAACGGACATTTACAACTACGTGAAAGGCGAAATTCTGGCGTACCGGCAAGCCGGAACCATGCCCGATCTGGTGGCCATCGGCAATGAGGTCGACACCGGTTTTCTGGGGAGCCTGGGAAGCCCGACGGGGCAGGACTTCGCGGGGTTTGCGTCGCTGCAGATTCAGGCAATGCAAGCGGTACAGGATGCAGCGAGCGACACAGCGGTCGGGGCCGCGATTCCGCCGCCGCTGACTTGCATCCACATCACTCCGGCATGGAACTTGACGCAGTTTTTTACCCTGGCGAATCAAAATAATGTTCCCTACGACGCCATCTGCCAGAGCTACTATCCCATTTTTCACGGGCCACTGACCGACGCGCAGGCCGCGGCCGGGAACCCCGCGAGCCAGCCCGTCGAGCAGGACGTTCTCGTCAGCGCCGCGAACGGCCTCGGAAAGCCTATTTTCATCATTGAAACCGGCGAACACTATGAGAACGGCTTTGATTCCAACGATCCCTGGTACACTCCGCCGACGGTTGCGGCGCAGCGCCAATTCCTGATCGATTTAGAGGACGTGCAAGAGACCTTGCCGAATCATTTAGGGATGGGCCTGGAATACTGGAACCCCGCGGGAGTGAACGAGCCCGATGGCAGCGGTGGCTTTATCAACGGCGACAACCAGCAGAACGGTATTTACACCTGGAACGGGCTGACGCTCTTTGACAACGCCGACAGCTCGGGAACCACGAACGTGACCGCGGCAAATTATTCCGCAACTCTTCCCGGACTGGACGCGCTCGGCGATAAACTCGATCCTACGTTGAATTACAAGTTTTTGAATCGCAGCAGCGGAATGATTTTGTCGGTGTACCAAGCCTCCACAGCCGCCGGCGCGCAGCTGGACGCTGAAGCAGATAGCGTCGCGCCAAGTCTGAGCCAGCAGTGGCGCATTACCAGCAACGGAGATGGCTATTTTCAGATCGCCAGTCTGAATCCCGGAGCGGGCAACACCACGCACGTGCTCGATGATTCAAACGGTTCGACCTCCAGCGGGAATCTCATCGTGTTGTCTCCGTCCGGCGGCGCGCCGGAACTAGAATGGAATATCGTCTCGGTCGGTAACGGATACTTCAGCTTGCTCAGCCGCGCGAGCGGGTTGGCGCTGGACATGAGTGGCGGCCTGGGGGCCCAAGCGGGATTCGCGGTTCAAGAACCGCAGAGCGCCAGCGCTACGACGCAGCAATGGCAGCTCGTCGCAGTTCACTGAAGCCTTTCTGCAGGAAAGGGGTGGGAAGCTCATGAGGAAAGCGCGATGCATGGCCTGGCTTTTTCTGCTGCTCTTTTCGCAAGCGCGAGCGCTGAACGCTGCCGAATACGCGGTCGGCGCCGACCTGTCGTTTCTGAAGCAAGCGGAGGATAAAGGGAAAGTTTTCAGGGATGGCGGTGTCGCCAAACCGGGGCTCGAGATTTTTAAGGACCACGGTTACAACTGGATCCGGTTGCGGCTATTCCATACTCCGACGGACCTTCCGAACAACCTCGATTACACGATCGCGCTGGCCAAATCCGCCAAACAGCTCGGTTTTCGTTTTTTGCTCGATTACCACTACTCTGATACCTGGGCCGACCCGGGCAAACAATTTATACCGAAAGCCTGGGAGGGGATGACCCACCCGCAGCTGGTCAAGGCGGTCTTTGAATACACCAAGCAGACCACCGCGGCTTTCCGCGACGCCGGCGTACTGCCGGATATGGTGCAAATCGGCAACGAGATTACCAATGGAATGATGTGGCCGGACGGCCGCCTGCCGGGGAACTGGAACAATTTCGCGGAGCTGGTCAATGCCGGGATCGCGGGAGTCGAAGCTGGCAAGGGCCCAGAGGCTCGCCCGCGGATTATGATTCACATCGACCGGGGCGGCGACAAGGTCCGCACCAAGGAATTTTTCGACAAACTCAATTCCTATCGCGTGAACTACGATGTCATCGGGCAGTCGTACTATCCCTGGTGGCACGGCAGCCTGAACGACCTGCGCGAAAACATGGTTTTCATGGCCAAGGAATACAAGAAGGACATCATTGTGGTGGAAGCCGCTTATAACTGGACGCCGACAGAATATAAGAAGCAGCCCGGGCCTTTCCCGGAGTCTCCCGAAGGACAAAAGGAGTTCCTTGAAGGAGTAAACCGCGTGGTACAGGAGACCCCGGATGGATTGGGTAAAGGGATTTTTTGGTGGGAGCCAGCAGTGGCCGGCCCGTTAGGTTCTCGTGGGTTTTTTGATGAGGGCGGAAACGCGCTTCCGGTGATCAGTACGTTTGATAAATTTACGAGGCACTGAGCGACGGCAACGGTAAATGCCCGGTTTGCATAGCTAGCCGCCTTTGATCCGGCGCTCGCCGGGCGCGGAGCGCAGCCTGGCCCGCAGGCGGAGTGCATCAAGCGGCGCTCCCAAAAATGGATTACTGAGTCGAGACAAGCATCTCGTGTTCTTGCTCGTCGATGGTGACGGCCAGACGTTCCCGCGTGGCGCGCTCGACATAGAAGCGGTAGTAGGAATAAACCAGGTACATGGCCGGCACGATGAACAGCGATGCCGTCCACCCCGTGGCGCGGCTGGAGACGGTGATCAACGCTGCAAGCGCAGCGCCCAGCACATAGTAGGGGAAAGACCAGCCGTGACACTCGTGCCAGACTGTTGTGAACTTCTTTTGTTCAACCAGCGCGATGACCCCGGATACCAAGCCGGTGTCAGCTACAAAGAACAGAACCGCGGCGGGAACCAGAAGCAGGATTAGAGACTGGGAGCGGAAAGCTTGCAGCAAAGCGTGAGCACTGAGCCAGGCGACTCCCGCGCTCACCGACAACGTCGCGACATTAAACACCACTTGCACGGCCTGGGGATTTTTCCGCGCACGCCAGAAGCACTGCAGCAAAGCTACAGTCGCAGCCAAGAGCGTGGTCTCGGAAAAACTAAACGCCGAGACGGCTACCAGGATGAACAGGAAGCTGCCGGAAATGGTTCCGGTAATGCCGGGCAGCTTTACCTTCCACGTGGCCGCCGCCAGGCCCAGCAGCAACAACACCGCCAAGCGGGTAAGGTCGGCCGATTGCCAATTGAGCAGCGCGACGCCGAGCACACCGCATCCAAGGGTGGCAATCACGGCGACGTAGGCTTTGGCGAAAGTATTCATGCGTTTTCTCCTTTCTTCTCTCGCTAGCCTGATTAGTTAGAGTCCCCGCCGTCACCATCGGCGAGGGCTTGAAGACCGGAATCGCCCCAGATGACGCTTTGCCCCCAGATGACGCTGAAGGCCGAATCGGCGGAATTGCCCCAGACCACGGCGTCGCCCCAGATGACGGAAAGGCCGTTCATGGAGTCGACGCCGGACAAAACCGAGTTACCCCAGACGACGGCTTGGCCCCAGATCACCGAGTTGCCCCAGATCACTGCGTTGCCGTTTATCGTGAGTTCGACATTGCCGTTGACGTTGTTGAGCACGACTGTCGGCGATTCTGCCGAGCCCGAAGCGACGGGCGCCAGATCGGTGCTGGCCAGGGCGGCGGTGATGTTCAGTTCGCCGGCGCCGACCGCGAAGATGTCATGCTGCTCGTTGTAAGCAGTTCCGGACATTGCCATGGCCCGCACGTACTGCTGGTAGCCCTTGTAAGCGGACTTCATCAGCCGCGCCTTTACCTGGTCAGGTGTCAGGCCAGGATTCTGCTGCAGCATAAGCGCTACGGCGCCGCTCACTACTGGCGTAGCCATGCTTGTGCCGCTCAAGGTCATATACGAAGACTGGCCCGCGAGAACGCCGCAGACTCCGAGTGAGTTGCAAGGGAACACGCTGTACTGCGGAAAGGTCGTCGCCAGGGTGCTACCCGGAGCCAGCAGGGAAGTAATGTTATTGCCCGGCGCCACGAGGTCGGGTTTGGAGACGTGATCGATGAGTGTGGGGCCCTTGGAGCTGTAGCTGGCGATCTGCTGGTTGGCTTCCGTCCACGGTGCCGTCAGGCTGGTAGCGCCGACGGTGATGACATAAGGATCGTTGCCCGGCACGTTGATCGTGCCATAGCCGGATTCGCTGAAGGAAGTGTCGCGACCGGAGTTACCTGCGGCAACCACCACCACGATGCCGGCGCTCCAGGCGGCTTCGACGGCCTGATCGAGAGGATCATTTTTGTAGGACTCAAATACTGGGCGACCCAGCGAGAGATTGATCACCCCGATGTTGTAGGTATTTTGCAGTTGAATGGCGCGATCGATGGCCGCGATTACTTCACTGTCGGTGCTGACGCCGAATTGATCGAGGACGCGAAGATTGACGATCTGTGCGTTTGGCGCGATGCCCTGATACTCCGTAGCGTAACCGCTGGACGATGCGGAACTTGCGCCGTTGCCGCCGATGATTCCGGCCACGTGTGTGCCGTGCCCGTATTTGTCGGAGGTGCTTGAATCGCCCGGTACGAAACTTTGGCTGTAGACGATGCGTGAGGATTGTTGGTTATAGGCATTCAGATCGGGATGCGCGTAGACGCCGCTGTCGATGACTGCAACGCCCACGCCGGTTCCGTCCCAACCGGCGCTGAAAGCCACGTTATCGCTGGTGGCGTAGTTATAGTGATCCATGGTCCGGCGGACCTGACGGTCGGGTGTGATGTACGCGACGTTGCGGCTCTTGGCGATCTCTAACAAGGCGCTCGGAGAAACTGAGTACATCGCGCCCTTGACCAGGGCGAGATCGGCAACGTGTGTGCCGCCTTGAGCGGCCACCATTTGGTGATTGGTATCGCTCGGGCCGTCAGTGTATTGCACGATCACATTTACCGGCTTGCTGGGATCGAGGTTTTGCAGGTCTTGCGAAATTTTTTGCTGCGGGATAAGACCCACGGTGTTTGCGGCCGCATTTACCGCACCGCCGTAGGAGCCTTCGGATGAATCATCGCGCGTGATGGCGGCAACGTTCGCGTCCTTGGCAATTTCGTCCAGAACGCTGGCCGAAACGGCATAGGACTCAGTGACCTTGCTGGCGGAATTCTCGCTATTGCGAGTCGCCGCGGAATTTCTGAGTTGGCCGCCGAGGCTCTGAATGCTCTGGTGCTCTGCCTCGGTGGGGGCTTGCTTGAAGTGAATCAGTACGCTGACCGTCGCGCCCGGATCCGTGGCCTTGAGGTTCTCCGCGACCTTGTCGCTGTTGGCCGCCAGCAGGGGATTGCCGATCAGCAGCGCGCTCGCCAGCAGAATCGCGAAACGCGTTCCCCAGCCAGCGCCGCGCCGGTTGCGTTGCAAGCTCGGTGTGTTTCTGACAAGGCCTTGGTCTTTCACGGGGCTCTCCTGAGATATTCCCGAACGTTTCGTCGGGAAACAGCGCTCGGCGACTCACACGAAGGCGCGCTGATTCCCGGCGCTAGAGAGATTGCACGGGTTCTGCCAACCGCTAAAACCGAGCTAAGCTTCGTAAATACAGCAAGTTAGCCGGATTCGCCAGGGACGGGCAAGGGGACAAGTTGTCCTCCGGGACAGGGCTCGACTGCCCTTAGGGACATTAAGGCCAGGCGTTTCATGGGATTGGCAGGGCCAGTCAAGTTGTCAGCAAGCTGGTCTGCGCGCGGGCGCCGCAGAGGGGCGGTTAGGAATTGAATGCGGTTTGCTCATGTCACTACGGAGAGAGAAAAGGGAGAAAATCCCGGCTACGGCAGGGTGTGGCTTGGCGCGCGGAGCTGATCTAGCAGGCCGCGGATACGGGCTGACCGCCACGATTAGCGTAAGTTTTGAGTTTGCGGCTTAATGTGCGGCGCGAAATTCCCAGAGATTCGGCGGCCTTGGCGTGCTGTCCACCCATGCGGTCCAGAGCTTGCAGAATCATCCGCCGTTCCACCTCTTCCAAGGTGGTCCCTTCCTCGCAGCTCTGCCTGGGCCGCCCCTCGAGGAAGCCTTCGGGAAGATCCTTCACCCCAATGCATCCGTCCACGGCGAAAATTGCGGCCCGAATCACCACATTGCGCAGCTCACGCACGTTTCCGGTCCAGGAGTGCGCGAGCAGCGCTGCCGCGGCGTCTTTCGAAAATGGCAGCGAACAGCCGTGCTGGGTAAGAAAAAACTGGGCTAGGGGAAGAATGTCCTCGCGACGCTCGCGCAGTGGAGGAACTTGCACCTTCACTTCGCAGAGGCGGTGAAACAAGTCGGCGCGAAAGCGCCCCAATCCGATGGTCTCTTCGAGGTCCTGGTTGGTGGCGGTTATGATGCGTACATCGACAGAAGTCTTTTTTGTGCCGCCCAGCTTGTAATAGGGAGCGCCATCGAGCACCCTCAGCAGCTTGACCTGCATGCGCGCATCGAGCTCGCCGACTTCGTCGAGAAACAGGGTGCCCCGGTCCGCCAGCTCGAAAAGCCCCTTCTTGGCAAGGTCCGCGCCGCTGAACGCGCCTTTCTCATACCCGAACAGTTCGCTTTCGACGAGGTGTTCGGGGAGGGCTCCGCAGTTCACGTCCACCCACGGCTGGCTGCAGCGCAAGGAGTGATGGTGGATCGCTCGCGATACGATCTCCTTGCCAACGCCGCTTTCACCGGTAACCAAGACTGCCGCGCCACTTTGCGCAATGCGCGGGATGCGCTCCATCAGCTCGAGCATGGCCTGGCTGCGCATGATTGCCGGTACACCGAGAAAGGACATGCACCCGGGAACTTCGACCGTGCCGTTCATAAGGGAGACAATATGGTCAGCATCCCAGAGTCACCAATAGTACCGATAGGCGATGTGCCTAGAACCTTAGTACTGCCCCTAACTCATTGCCGGTGAACGGGATGCAGCGCTTTATGGCGGGATTCTAATGCCCGCGAAGTGACAATCTGTCTCCCCCGGGGGCCACTCTGTCCGGGCGACGGGCGCCGCCTCGCGTGCCTCGCGTGACCCTCGGCGCCTAAGTTATTGAACGGGCGAGGCCAAGACGGAGTTGCGCGGCTTTCGCGCTCTTGGCAGAAGACATGCATCCGTACGCCCCGAGCACGGCTGCCCAATGAAATCGCTATCCAATTTTGCGCGAATTTTTATCGGGGTCACCATCGTTTGCGGTTTTGCAGTCCTGGCTTTGGGTTCTTACCACGCAAGGTGGACTAGTCTAGGTCCCTTCCTCTGTTACTTCACCCTGGCCATGCTGGCTTCCGGGATGAAGGTAAAGCTGCCGGGTGTGACCGGAACGATGTCGGTCATCTTCCTCTTCATCCTGATCGGAATCCACGAACTGACCGTGGCCGAGACGCTACTGATCAGCCTGGCCGGAACCTTGGTGCAATGCTATTGGAAAACGAGCAGGCGGCCGAAAGCCATACAAGTGTTGTTCAACGTCGCCAGCATGTCGACGGCGGTCGGCGTTACGGCGTATGCCTACCAAGCCAGCGCCGGGCTTTTGCGCAACAGCCCGCCCATGATGTTGATTCTGGCCGCCACGGTGTTTTTCGTTCTCAACACCGCGCCGGTTTCTTGCGTGATTGCGCTCACCGAAGGCAAGTCGCTGCGCAAAATCTGGTCGGAATGCTACTTCTGGTCCTTTCCGTATTATCTCGCTGGCGCAGCCATCGCCGCATTGACCAGCATGGTCGAGCACTACGCCGGCTGGCAAAGCTCCTTGCTGGTGATGCCGGTCATCTATTCCATCTACCGCTCCTACAGCGTGTACTTGGGACTGCTCGACGGTGAGAAAAAGCACGTCGGAGAAGTAGCGGCGTTGCATATGCGAACCATCGAAGCCCTGGCTCTGGCCATCGAAGCCAAAGATCAGATGACGCACTCCCATCTGCAGCGTGTGCGCGTTTACGCCGTCGAAATCGGCCGGGAACTGGGCCTTGAGGAAAACGAGCTCAATGCCCTGCGCGCCGCAGCGGTCTTGCACGATATCGGCAAGCTTGCCGTCCCCGAACATATTCTTTCCAAGCCCGGCAGGCTTACCGCCGAAGAGTTTGAGAAAATGAAGATTCACCCCGTTGTTGGCGCTGAAATTCTCGAACAGGTGCAGTTCCCTTATCCCGTTGTTCCCATCGTCAAAGCGCATCACGAAAAATGGGATGGCAGCGGTTATCCGCAAGGTCTCAAGGGCGAGGAAATTCCCGTGGGTGCCCGCATCCTTTCCGTTGTGGACTGTCTCGACGCCGTGGCCTCGGACAGAAAATACCGCAAAGCCCTGCCCCTCGACGAAGCCATGGCCGTTGTGGCCGCGGGTTCCGGCACGCAGTATGACCCGCACATCGTCGACATTCTGCAACACCGTTACCGAGAACTCGAGCGCTTGGCTACCTCAAAAACCGCCGAGCGCGCCAAACTCTCCGTGGATTTAAAGATTGCCAACGGCAAGGCTCCGGCTGCCGGTTTCGAACGCAGCATTGCCGCTCCCCGTTCGGGCAACGGCACTTCGGTCGATTTCCTGGCCTCCATCGCCGCCGCGCGCCAGGAAGTCCAGATGCTCTTTGAGTTGAGCCACGACTTGGGCAACTCTCTCAGCCTCGACGAAACCTTGAGCGTCTTGGCCGTGCGCCTCAAACATCTAATCCCCTACGACTCCATTGCCATCTACGCCATCAACGAAGGCGAACTCATTCCGCAGTATGTGGGGGGCAACAACTTCCGCGCACTCTCCTCTTTGCGCATCCCGCTTGGCAGCGGCATCTCTGGCTGGGTTGCGGAAAATCGCAAGTCCATCGTCAACGGCGACCCTTTGCTTGAACCGGGATACCTGCATGATTTCCGCGCCAGTGGCGCCCTGCGTTCGGCGCTGGCAATTCCCCTTGAAGGCACCGAAGGTGTGGTTGGGGTGCTTACGCTCTATCGCACCGAACTCGACGCCTTCTCTCGCGATCAGCTGCGCATCCTCATGGCCATCAGCTCCAAGCTGGCGCTTTCCATGCAGAACGCCCTTAAGTACCGCGTCGCCGAGGATTCTGCAACCACCGACTATCTTACCGGCCTGCCCAATGCCCGCTCGCTCTTCCTGCACCTTGATAGCGAACTCGCGCGCGCCAAGCGCGGCAACTCCGCGCTCACGGTATTCGTCTGCGACCTCAACGGTTTTAAACAGGTTAACGATCGCTTCGGGCACCTGGAAGGTAATCGCGTTCTGCGGCTCTTCGCCGAAAAACTGAAGGAGTCCTGCCGAGAATACGACTATGTGGCGCGCATGGGCGGCGACGAATTCGTGCTGGTCATGCCCGGCCTCAACGCCGAGGCCGTAGCCAAAAAAGAGGCACAACTCGCGGTGCTGGCCTCCGCGGCCGGTCGCGAAGTCTGCGGCCAGGACGTTGTATCTCTCAGCGTCGGACAAGCCTTTTTCCCCGATGACGCGGTCGATGCCGAGCAACTCCTGGTCGAAGCCGATCGCAGCATGTACTCGAAAAAACAGAAACATCGTAACGAGTTGCGCACCGCGAGTCCACTGCTGAACCTGCACACGCAATCCCTCGCCGTACACTAACGGAAAGCATCCAGGTTCGGACCCATGTGGCTACGCGCTGTCCCTATGCACCTCCTTAGACTGGCGCTGACCATCCTCCTTGGAGGACTGCTCGGTGCGACCCTGGTGCGTTTGGCCCCGGGTTTCGGGGTCGACGAGCGCGAACTCGACTCCCGTCTCAGCAACGGGAGCATCGAGATGCTTCGCCAGTCCCACGCTTCCGAGCGGAATATCCTTGGCTACTATCGCGGCTATGTAACCGGTCTATTGCATGGCGATTTGGGGATTTCCACCTCGCTCGAGCGCCCTGTCGCGCAGCTATTTGCCGAGCGTCTGCCGGCTACTCTGCGCAGCGTTGCTGTTGGGGTTGCCGGCGCATGGTTGTTCGGATTCTTCCTCGCGCTGCCCGCGGCCATGGTCGGCTGGCGCCGGTTCGACATTCTGGCTACGGCCCTGAGCGGCCTCGTTCTTTGTTTGCCGGCCGCGGTTTTGGGCTTGGGAATCGTGTATGCCGGCGGAGCCGCATCGTTGGCCATCGCGCTCGTCGTTTTCCCGCGCGTCTTTCAATACGCCCGCAACATTCTTATGCAGGCCGGCAACCGTCCCCACGTCCTGGCCGCGCACGCTCGCGGCCTGCATCCCGTACGTATCGTTGGCCGGCACATCCTGCCGAACGCCGCGCCGTTGCTTTTCGCGCTCACGGGCATTTCTGTCAGCATGGCCTTCGGCGCCGCCATTCCCATCGAAGCCATCTGCGACTATCCCGGCATCGGGCAATTGACCTGGCAAGCCGCGCTCAGCCGCGATCTTCCCGTGCTTGTCAACATCACCCTGCTGATCATGATCATCACCCTCAGCGCCAACTCCGTCTCCGACTTGCTCAGCAAAGCTTTTGTCAGGGCGCGCATATGAGCCGAGTCCGCCTGATTGCCATGGTCTTTTTGGCCATCGTTTTTTCTGCGGTGGTGCTGGCGGATTTTGTGGCTCCCGCGCCATACGCCAAACAATTCCGCGAAGCTCCCAACGCTCCGCCCTCCCTGAAGCACCTGCTCGGCACGGACGATCTCGGTCGCGATGCGTTCTCCCGGCTGCTCTACGGCAGCCGGGTCTCGCTCCTTCTCGCGCCCGCAGCGGCGCTTCTCAGCACGCTGATCGCCGCGGGGGTCGGCGGTCTGGCCGGATACCTTGGCGGTTGGTTTGAACGCGTCGCTCTGGCCGCTACCGATCTCTCGCTTTCCCTGCCGTGGCTGTTTCTTTTGCTCACCGTCCGCGCGCTGCTGCCGCTGAACGTCTCGCCCCTGCTCTCTGTGACCATCACCTTCGCGCTTCTCGGCACACTGGGCTGGTCCTCCTCCGGCAGAATCATTTGCTCCGGAGCACGCGCCATCCGGCAATCGGATTTCGTTTTGCAAGCCAAAGCCCTTGGTATTCCGCCGCATCGCCTGTTGTTCCGGCAAGTGCTGCCCAATCTCAACCCCGTTCTCGCCGCACAATTTTGGACCTCCATCCCCATCTTCATAATCGCCGAAGCCAATCTGGGCGTGCTCGGCTTAGGCGTCGCCGAACCGCTGCCATCCTGGGGCAACCTTCTGCGCGGCCTGGAAAATTGGCCCGAAGTGAAGGCCAGCCCGGTGAAGCTCGCGCCCATCCTGATGCTCATCCTGGTAGTCAGTTGTTTGCAACTCGCCTTCAGAACGCGTGAGGACCTGGCGTCATGATTCGCGGCACTCTCATCGCCCTGCTCTGCTGCGCTGCGTGGGCCCTCTGCGCGCGCCCTGCCGCTGCGCAATCCGGTGGCGAACTGCGCTTCAGCCTCAAATCCGAACCCAAGACGTTTGATCCCATGCTCGCGGACGACGACTCCTCGGAAACGGTTCGCTATCTTACGACCGCCTACTTGATTCGCCGCAACCGCCAAACGCAGCAGCTGCAACCCGAACTAGCCACCTCGTGGAAAGTTTCAAACGCCGGGCAAACCATCTCCTTTGAAATTCGCAAAGGGGTTCTCTTCTCTGACGGCACGCCACTTTCCGCCGAGGATGTGGCCTTCACCATGCGCAAGCTCATGGATCCGAATCTCCATTCGCCGTTCGCCGATCCCTTTCGCTCCGCCACCGGGGAGGTTAAGATCAGCGTCAAAAGTCCCAGCGCCATCGTGCTGCAATTTCCGGCTCCGGTTGCCAATCTCGAAGAGCTCTTCGATGGCGTGCCCATTCTCTCCAGCAAATCGTCGGAAAGCGGTACCTGCGGGCTCGGCCCCTTTGTCGTCGCGGAACACAAAGCGGGTTCCTACATCCTGCTCAAGCGCAACGCCAATTACTGGAAACACGATGCCAGTGGCAAGGCGCTGCCGTACCTCGATTCGGTTCGTCTCGACATTCAACAAAATCGCGATCTCGAAATCCTTCGCTTTCGCCGTGGGGAAACCCAACTCATCAACACCATCGAAGCCGACAACTACGACCGGCTCGCAGCCGACATGCCCTCCGCTGTCCACGACGCCGGCCCTTCATTCGACACCGAACAAATGTGGTTCAACCAGGTAGCCAGTGCGCCCATCCCGGACTACAAGAAGGCCTGGTTCCGCTCGCAGAATTTTCGCCGGGCCATATCGCAAGCCATCAATCGCGCCGACATGTGCCGCATCGCTTTTAACGGTCACGCCCGCCCCGCCGCCGGACTGCTCTCTCCGGCCAACCATTTCTGGTTCAATCAAAATCTGCGCGCGGAAGAAACGGATATCCCGGGTGCTTTGAAACGCCTGTCCGCCGACGGCTTTCATCTCGACAAGGACGTCCTTCGCGATCGCGACGGCCACCCCGTGGAGTTCTCCATCATCAGTAACGCCGGAAATAAGGTTCGGGAACGCCTGGCCGTGCTGCTGCAGGACGACCTTTCCAAAATCGGAATTCACTTGAACGTGGTCACCCTGGATTTTCCGTCCCTCATCGAACGGATCAGTCACACTTTCAACTACGAAGCCTGCCTCCTCGGCCTCGTCAATGTCGACCTCGACCCCAGCACACAAATGAACGTTTGGCTTAGTTCCGCGAGCAACCACCAGTGGAACCCCGAAGAAAAGTCTCCCGCCACCGATTGGGAAGCGGAAATCGACCGCCTGATGCGCGCGCAGGCCTCCACCACCGACAAGCAAAAGCGCAAAGAATATTTTGATCAAGTGCAGCAGATCGTCGCCGACCAGGCCCCTTTCATCTATCTGGTAAACAAGAACGCCCTGTCGGCGATCTCCCCTAACGTCCACAACGCCGCCCCGGTGGTTCTGCGCCCGCAAACCTACTGGAACATCGACAGCCTTTACCTCAGCGCTGCCAGCCCGGGGCTCCGCCCATGAGTCTTTGCGAAACGCATCGCGGCGAAACCCTGCTCTCACTGAATATTTCCGCGGGCTATCCTGGCAAGCAGGACGTTCTGCGCGACGTAGCTCTCGACGTGGCGGAAGGTGAAATTCTCGGCTTGGTAGGCGAAAGCGGCTCGGGCAAAAGCACGCTCTCACTGGCCATTCTGGGACTGCTGCACCTCAGGAACGGCACGGCGCGCGGCCATATCATTTTTCGAACCCGCGATCTGCTAACCCTCCCGCAGCGCGAACTCCGCAAGCTTCGCGGCCGAGAAATCGCTCTGGTTTTGCAGAGTCCCCAGAACTCGCTTAACCCGGCCCTGAAAATCGCTACGCAGCTCGCCGAAGCCTGGAAAGCGCACGCTAAAGGCACACGCGAAGCGTGCCGCCGCGCCGTCCTGAGCACGCTGGAAATGGTAAGTCTCCCGGACGGCGAATCCTTATTAAGCCGCCGTCCGAGCGAACTGAGCGTAGGTCAAGCCCAGCGCGTTCTCATCGCCTTGGCCATCCTGCATCGCCCGGCACTGCTCATCGCGGACGAACCCACCAGTGCCCTCGACGTCATCACGCAATCTGAAATCCTTCGCCTGTTCGCACAGCTAAATCGGGAACTAAACATGTCCATCCTCTTTATCTCGCATGATTTGTTGGCCGTATCGTCCCTCTGCCACCGCATTGCCATCCTCAAGACCGGCCAACTCGTCGAATCCGGTGCCCCGGAAAAAATCTTCCGCCACCCCCAGCACACCTACACCCGGCAACTGCTTGCCGCTCTGCCAGCCCTGCCCGAAGGCTTTCTTGCGCCGGCTTTCCCCGAACCTTCCCCGCGCTTGTAGTGGCCAATCTTCAGGTTGCCATCTGCGGTAGACTTCCTTGCGGCGCAAAGGGAAAACGGCCATCGACCAGGCAAACATCGTAATCATCGGCGGCGGGGTGGTAGGCTGCGCTATAGCCCAAGCCCTAGCCGCGAACTGGGAAGACGTATTTCTTCTAGAAGCTCTGCCGAAACTGGGTATGGGCGCCAGCACGCGCAACAGCGGTGTCATTCACTCCGGCCTCTATTACCCGCCCGGTTCCCTGAAATCCCTGCACTGCGTGCGCGGCAATCGCCTGACCTACGAATTCTGCGCACTTCATAAGGTCCCGCATCGCCGCACCGGCAAACTCGTGGTGGCGTCCTCGGAGCATGAAGTTCCAGAACTGCAAGTCCTTATGGAAACGGGTCGTTCTAACGGCGTGGCCGATTTGCAACTTATCGATGGCGCTCGCATCCGCGCACGGGAACCGCACGTTGTCGGCGTCCAGGCCATTGAAGTGCCATCTACGGGCATTGTCGAAAGCGAGGCGCTAGTGAAAGCCTACGCCAGACTTGCCAAGGATCGCGGCGCACACCTCGTGACCGGCGCTCGCGTACAACGATTGGGAACCGAAACAGAACACATCCGGGTCAGCAGTGCGGCGGGCGAAATCACCGCGAGGTGCGTCATCAACAGCGCGGGCTTATACGCCGATGAGGTCGCCGGCCTATTAGGTTCAAAAATGGCGCGCCACCGAATCTACCCTGTCCGCGGCGAGTACTGCGAATTCAAGCGCTCCAAACAAGATCTAATTCGCGGCCTGGTCTACCCGCTGCCGCACACCGATGGCGTCAGCCTTGGCGTGCACTTCACAAAGACACTCAACGGAAACGTCTGGATTGGCCCCACCGCGCGATACCTCGCCGACAAAAATGACTACGAGCGCGACCGGGAACCGGTGGAATATTTTGCCAAGCTGTCAAGCCATCTCGTTCCGGAGGTACAAGCCTCGGATCTGGTCTTCGCGCACTCGGGAATCCGCGCCAAGCTCGTCCCGCCGCCATCCGAGCGGAAGCCCGACGCGGACACCTTCGCCGATTTCATCATCGAACGCGATCCGGATTTTCGCCAGGTCGTCCATCTTCTGGGCATCGAATCTCCAGGCCTGACCTCCGCCCTCTCCATCGCCGAGCAAGTTTGCACCTTAGCCGGGGAAATTCTGGGGGCCGAGTAGCGGCGGCTTGCCATGAACAAGCGCTTTATTCCTGAGGGCCACCCTTCAGACTCGCATTGCTCTTTTTTGCGCCTGCCTCGGCCATTACATCAATGGGCATCTCCCCGGGCCAACGCCCCGTCTAATTGCTATCATGTCGGTAGCGAATCATATGCGCGCCTCTAGCCGTTTGCGCCCGCAATCGGGCCTCACCTTGGTCGAACTGATCGTTGCCACCGGCATCCTGATGGTTCTCTCGACCGCCGCCCTCCCCGTGGTCCGTTTCACCATCCTGCGCGAAAAAGAGTATCAGCTGCACAAAGAACTCCGGGATATGCGGAGAGCCATCGACAATTACAAGGACGACGCCGACCGCAATCTTCTCCGCACCGAGGTTGGCAGTGAAGGTTACCCGCCCGACCTTGACACCCTCGTTAAAGGCGTCAATACCGGCACGAGCG
>JBEKSZ010000014.1:0-49397 GCA_049516615.1 Candidatus Acidiferrum sp. | reverse complement strand
GTGACCTTCGCCCTGGGCCTGTCGCTGCTGCGCGTGCCGCTGCTGCCCAGCGAAATCGATCCTTCGCGGGAAGCGCTGGTGCAAGATGCCGGCGCCATTGCCGCAGCAGGTGTTTCCGCCGGAGAGGTGGCTGCCTTTGAGGCCGCCATTGCGAAATTTCCCGACGCGCCGTATCTGCATTATGCGTTTGGCGAAACACTAGCACGCAACATGCGCATCAGCGACGCGCTGGCGCAGTTTCGCCGTGAAGCGGAGGTTTCTCCGCAAAGTTTCCTGCCGCAGATCGGAATCGTGCGAACCGCACGGCGTTTGGGCCGGTCCAAAGAGGCTTTGCAGGCCGCGCGTGACGCGGTGCGCCTGGCCCCGGACTCGCGTGCCGTGCACGAATGGCTCGCGCAGTGCATGGCCGATGCCGGCGAACAGCAGGCCAGCAGCGCGGAGTTGGCGCTGGCCGCGCAACTTGGCCCGGATAAGCCTTTGGTGGAGCAGCGCATCGTTGCATGGTACGGAACAGACATGGTGACGGGTCGCGCGAGCCCGGAGACTGCGGCTGGCGGGGATGAACTCTTCGCCGCCGCGATGCGTGATTTTTCCGCGAACCAGTTTTCCAAGACCATTCTGACGCTGAAAATGTGGCTGCAGCGGAATGCGAACTCTGGTACCGGCTGGGCGGTACTCGGTTTGAGCGAATTCGCCTTGCGCGACTATGACAACGCACTGCTTCATCTAGAGCGCGGAGACGAGCTCGGCATGAGCGGCGGCGCGCAAAACGTGGCCCTGGCCAAGTATCGTCTGGGAATTCTGCTGAATCACAGCGGGCAATTCAGCGCGGCCGAACGGGTGCTGATGTCCGCAGCGGCCCGGCAACCTCTCGCGAACGAAATCAGGTTCGCGCTGGGCATGGCGCTGCTGCACGTCGCCGCGTTCCCGGAACAAATACGTAGTTCGCAGCACGCGCTGGTTGAATCCGCCGGAGAGATTGCCGCGCTGCTGCGCGACAGCAAGTACGATCTGGCGTTTTCGCAGCTCGACGAATTGCTAAAAAAATATCCCAGCGCGCCGTTCGTGCACTACACCTATGGAACAGCGCTGGCTTCCCTTTCGCAATTTGATGAGGCCGCAAAACAGTTTCGCGCGGAGTTGCCGCTGTCGCCGGAAAGCGAATTGCCATATCTGGGCATCGCCGCGCTGGAACTGAAACGTGATCGTGCCGCGGAGGCGCTCGAACCGGCGCAGCAGGCCGTGCGGCTCGCTCCGCGCAATCCGACCGCTCACTACCTGCTCGGCCGCAGCTACCTCCTGACCGGAAAAGCCAGCGAAGCGATCGCCGAGCTGCAAGCGGCCAGCGCCATGACGCCGGGAAGCCCGGAAGTGCATTTCAGTCTGGCCAAGGCCTACGCAAAAGCCAATCAGCCGGCCAGAGCCGAGCAAGAGCGCGCGATTTTCGCGCAACTAAATGCCCTGGCAGAGCAGCAGCGCGGGCAGCAAGGCAACCAGTCCTACGGCGCGCATGACGCAAGCAACGCGGCGATTTCCAGCGTAGATCATCGAGCCACCGGGAATCCCAAACCAGACTAGCGCGCGGCCCGGTGCGGGGTGCGGCCAACAGACCCCGGCAAAACCCGTCAAATCCTGCACCGGATTGTATGGATTCGATATAAACTTGGGTGCTGCTTTTTGCCGCTTGGGCATCTGTGGGATACACGTTGGGGGCCCAGAGTTCGGGGACGTAGCTCAACTGGATAGAGCGAGCGGTTCCTAACCGCTAGGTTGCGAGTTCAAGCCTCGCCGTTCCCACCACCGACCCTGCGGATTGCTATCCGGGTTAGGCGTCCTCTTGGACTTCCGGCGCCATCCGGCATCGCCAACTGCCGAACAAATACAGGAAAAACCCGACTTGACCATGCCCGCCGCGGTCCTTAGAATTTCGCTAACACAAATGGTAGAACTTTGGCTGGGGGGTCCGCTTGGGCAATACGGCGCTGGTAGACATTCTAATCACCAAGCTCGAGTCTCAGCTGTTGCTGGCGGTGCTGCCAGAGTGTCACGAACGACGCGTGCTCGAATACCGGGTGTCCGCTTGCGATAACGCAATTCAGCGCTTGCGTGGATTAAGTGTTCTGGGTTCGCTTCGCGATAAGCCCCATGCTCGCAGTCTGAAGGCCTTGCAGTTTTAGAAACGGGGTGCGTCTGTGAACCGCAAAGAAATGGTATTGCGCTTTGCCCGCCAGCACGGCGAGGATTGGAAGCGCGCCAGCAAATCGAATGCGCAAATCATCAACGAGATTGTCTCGGTGATGAAAACCGAGGGCTGTTCGCGGGACGAAGCTCTCGATCTTGCCGACGATACCCTGCGCTATATGCAACGATATTTTTAGGCCCACGAGTGCCCCGCCAAAGGCTGAGAGTCTGTACATGGCGGTGTCCCGATGATAAGTTCCCCATATATGCGTCGTTCCCTCCCACCTACATTGCTGGCAGCGCTATCCCTTTTTCTCTTTTCCTGCGCGGCCAAGCAGGCTCCGGAGCAAATCACGGTGGTCACCCCGGAAGCTTTTACCGGGAAAATAAAAATCATGGCCTGCGTGCCATCCGCGCCGGCGGATCGGGTGATCGTCGATGCTTCCGGAAAAGGCCAAACATCTATCTGTGCCGCGTCTCCGGACCTGAAGGTCGTCGTCTTACGAGGGCAGCAAACGATCGAGGTTCCCGCCAGAGTCACCAAGACCGGCGACGACTTCGTGGTCAGCATCAGCGCTGAAGTTCCGGGAAACTGAGGGGCTGGGGAGCCGCGCTCCGCGGGCGAGCGCATTTCGTTCTCAGCACCGTTCCGGCGCGCTCCTCCCCGAGGCCCGTCTCAAGTCCCCTTCGCGAAACGCCAGATAAAATATTGCGTATGGCCGATGCGTTCCCAGCCTTCCGGCATAGAACTCACCACCCCGGCGTTCTTGGTTACCACCGCGGGCACGCCGAGCTCGGCAAATCTGCGCAGGATGGCCAGCTTCTCTTCCGGCCTGGCCGAAACAAAGCGGCTCTGATCCTTACCGGGAATTTCCGCGATGATGCGGTCGCCCGCCAGGTGCGCCCAGTAGGCGTCTCCGCCGGAGCCGATGTAACCGAGCGCGGCTCCCGTGCGAATGCCGAATTCCGGCAGGGCGCTGGCCACCTGCCAATCTTCGTAGGGCTTACCTTCTATCGCATCGCGGGCGTCGCGGAGCACCGGCCAGGCCATGGCCACAGCGGGCGCCAGCGTCGCGACCAGAATCGCACGCCGGGCGAGCCGCGTATCGGAGGGTCCGGAAAATTCCGCGCGCGAAAGCGTCCATACCAGCAGCATCAGCGCAAAGGGACTGACGTAGCGCAGCTCGACGAGAACCAGCGAGTACATCGCCAGTGCCAGAATCGACGGCAGCATCACCAGCCACATTGCGGCCGAGACGCGTTGCCAGCGCCCGGCCCGCCGCAAAGCCCAGAACAGCGCGAGGAACACCGCGTAGAGCGCGCCGCTCTTTGAAAACATCTTGAAATACACGTTCAGTGCTCGGAATAACACCCACAGCTGTCCGCGTATGGCAAAGTGCGCGTGAATGCCGTCATACCAGTACGAGGGGTCGTACCACGGCGGATAGCTGCCCGGAACGGGCTGCGCGAATTCATAAAGGGGCGGGTCCGAGAGAATCTCGCGCGTGGGGTGCAGCGGAGTTCCCGTGCCGGGCGGTTTTCCCTGCCAGTGAAAGCTCAGCGTGGCGCCGTTAACGTATTCGGCGTAGGCAATTTTCCCGCTGTCGCCGAAGGTCCATCGTCCTTTGGCGTTCGACAAGGCGTGGATCCAGGGAGCGGCTTTGGCCTTGATTATGGCAAGAGCAGCGACCGTTCCGACAAGAGCCCGCGACGTGCTTAGCCGGATGCGGCGCGCCAGAAAGAAGGCGGAGAAGAGAAATACAAATCCGAGCGGAAACATCGCGGCTTTTGCCAGGTATGCAACACCAAGAATTCCTCCCAGGGAAATCCAGGTAAGCGCTCCCCCGCCGCTGCGCCGGATGCGAAAGAGCATCGCAGTCGCCAGATAAACCAGGGCCGCGACACTCAGGTCGGGATTCACAATCGCCGGACTCAGCCAGAATTGCGCCGCCCACAGAAAAAGCAAATTGCCCAGAATCCAAGTCCGTCGCGGCGACAGCGGCGAAAACCCCTGTCGCTCCGCGGTCAGCTCAGAACGAGCGCGCTCGAACTCCCGGAGAAAAACGCCGAAACACGCAAAACTGCCGAGATAGATAAGAAGATTCAAGAGGTGAACCGCGGCGAACTCCCAGCCCATCGGCGGATGAATCACCCGGAACAGTTCGCTGATCAAAAAGGGATAGAGGGGACTCCAATATGCGTTGGTCAGAGCTGGCAAACCGAGCGCAAGAGAGCTTCGCGCCAGTTCAATGTAGCTAATACCATCGGGGCCGAGCTCGTTGCGGTGCGCCCAAACCTGCAGCGCGGCAATACCTACAACCAGAAGTGAGAACAAAGCGCGAAGCGCGAGCGTGGGCTGTTCTTGAGGGGCTGAACGCGCGCCAGCATTGGGGGGGATACTCTTCTCGGCAACGCTCACGGGCAGCTGAAATCTCCAATTTGCGAATCGCCGGCAGATTATCTCAGCATTTCCCGGCGTGGCGGCGAGAAAACGCAAGGCGCGCTCGCCTGGGCGCCGGCTATCGCATACGGCAACGAAGCTCTGGCCCAAACGCCCCTTGTCACGTATCATGCCAACAGTCCTATGCTCACCGGACGGCCTCGCCTAAGTTCAGCGCGGCAGTGCGGATCTCTTTCCTGAGCACAAGTTGTCCGTCGTCCTGACACAAGACGTTTCCCGCCTCGCAGCCGCCGGGACGGCGCACAAAGAACGACAAGCTGGATTCGGCGCGTGACTGCCAACCGAAGCGCCCAACTCAGTCGGGGCGCGATCTGGGGCGATTTATTGCGCCCACCTGTGTGCGGACGAAGTCCGCCGAGGCTCATGGCGCGGCCCCGGGCGGACCGCTGAGGGAGAGATTTGTTTATGAAAATCCTGCTCTACAATCCGGACAATGGCGTAACCAGGAATTTTATGCCGCATCTGTGGATGTTTCTTTTGCAGGCTTTGACCCCGCGGGGGCATGAGGTGCTGCTGATCGACGGCAACGCGCAACCCGTCGACGAAGAGGGTCTGGCGAATTTTGTGCGCGCCAACGGGATTGGCCTTGTCGGCATCGGCGCCATGACTCGCATGATCGCCAAGGCGTACCGCATGGCTGACGCGGTGCGCGCAATCGGCGTACCCGTGGTGATGGGCGGGCCACATGTGACCGAGATGGCGGATGAGGCGCTCGGGCGCAGCGGCGGCCCACGGCACGCGGACGCAGTCGCCCTGGGCGAAGCGGATGAGACCTGGCCCAAAATCGTGGCCGATGCCGCGCGCGGCCAGCTGAAAGATATCTACACCCCCGTCGATGACTTCGGGCAGGAGCGCAAGCCCAGTCTGCAGCAGTATCCGGTAATTCCCTGGGACAAAATCGACCTGAGACAATTCAATCTGGTGCCTAAGATGCTGGCCCCCGTGTTGCGCAAGCTGGCGGGAGGCTGGGGAACGTTCCGGATCATTCCCGTGGAGTCCGGACGGGGCTGTCCCTATGGCTGCGAATTCTGTACCGTGACGGGATTTTTCGGCGATTCGATTCGTTTCCGCACCAATCAAAGTGTGGTCGATGAGCTGCTGCTGCTCAAGGCCCGCGCGAAAAAAGAAGGCGGGCAAATCGCGGTATTTTTTATCGACGATAATTTTGCCATCAACATCAAGCGCACGAAATCGCTGCTGCGTGACATTATCGCGGCCAACGCGCAAGTTTATTGGGTTGCGCAGATCAGCGCCAACTTGTTGCGCGACGAAGAGCTGGTGGACCTCATCGCCGCTGCCGGGGGACAGTGGATATTCATCGGCATGGAGTCGATCGACCCGCTGAACTTGAAGGACGTCAACAAAGGCTTCAATAAACCGGGTGAGTACGCCGCCGTGTTACAGCGCCTGGCGGATCGCAACGTGTTCGCGATTACCTCATTTATCTTCGGCATGGATAACGACACCGTGGGCGTGGCCGAGCGCACCCTGAAGGAAATTCGCACCTGGCCGCCGGGGCTTCCGATTTTTGGCTTGCTCACACCGCTGCCCGCGACGCCTTTGTACAAGCGGCTGGCGGCCGCCGGCCGCTTGACGCGACCCGAGCACTGGCGCGAATTCATTCCGTTTGAGATGGCCCACACGCCGCTGAAAATCACCGTCGCCGAAGCCCATGCGGAAGTCAAAGACGGCTGGTCGCGCTCGTACAGCCCGGAGGCCATTTATAATGCCGTGGCGGCGCTCGAGTACAAGCCACTGGCCTACCGCATCAACATTCTGATCGCGCGCCTCTGTTTCCGGGGCATCTATTTTCCCTCGATGGGGCGATTTGCCTGGCTGCGCGTGGTAGCGCAGAACCGCCGGATCATTGTTAAGCTGATCCGCGAAGGACTGGCGAAGTGGCGCGGGGTGGCTGACAAGCGAACTTCGCCGCTTTCTCCGCCCACCGAGGCTCTGCGCTGAGCAGAATCGCGCAGGCGTCGAAGTTCAATCGGGCGCCGGGCTGCGCGGTGGCCCACCTCAATCCGTACTCAGTCAGCCGTCACCTTCTGAGAATTAGGGGATCGCGGACGTTAAACAGACGGAACCAGGAGCGAACCAGGATGCGCTCGGGGGCCGGGAAATATCTTGTTTACGTCTAACCGCTTCCCCGGGGCGCGGCGGCCCGCCGTGGCGAGGCTAATTCCAGCACAATCAATACTTACGTACTTTCTCCGGGATCTCCCTGCCCGAAGCGATGCTCCTAAGAGACGGCTGGGGTCGGGTCTCACGGTATCCAGTGCGCCACACTAGTACTCCGGTAGCGTTGACCTGCCTAAAATCTGCTGCGTACTGTGCATCCTGGGGGTCCGGGTATCGGCGCCGTCCTCTAGGCTCTAAATGCCCGCGAATGAAGCGCAAACCATGTCCACAGCGGCAAAAGCTGGACGCTATGAAATCGTCGGCGAAGTGGGCCGCGGAGCCATGGGTGTGGTGTACAAGGCCATGGATCCGGTCATCGGCCGCACCGTGGCGGTCAAGACCATTCGTCTCAGTGAAGCCGGCACAGGACTAACGCGCCCGGAACTGCTGACCCGCTTTCAGACCGAAGCGCGAGCCGCGGGGCTGCTGACCCATCCCAACATTGTCGTGGTCTACGACGCCGGAGAAGAAGACGGCCTCTACTACATCACCATGGAAATGGTGGAAGGCAAAAGCATGCAGGCGCTGCTCGATGAAGGGCAGCGTTTTTCCTTGCCGCGCGTGCTGCGCATCATGGAACAGACTTGCAGCGCGCTGCAATTTGCGCACGAGCGTCACGTGGTGCACCGCGACATCAAGCCCGCCAACTTGATGCTCACCGCCGACGATACCGTGAAGGTCACGGATTTCGGCACGGCCAAAATCCTGCAGTTTGGCACCGTGCAGCAGACCACCCACGTGATGGGCACCCCCAGTTATATGTCCCCGGAACAGGTGAAGGGCCGGGCCGTGGACGGGCGCAGCGACATTTTCTCCCTCGGCGTGATGTTGTACGAAATGGTGACCAGCGAAAAACCGTTTCCGGGGCAGAGCATCACCACCGTCATTTACAAAATCGTGAATGAAGATCCCGTGCCGCCCGGGCAGCTGGATCCCTCGATCCATCCGGGGATCAGCGCGGTGATCATGAAGGCGCTGGTGAAAGAGCCGGAGAACCGCTATCAATCGTGTCGCGAGATGCTGGAAGATTTGCGGAATTACCGCAGCATTGGCAACTTGGCGGGAGGCTTGGCGGGCAATCCGCAAGCCACCATGGCGCTCGGCGGCTTGTCGCCGTCGGCCACCGTGGCCATGGGCTCCGGCGCACGAAACAGCGCAAACGATGAGTATGTTGCGGCCGCAGCGGGCAAGCTGGCCTCGCGCACCACAAATCCGGGACAAACACCTTTGGTCCGGCGCACTGGCGCGATTGCTCCGCTGCCCGAACCGGAAAAAAAGAAGAGCGTCTGGCCCTCGCTGATCATCGCCGTGCTGCTGCTCGCAATGATCGGCTGGGGAGCAAATCAGCTGATGCCCTTCATCCTGGCGGCGAAAAATGTTCATGAGGTGGATGGCCCGCAGAATGACGGCGACACGCATACCCCTGCGAGCCCCGACGCTCGGACGGCCGCGCCAGCTTCCTCCTCGGTGCCGACAAGAGATACCGGCACTCGTCCGGCAGGCAGCCCCGAATTCCCCCGGACTGCCCCGCCCCTTAGCATGCCGGGGGCGGAGAAACTTGAACCCCCGATCGCGCCGAAGGCCGGCGAAGTAGCGGCAGAAAAAGCCCCCGCAAAACCTGCTGCGCCAGGCAAGACGAACGCGGGTCTCAGCGCGAAAGCCGCGGACTACAAAAAGAGCATCGATGCAGTCATTGCCGAGCGCGGCCTGACCGGGCGCGCCAAAGTGGATGGCATCGGCGACACGCTGACGCTGGCGGGCAAACTCCGGCCCGCAGAACACGGAGCGCTTCTGAAATTTCTGCGCGAGGCCCCGGCGGATTTGCGCGTCATCGACCACATCGAATATGACGATGCGCCGCTTGCGACACCGGCCGGCGCCGACGAAGGTTTGCATCCGGTGCCCCAGCCAGATCGCGGAGCCATTCACGTGGTCACAGATGTCCTCGGAGCGACAGCAACTCTGTTCGGACCGTCCGGTAAACAGTTCCGGCAGTGCCTGACCCCCTGTAGCTTCAACGGCTTGCAAGCCACGCGCTTCAGCCTGGAAGTAAAAAAAGAAGGCTATCGCACGATCGAGACGGCCCTGCAGGTGAAAATCGGCGAGGTGGTCGATCAAAAGCTGGCCCTCGAGTCGCTGAACGCCGGTCTTCGGCTGGTCAGCGACCCTCCGGGCGCGGACGTATTCATCGATGGCGCGAAGCAGTCCGGGCAGACGCCCGTCGTGCTTCCCCTGGCGGCTGGTGAATACAACCTGGTGCTGCGAATTACCGGATACGCTGCCTATTCAGGGGTGGCGCATGTCAAAGACAACATTCAGACCGAAATGAACGTTCAGATGCACGCGAAGGACACCTCGAAGATGGCTTGGGCCGACGTCACGAGCACACCGAGCGGGGCGGAAATCGTGGTCGACGGCACGACCACCACGCAGTTCACACCTGCGCGCGTACAGGTGCCTGCCGGAATGCACACCATCACGCTGAAATTGAAAGGCTTCCAGGCCATTCGGCGGACCGTGCAAGTGAGCGAAGGCGGGACCGTGCACATCGATGGGGCGCTAAATACGCTCAAATAAACAGTCTGCCGGGCCTTCCCGAGATGTAACAAATCGAACCGCCGGAAACTCCATAGTTCTAGAACTATCCAGCACTGCCGATGAAAATAATAGGTTTACCACAGCCCCCTTGAGGCGCCTGCCGTGCACATAGGGTAGTTAGGGAGTTCCCGCCTGGGTCTGGGTGAAAGCGGAGCTCCCTCTTTAGCAGCACCCTTGCGCTCGTAGTTTTTTGCGTCGCACTCGCTTTATCGCGTGTTTCGTGGCTTTGGCATTCGATTCGGGGAACGGAGATCGCATTGGTTTTAAGAGCTACACTCCCAGTTGGCCGGCGGCCATCGACGGCCAGGCAGCACATCGCCGCGGAACCGCCAGCGCGCATTTCGCCGCGTCCCCTGAGCGCTGCGCCCATCGATGGCGATTCCTCCGGGCATGCGGAGGTTCCCCACGCGCTACGCTGCCTGCAATTGCTGCTGCGCTCTGAGCGCTTGTACGACCAAAATCACCCCCAGCGCCTCGACAGCCTCGATACCGCGTATGAGTCCCTGCGAACGGTGGCTGCGCAGCTCGATGGGCTCGAATTGCGGGTGGAACGTGGCGGCATCGTCGTGCCGAAGGTCTCCGAAGCGCAGCTGCACGATTTGCGGGGCGAACTGCAAGCCCTGGCGGCGGATCTGCGGCATGCGGGAATTCAGACGCTGTCATTTTCACGCAAGTTCCATGTGGGCGAACTAGACACGCTGGCGCACCTCATGCAGGCATCGTTGCTAAAATCGACGGTACCGGCGCGGGGGGGCAAAAATAGTTGGTGGCCGGCGAAGCTCCTGGAGAATCACGTGGAAGGCATCTCCGTGAACACGCAGACGGGTCAGCGCGTCGATACCGTGCTGGCCAGCCTGATCGCCGCACTGGTTGCCTATGGCGGCAACTCGCCGCGCGAAAACAGTGAAGAGGCAATCAGCGCGCCGGATTTCGATGATCTGGTGGCGGCGCTGCAGCTGCTGTCGCGTCTGACGCCTCCGCTGGAAAGCGCACGCGGGCTGGCCCCGGAAGAGGCCGCGCGAGCGATTCACGGAGCCATGGAAACCGCCAGCCGGGACACCGTGCGCATGCTCCTGACTTCGGTTTCCCAATATGGGCCGAATGGCGGAGAGCGTCCTCAGCCTTATCTATTGCGCCTTTCGGAAAGCTTGATTTTTGAATTTCTTACCGCGGAATTTTCCACCGGGGCGCTTACTCCGGCGGTGATCCGCCCGACATTTCATCGCCTGGGGCGGGCCATTGAAGAGTCCGGACGCTACGCCGGACCGCACGCCTCGCAACATCTTTCCGCGTTTGCCACCACCTGGGCGCAGGAAACACATCTCGAGCAGTTGGTAGAAAGATTTTGGACAGAGCTTGCGCCGCGGGAAAAATCGGCGGTCATGCGCGGCGCGGATGTCTGGTGCGTACCCGTCAGCGTGCTGCGTCAGAGCCTCGGGCAACTCGCGCACACGGGCGCGGATGCGCAGCGCCGCGAAGCTCGCGGCGTGGTCTTGAACTACGCGCGCCGCCTTACCCACGCGGACGCTGCCGCACGACGCGATGTCGCCGCGGGACTAAACGAGCTCGCCTCCATTATCGAGTCCTTGTGGCCCAACCAGTTGCCGGAAGATCTCAGCCTCGGCGCGTTGCGCGCGCTCGAAAATGAAACCGCCCCCGAAACCGGGGCGCTGCTCGCGGCGTTTGTCGAAACCTTGGCGCGTGTGGCGGTAAACCGCGGGGACTACGCGGGGTTTGAAGCCATCCTCAGCGGTCTCGAACGGCCCCCCAAAGGCGGCGAGTACGATCAACTGATGACCGCCCTGTCACAGCGGCTCGTGGTGCAGGATCGCTGGCTGCTGCTGGTCGACGCCGCCCTGGCCAATCGCGGGCTCGATCCCGTTCTTCCCCGATTGCTGCAGCGCGAGCCGGAACGCTTGCTCGATCGCCTGACCTTGCTGCTCACCGAGCCTCGCGGCGCGGAAATGATTCCGCCCATGGCCCGCCTGCTGCGCTCGATCGGTACCCCGGTGTTGAGCCTGCTCGAAACCCGCCTGTACGAGGCGCGGCGGCAGCGCGTAACCGCCGCGATCAAATTGCTTTCCGCCGCGGATCCCGAGCGTTTGCTGCGCGGAATCGCCAGAGCTTTAGGAAGTTGGGAATGGAATTTGCAGGATTTGGCGATCAGCGAACTCTCGCGGCCTTCCAATTCTGCCTGCGCGCAAAGTGCCGCGTTTGTTTTTTCCGCGATCATCGCCGACGCCCATCCGCTGGTCGTGCCCATGATGATCGATCAAATCGGCCTGGCCCAGGAAACCACCGCCATTCCGCAGCTCATGGAAATTGCCGCGGGCGAACACGATATCTTGCGCGACCAGTTCGTACGCATTAAAGCCATCGAAGCGCTGGGGCGCATGCGCGCCACGGAAGCGGCAGAGCTGTTGCGGCAATTGTCAGAAGGGCGCGAAGGTTTAGCCTTCGCCGAGCCATCCGGCCTACGTTCAGCCGCGGAGGAAGCGCTCTCGCTCATTGAGAACCGCCCCACTTCCGGTCGCTCACGCGCCGCGTTTGAAGCCACCGCACAGGCCAGCGCCAGCTACGTGATTCCGCGCCGCTACATGCGCATCCCGCTTGAATCGCCGCTGCGCGCGCACATCGATGGCGGGCAGGCGGGCCTGGCGCGGGTGAAAACCATCAGCCTTGGCGGAGCTTACTTAGCCTCTCCCAAGAAGCTCAGTGTCGGCGACTCGATTCGCGTCGAAGTCCGCTCCGGTCTGCGCAAGATCCACTTCACCGCAGTGGTCCGCAACGTCGGCCCCGACGGCGGCGGCGTAGAGTTCGTGCACATGAAAGACGAAGACCGCGACAAGCTCTTCAAGCTGGTGCAGCGTCACATGCCGGGTAGTATGAAGTAACTACCTTCCTGTTCCGCTGCCGGGCTGCCCCAGTTCGACGCAACTTCCACACGCAACCCTCTCCCGCAACTCACTTCACGCAACTTGCAGTCACCAGCATTCCGCCGGTAACTCGATTCCTATCTCGCAGGCCGCCTCGGCATCCCTGCACCGATGTACTCTCCTGCAACCACCATTTGAAAAATCAATAGAATCCAGTTGAATTGTCACGCTTATTACAGTAAAAGCCGAGTATCCGATTTTACAGCTTCGAACTCGTCGCGACGTGGGGTCCGGCGACTTAAACGGTTCCAATCCTAGGAGGTTCCATGCGGGGCAGAAACAAGACGGGTGTGTGGGCGCTGTGCTGTATGGTCGTGCTCTGCTGTGGGGTAGTTAGCTCCGCGCAAGTCAATACCGCCACGTTATCCGGAACCGTTCTCGATCCCCAAGGCTCAGCGGTGCCCGGCGCGAAAATCGTCATGACCAATCCGCTGACCACGATCAATCGCAGCACGGTCTCGGATGAAAACGGCCGTTACAATTTCGCGGCCCTGCCTCCCGGCCGCTACGCGATGACCATCGATGGCGGAGCCAATTTCGCAGCCTTTAAAGACAGCTCGCTGGTCGTCACCGTCGGGGAAAACGCGGGCTTCGACCCGCGACTGCAACTGCGCGGCGTAGAACAAACCGTGACGGTCTCCGGCGAAACCGCGGCAATCGAAACCAGCAAAACCCAGGTGGACGAAACCATCGGCGAAACCCGCATCGACAATCTCCCGATCAACGGCCGCAACTACATCAACTTCACGCTAACCGATTCGCAAGTCACGCGCGACAATGCCCCCAACACCGGCGCAGCTCCGACTTCCGGCTTGAACATCAGCGGACAGAGCGGGCGCTCCAACATCGTCTACGTGGACGGGGCCGATAACACCGATAACGCCACCAATGGCGTGCGCTCGACGCTCTCTCAAGAAGGCGTGCAGGAATTCCAGGTCATCACCGGCAACGCCGCCCTCGAGTACGGCCGGGCCTCCGGCGGCGTCATCAACATCATCACCCGCGCCGGGAGCAACGACTTTCACGGCGACCTCTTCGGCTACCTCCGCAATCGCGACTTCCAGGCCGTAAATCCCTTCAGCACCGTCCCGGATCCCGCCTACACCCGCGTACAAGCCGGCGCAGCCTTCGGCGGCCCCATCAAGAAAGACAAGACCTTTTATTATTTCTCCTACGAAATCACCCGCCGCCACGAAACCGGTTTCTCCGATATCGGCGCCGACAACTACGGACTCACGGCTTTTGACACCACGCAGGTGGGTTTGCCGTTCGGCACCTTGCAACTGACACCGCAACAAATCGCGTTTCTCACAAGCCCCACCACTCTCGGGACGGAAGCCGCCAGCCCCGCCTTCGCCACGGCCGTGGGTCAATACGCCTTTCTTGCGGGCGCTTCTTCGGGCATGGCGGTAAACCGCGCCTGGCCTACGAGTCTTACCGGCATCCCCGGCGTCAGCGGGTTTCCGAGCACCTGCACGCCCGCGACACTGCCTTGTTTTGTACCGGCATCCTACAGCGGCCTGGCCTCACAGGCTGGCAATTTCCCGGTGTTTGAAGGCACCAGCCTTTGGGCCTTGCGCATCGACCACAAAATCAATTCCAGCAACCAGTTGATGCTCGAGGGCCGCGTCAGCCCGAGCACCGTCACGGGCATTGAAGTCGAAGGTCAGGATCAGCCCGCCGGGCAGAATGGTTACTCGCGCACCTCGCAGCAGACCTACCGCGACATCACCGGCATCGCCGAGTGGAGCAAAATCATCGGCACCAACAAGGTCAACGATTTTCTCTTTGAATATGCCCGGCGCGGTTTGAATTACAATTTCTCGAACGGACCCGGCGGTGGCGATCCCGCCGTGAACATCACCGGCTACGCCTACATCGGCCGCGAGCCGTATTCCTACATTCAACGCACCGAAGATCGCTACGAGTTCGCCGATACGTTCTCCTGGAGCAAGGGAGCCCACGCCATGAAGTTCGGTGGTGAATTTGATTACATCCCGACCACCGCCATCTTCACCGTCAATTACGGGGGGGTCTACGATTTCGGTTCCTTCAGTGCCACGGATCTCGGATTTCCCCTGGCGCCCTGCGCGCCAGGCGTCTCGGGCTGCCCGGCATCAGGACTCGAGCCTTTTCCGTCGCTTTCTCCGGTGCAAGCGTACGGCGCGGGCCTTCCCGCCGACTTCATTCAGGGCATCGGCAGTCCCAAAGATTCCTTTCCCAATAAGCCCCTGGGCGTCTTCTGGCAGGACTCCTGGAAGATTCGTCCCAACCTGACACTGAATTACGGGGTGCGCTACGACATCGAGTTTCCGCCAAAATTCGCCGCTCCCGATGCTGAGGCCGAAGCCGGCTATCAGATTCTGGGCCTTGAAAAGGGTATTCAGACCGACGCCAACAACGTGCAGCCCCGCGTCGGCATCGCCTGGGATCCCAAGGGCGACGGCAAAACCGTGGTGCGGGCCTCGTATGGGATTTACTTCGACCATCCGCTTCTCGGCCTCTACTTTCTCGGCGATGCTTCGGACGGCTCTAAAAGCGTGCAGCTCGCTTTCGGGGGCACGCAAACCTGCACGGCCGCCGGGGATCCCAACAACCTCAACGCCATCCCCATCTTCCAGGGCAGCCTCATCAATCCCGCTACCCCCAATTGCGCCCCGACAACCTCCGCGGCTTTGAACAGCTCCCTCGGATACCTGCCCAACCAACAGCAATTCCAGGCGCTCAATTTTCCGCAATCGTTATTTGTCAACCAGAATTACGTCGCGGCCGGTTTCCCGCTCGGTTTTCAGCCCTTCGGCTATCCGCAAGGAAAAGGCTTCGTCTACGCCTACTCCGAGCAGGCCAACCTGACTCTGGAGCACGACCTCGGCGGGGGTTTTACACTCAGCCTGGCGTACAACTTGAACGAAGGCCACCACATCAACCGCCCCATCAACGCCAATCCCATCCGCGGCGATTTGATGCTGGAAAATTATCTCAACTATACGAACGCCGGTTTCTCGGCCGCCAGTCCTTTTACGGTAACCGGCTGTAACGTGGGGCCGACGGGGCCTTATGTTCCCGCAGCGCTCGTGAACTTCTTCCGCCCGTCGGGCATAAATCCGTCCGTGGCCGAAGCCATCCTGGCCGCGGACGGTCCCGTTTTGGGCGGTCAGTGTATCGGGCTTGCGAATCAAGTGCTACAAGCCGACGGCCTAAACTCCAGTTGCAATCCTGGCGTGAGCCTCACCAATTGCGTGCCCTTCAGCGACATGGACGCCAATTATTCGAACGGCAGCTCCATCTATCACGGCTTCAGCGCCAACCTGCGCAAGCGTTTGAGCCGGCACTATGAACTCACGGCCTCCTACACGCTCTCGCACGCCATCGACGACGCCACCGACCTGCAGGCTACGCTTACCCCCCAGGATAGCTTTTACCCCAATCTCGATCGCTCCACGTCCACCTTCGATCAGCGCCACCGCTTCGTTTTCAGCGGGGTCTACAATAGCGGTCACCTGTCGGGCGACGGCTTCGCCAGCAGGTTCTTCAGCAACTGGACCGTCGCTCCGCTGCTTGAAATTGCCTCCGGGCGGCCCTTTAACATCATCACCGGCGATGACGACAACTTGCAGCTCTCCGCGTTGACCGGTCGCCCCAACACCTTCGTCAACCCAGCCTGTGTTGCGCAAGGCTATCCCGCGGTCATGTCTAAATACTCGCCCACCGGAGCTTTCCAGGAAGTATGTCCAGCGGATTTCAACGGCACCTTGCTGTCTCTGGACGGGAATCTCGGCCGCAACGCCGGCCTTACGCCCTGGGTGGCCTTCGGCGACATGCGCTTCGCCAAGCGCGTCTTCTTCGGCGAACGCTACAACCTCGAACTGATCACCGACATTTTCAACATCGCCAACCGCTTCAACGTGGCCAGCGTCAACGTGCTCTTCACCAACGCCGGCCAGCCCACTTCCTCCTACGACCCGCGGCAATTCCAATTCGCCATAAAATTCCACTGGTAGCGCCGTGCCGCGCGGCACCGGCCGGCTTTTTAAGGTTGGCAGCCCCGGCTGCCCGCAGAAGGGCGCGAGCCCGGCCTCCCGCACTCGGCCGACTTGCTGGCCGCAGGTTACAATGCGGGCGAGCCCTAAGCCATGTCGCCGAAACTCGCCAACATCGAGGCCTGCGTCTTTGACGCCTACGGCACCCTCTTTGACGTAAACAGCGCCGCGCGATCCGCTCAAGATGCCCTCGGCGAAAAATGGCAGCCGCTAGGCGAGCTGTGGCGCGCCAAACAATTGCAATACACCTGGCTGCGCAGCCTGCAGGGAAAGTACGCCGATTTTTGGCAAATTACTGGCGATGCTCTGGACTTCGCCATGTCCTCGCTGCACCTTGAAGAACCGGCCTTGCGCGCCCGCTTGATGAATCTGTACCTGACCCTGAGCGCCTACCCGCAAGTCCAGGAAACACTGCGGCGCCTGAAAGCCGCCGGGCAGAGACTGGCGATCTTATCGAACGGCACCCCGAAGATGCTGGCGGCTGCGGCCGCCAGCGCGGGCATCGCCGAGGTGCTCGATCACATCTTTTCGGTCGACGAACTGAAACTCTACAAACCGCACCCGTCCGTTTACGCCCTCGCCTGCCAACGCCTCAACCTCGCCCCCGGCAATATCTGCTTCCTTTCCGCGAACGGCTGGGACGCCTACTCCGCCAAAGCCTTCGGCTTCCGCGTGCTCTGGTTGAACCGCACCGGGCAATGCGCCGAACGCATCCCGGAAGCTCCCGACGCGCAAATCACTGCCCTAGGAGAGTTGCCTGGCATCGTTCTTGCCTGACGTGGCGTCTTGGCAAATCGGAGGCGGTGTTCGCGATCGCGAAACTTTTGCTCTATGATTCGTTGCAACTAAAACGCCATGCGCAAATCGATCGTTCCCCTCGTCGTCTTACTCCTCGCTAGCATGAACCGCGCCGAAGAGCTCCCGTGTACCGTGCAGCTCCCCGTGAGCGTTTTGCTTCCCGACGGGGCGCTGATCAGGAATCTCAATCGAGACCAGATCGTCGTAAAGGGCAAGAACGGTCCGCTACCGACCACCGGACTGGTCACCGACAAAGCGCCACGTCGCATCGTGCTTGTGGCCGAGACCGGAGAGCGGGTTTCCGCGCCAGCCCGCACCATCACAGCGAATGTTCTATCCGAAATCGTCTCCAAGGCTCGTCCGGAAGACTCCTTCGCGCTGCTTACCGCTCGCGGTCCCCTGAGACAGGTTCACTTTGGCGAAAACCGGGACGTTCTTCAGAACGTCATCAATGACCTGGCTGCCAAAGCCCCGGGTAAGTCTCCGTCGCCGGACCTGCTCGATGCCCTGCAGCAAGCCGTCGCCTGGTTGCAACCACATCAGCGGGGCGACGCCATTCTCGTGCTAACCGTTGGACTTGAGGACGATCGTTCCCGCACGAAATACCCGAAGGTCAGAGATGCCTTGGGAGAAGCGGGGATCCGTTTGTTCGGTTTCCAGCTGGGCGGTATCGTCAGTGGGTTCATACATGAAGAATGGACTCCGCTGCCGGGCGGTCCGGGCGTGCGTCCCTCCGCTTCTATGGTTGCCAACCGGGAGGGGCTCGATTCTCTAAGCCGGGAATCCGGTGGCTTCATCTTCGTCGAGGACACCAGCAGTCCCGTACAGGCGTACAAGTTGACGGACGAGCGCCTCAAGCTGATAAAGGGACGCGGCAGGCAACTCTACAAGGCGGCTGCCGAATTTTACCTCCTGACCGCGACGTCCTTTGCGAAGGACTTCAGCATTGACGTCTCCGACGAGGTACGCAAACAGCTTCCCGCTGCCATGGTCGCCTACCCCCGTTGGTCGCCCGCTTGCCCGGCCGCAGGCCCCGGAAACCCCATTCCATAATCACCCCGCCATAGTTCACACTCGGAGTTGGTCCTGTATTCTAGTTAACGGCCTGGGGAAGGGTAGAGTGAGAAGACCGTTTTCCCTAGGAGCATGGGAGCAAGCATGAACCTGGCATTGATTGTCGTGGCGATTTTCGTGGCCGGCGTTGTTGTTTGGCTGGCGCTGCAAACCTCGCGAAGGCAAAAACAGAGCGCGCAGCTCGAATTGCAGCTGGCCGAACTGCGCCGCGAACTGCAATCGGTGGCCAGCAATCAGGCGCAAAGCTCCGGGCAGGTAAGAGCCATCGCCGATAGCGTTTCCTTGCGCCTTGAAAGCGTCAGCGCCGCGGTCCAGGAAGGCATGAAGGGCGCCGCGCAAGTTACCGGGCAGATCACTTCGCAAGCAAAAACCGAGATGGCCGAGGAACTAAAGAACACCCGCGCGCAAATCGGCGAAATCCAGAAACAATTGGGGGAGGTACAAGAGGCAGGCAAACAGATGTCCGAGACCGCGCGAACCCTTGAAGGCATCCTCGGCGGCGCGAAATCCCGCGGATCCTTCGGCGAGGTCACGCTCGAGCGCCTGCTTGAAGACGCCCTGCCGCCCTCGCAATACTCCATGCAATACCGCTTCACCAGCGGAGAAGCTGCCGATGCCGTGATTCATCTGCGCGACAAAAAAATCATGGCCATCGATTCCAAATTTCCCCTCGATGCCTTTCGTCGCATCGCCAGCGAGGGCGACGACGCCCGGCGCACCTTTGCCACCGCGGTCAAAGGCCACGCCGACTCCATCGCCGGAAAATACATCGTTCCGCAGGAACAAACTCTCGACGTGGCGCTGATGTTCGTGCCCTCGGAAACCGTCTACTACGAACTGCTGGTCACCACCGACAGCAAGGGCCTGGCCCTTGACGCCTACTGCCGGCAACGAAATGTCCTCGCCGTCTCGCCCAACACCCTGCACGCCCACCTGTGCGTCATCGCCATGGGACTGCGCGGCATGCAGATCGAAGAAAATGCCAAGCATCTCTCGGCCGGACTCGACGGCCTGCACGTCCTGATGAATAAGTTCTACGACAACTACGAAAAAATCGGCACCCACCTCAAAAACGCCCAGCAAAGCTACAGCGAAGCCGACAAAAAATTCGAGAAAGCGCAATACGCTCTGGAGAATCTGGTAGCGTCGGCCGCGCCGCCGGAAAGCTTGCTGGACGCGCCACTGCCAAATCCCCAGGGCCTGCTGACCCTGACCGCCGAAGCCCCGGCGAAAAAAACCGCCTAGTTCGGTCCGGACCGCTTGCATAAAATTTGTTCAACCGCGCGCACCGTTTGAATCTGGCGGCGTGCAGAACCTCCGGGCCGCTGCTGCTAAGGCGCGGGATGAAAGTTGCCGGCCACCAGGCGGATGGAAATCAGGAAATTTCCCTTCTTCTTGCCGATCACTTCAAATTTTGCGGCGTTATCTTCGCCGCCGCTGGTGAGCTGCTTGGCCAGATCGCCGCCAGCCAATTCCGCAACGTCGGGCGCGAGGTTGCGCGCTTCGAGCAGCAGCTTCGCGACGCTGCCCTTTACCGCCACGCGCAGCGGGCGGTGCTGGCCGTGCGCCAGCGGTGAAGAATCGGCCTCGAGCGCCAGTTCGACAAAGGTCATGGTAAACGGCGCAGCGGCGCGCTTGGCGCAGGAGATGGCGACGCTGGCCGGCCCCGGTTCGGCTTCCGGCGGAGGCAGCAGCACCAGCGCCATGGGCGAGGAAGCCAGCACCAGGGCCCGCTGGCCACCGATACTCACCTGGTTGGCGTCCGCGTCGCCGCAGAACCCTGCACCAACAACGTCAAAACGATCGGTGATGGAGGCCACACGCGGCACGCTCGTCACCTCCAGCTTACTGGCGCTGGCCTGGCCGGCCTCGAGCACAACTGAAGTCACCCTCCCGGCGCGACCGGCGATGGAGCCGAAGATTACGCCGGGCGTCAGCGGGGCCACAAAGAGCGCCCGGCCCGTGGCGTCCGTCTTCAAACGGTCGCCATTAGAAAAGGTCACGGTTACGCCTGGCGTCAGTCGCCCGCTGACATCGAGTACCGCCAGCGTGGCGCGCTCGCCGGCGACCAACTGCCGCGGAAGCAGCAAGATGCGTGCGCCACTTGCGGGAGGCGCGGCCGGAGCAAGGTTGGCTTCTGGTTTTGCACCGCTTCTCGGGGGAGTTTGCGCGGGGGGTTCGCTCGCTCCTTGAGCGGGAACCTGCCTGGCCACGGTAGGCCTTGCAAGTACCGCAAGAGAACCGCAGAGCAGCATGGCCGCGATCGAAAATCGGTGTGCACCCATAGGCACGATTGTAGTTGAGAGCGCCAACGCCGCGCGCAAAAAAGCGTAATCGGCTGGCGCTTGGGCCGGGACAGATGCGCTGCGAAAAGCGCCTCGTATGGCCGCCCATCCCTTGTGAACCATGTTGCCAAAGAGCCTATATCCAGTAAGGGTCAGAACCTTACACCGGGCCTCTCGGTCTGCTAGCGTGAAATGAGCTTGCACTGTGTGGGCAGGGGTGTCCTCCCACCGTCCAGGAGTTCGCGTGCGAATCAAAAGTGGCGGCATTAGCGACGTCGGTCGCGTGCGCTCCAACAACGAAGACTGTTATCGCATCGTCCCGGATCTCGGACTGCTGGTGCTTTCCGACGGCATGGGCGGCGAAGCCCATGGTGAAATCGCCAGCGCTTTGGCCGTCGAAACTGTGGTCAAGCATTGTCTCGAGGGCGAAAATAATCCCGCGCTGCCGGTCTTTGGCGAGACCCGGGCAGGCTGGTCGGTGCGTACCAAGCGGCTTTCGAGCGCCGTGCATCTGGCCAACAAAAGGATCTTCGAGTCCGCCGCGCAGCATCCCGAGCAAAGCGGCATGGGCGCCACGCTCACCGCGGTATGGGTCGCGGAGAATAGCCTGAGCCTTGCGCACGTGGGCGACAGCCGCGCGTACATTTTGCGCACCGGGGCCTTGCAGCAGCTCACCAACGACCATTCCCTGGTCGCCGAACAGGTGCGCCGCGGCATACTGACCACCGCGCAAGCCGAGGAGAGCGAAATGCAAAGCGTCCTGCTGCGCGCACTGGGCGCCAATCCGGACGTCGAAGTGGATGCCGAAGAGCAACCGCTTTTTCCCCGCGATACTTTGCTGCTCTGCTCCGACGGCTTGACGCGCATGGTCATGGAACCGGAAATCGCCGGAGCCTTGCAGTCCGAGCCCGATCCGGTCAAAGCCGCTGAACGCCTGGTGGCCCTCGCCAATGAACGCGGGGGAGCCGACAACATCACCGTCATCGTGGCCTCTAACGGCAACGAGCCCAGAGGATGGTTTTCATGGCTGCGCTTCGCTGGGCGCCAGGCCAGTAACGGCCACGGACACGCAGGAGGAAAGTAAACATGGCGAAGCTAAGTCTCATGTTTGAAGAAAAACTGGTGAAAGAAGTTCCAGTTGGGAGCCGCGCTGTGAGCATCGGCCGCTCCCCGGACAACGATCTCCCCGTGGACAATCTGGCCGTCTCCAATTACCATGCGCGCGTGTACTTTGAAGCCGGCCGCCTCGTGGTGGAAGATCTCGACAGCCTGAACGGCACGTTCGTCAACGACATGCGTGTCGAGCGCGCCACGCTGCACGACGGCGACTCCATCTGGATCGGCAAACACCACATTAAAGTCGACGCCACCCACGACACCGCCGTGCCCATGGATTACGGCCGCAAGGCCAACGCCCCGCGCATCAATGAGACCATGGTCCTCGATACCAAGGTGCGTCGCGACATGCTGCAGCAAGCCGCGGCCATGGGCGAGCGCACTCAGTTTGCCGCCGGGCGCCTCAAGGTTCCAACCATTGTGGTGCTCAGCGGCAAGACGGACCAAAAGGAATACGCGCTCACCAACAAACTCACGGTCATCGGCAAATCCAATTTGGCCACCGTACGCCTCAAGGGCTGGTTCAAACCGGCCATGGCCGCACAGATCAATCAGCGCGACGACGGCTACTACATCGTTGCCGGCGACAAAATTCCCAGCATCAATGGCGCGCCCATCAACGGCCCCGTCCGCCTCAACGACGGCGACTTACTTGAAATTTGCGGCGTGCGCCTGAATTTCATTTTTCGCGAGTAACCCGCCGTCGCGATGGCCGCCCCTTTCGAAAAAAATCCCTTCACTAGCGGCGCATTGCGCTTCTACCATCTGCTCGAAGTTCCTTTCCAGTCCTGGTGGCAGCACCGCGTTTCTTTCCTCATCAGCCTGGTCATCACCATGCTTTCGCTCACGCTTTACTACTTCACGTTTCTTGGTGAAGGAGAGAAGCCTATATTCACCTTTCTTCAACGTTTCGAATCCTCGTCACTAGACACTCGTTTTCGCTATCGGCCGCCCAGCGCGACCCCCATTGATCCGAACATCGCAATTGTCGATATCGACCAGCACTCTCAGGAAGTGCTCGGACGCTGGCCATTTTCGCGAAGCAATTTCGCCGCGCTTCTCGACAAGCTGCATGACGACGGTGCCGCCGTGGCCGCTTTCGATATCACTTTCAGCAAACCGGAGGTCAGCGCCGCGCCTATCCAAGCGTTCGAAAAAGCCTTGCAGGCCCGGAAAAAGAGAATCGAGCGGGTCGACCCGCAATTCGCGGCCGAGCTGCTAGATCTCGCCGCCGAATCCAACGCCGACCAGCAATTCGCCGCCGCCATCCAAAGATTTGGCAACGTCGTCTTGGGCAATTATTTTCTTTATACCGAGGCGGACCTGCGCGAGATTGATGCCTCGGTCCTGGATGCCTACGCCAGGCAGCTGAGCTTTTTTAGCATCCCGGAGGTTCAAGTCATTAAGAGCCGTGCGGCCTACGGCAAGGAGGACAAGCTAAGCCTGCTCGCCAAATACCGCGTCAACCATCTGGTTCCGCGAGGTGCCGAAGCCAATCTGGAAGTCCTCACCAACGCCCTCAATGGTTCGCAGTCTTCCGGCGTCGGTTTTTTCAACGCTCCTGCCGACAACGACGGGATCGTTCGCACCGCCACAATGATCCTGCCGTACGGCTCGTCCGAAGACGGCAGCGACCTGGATTTTTACGGTTCTCTCGACGTGATGGCCGTCCGAGCCTTTCTCGGGATCAAAGAGGACCTGGTGCTCACTTTCGGCCAGTACGGAATTAACGACCTGCAGTTCGGCAACCGCCGCGTCCTCGTTCCCGACGATATCGGCCGGGCTCTGATCAACTATCACGGACCGGCATACACTTATCCTCACCACTCCATGGCCGACGTCGTTCGGGGGAAATTCCTGCCTGGAAGCTTCCGCGGGAAAATCGTCTTGATCGGCGCGACGGCCACCGGCATCGGCGACATCAAATCCACGCCGTACAGCCTTGGTGGTACCGATTATCCCGGAATCGAAATCCACGCCAACACCATCGACAATCTTCTTCACGGAAATTTCCTCCAGCGCGGCGCCCAACAGCAACGCACGGATCTGCTGGTGATTCTGTTTTGCGGACTGCCTCTGGGCTTTTTCATCGCGGTGGTTGCTCCGCGTTTCATGTACTTCGGCCTGGCATTCTTCGTTCCTCTGTTTGTCCTCGACTACCAAGCGTTCCTGCGCGGCTCGTGGCTGAATTTCACCGTCCCTGCCATCACCATCGCTTCCAACGTTTTGCTGGTTTCCTTGTACCGCGCCCTCGTTGAAGAAAAGGAAAAGCGCAAGGTGCGCAGCGCCTTCGGCCAGTACGTCAGCCCCGAAGTCGTCCGCCGCCTGCTCCTCAATCCGCAACTCGTCGAACCCCGCAAGACCGAAATCAGCGTGATGTTCAGCGACATTCGCGGCTTCACCACCATTTCCGAACAGCTCGACGCCCAGGAACTGGCTAAATTTCTCAACGAATATCTCTCCGACATGAGCGGCATCGTTTTGGAATTTTCCGGCACCCTTGACAAGTACATCGGCGACGCGGTCATGGCCTTCTGGAACGCCCCCCTCGAAGTCGAAGCGCACCCCACCAAGGCCTGCGACAGCGCGCTCAAAATGATGGTTCGCGTCCGCGAGATGCAGCAAAAGTGGGAAGCTCAGGGTCGTCCGCACCTGGACATCGGCATCGGCATCAACACCGGCAATGCCAGCGTCGGCAATATGGGTTCTGTACTGCGCTACGGTTATACGGCTCTCGGCGACACGGTCAATCTCTCCTCGCGCCTCGAAGGTTTAAACAAAGATTACGGCACGCACATCATCGTAAACGAGACCACCTACGCCGCCACTTCCAAGGCCGGCTACATCTACCGCGAACTCGATCTGATCCGGGTAAAAGGCAAGTCCCAGCCGGTCACCATCTACGAACTGATCGGCCGCCAGGGCGAATCGACCGACTACGGTTCCCCGGAAGATCTCGAAAAACGTCTCGAAAAATACCGCCAGGCCCGCGAGCTGTACACCCAGCGGCAGTGGGAACAGGCGCAAAAGTCGTTTGAAGCCATCCTCGCCACGTGGGACGGCGACGGCCCTTCGCGCACCTACTGGAAACGCTGCCAGGAGTATCTGTTCGACGAGCCGCCTTCTGGCTGGGACGGCGTCTTTACCATGACCCACAAATAGGGGGATTGCGCCAACTCCGCGACTTCGCGCACCGGCGGCCCTTGTACCAACTGCCGATATATCGGCATCAAACGCCCATGTGTCGCCGGCTCTCGCGGTGCCAGCCAGAATCTATCGCATTGAATGTATTAGCTTTACGGCGCAGATCGCTGCCCGTCCATTGGCACCGCACTTGCGATGAGGGATACGCTTCCCGGGATGGAGCGATTTTTCCGCATCATCTGCCCAATCGAGTGGGATTACCGCCGGCGTACCCGATGGCTCCCCCGAATGTGTCTAAGCATAAGAACCTGCCATCATCAGGCGGAGCCTCCCGAGATGGCCAGCAAACGCCATTATTTGCCGGCGCGTCGGCGCCAAGCTTAAGGAAGAAAACTCTTTAAATGTGGATTGTCCGATTAGCGCTTTCCCGGCCCTACACCTTCATCGTCATGGCTCTGGTCATCATTCTCCTGACGCCTGTAGTTCTCCTGCGCACGCCAACCGACATCTTCCCGGATATCAACATCCCGGTGATCAGCCTGGTGTGGAACTACACGGGCCTTGAGCCCCAGGAAATGGAGCAGCGCATCACCTCCAACTCCGAGCGCGCGGTCACCACACTGGTCAACGACGTCGAGCACATCGAATCGCAGTCCCTCAACGGCATCGCGGTAGTCAAAATCTATTTCCAGCCCAAGGCGAATGTGCAAACCGCGCTGGCGCAAACCACGGCCATCGTGCAGACCATCCTGCGCCAGCTGCCCCCCGGCACCACGCCTCCGCTAGTGGCCATTTATTCCGCCTCCACGGTCCCGGTGATTCAGATCGGATTGACCAGCGACAAACTGAGCGAGCAGCAGGTCTTCGATTTTGGAAACAACTTCATTCGCACGCAACTGGCCACGGTGCAGGGCGCGGCGTTGCCTTTTCCCTACGGCGGCAAGCAACGGCAAATTTCCGTCGACCTTGATTCGCAGACCCTGCAATCGAAGGGACTCTCGCCCGTCGATATCGTCAACGCCGTTAACGCGCAAAACCTGCTGCTGCCCACCGGGACGGTAAAGCTGGGCACCATCGAATACACCGTGGAGATGAACGGCGCCCCGCAAAACGTGCGCGAGTTGAACGACCTGCCCATCAAGACCGTCAATGGTGCCACCATTTACATGCATGACGTCGCGCACATCCGCGACGGCTTTTCTCCGCAGACCAACATCGTGCGCGCCAACGGCCAGCGCGGCGTTCTGATGGCCGTTTACAAAACCGGTTCGGCCTCGACCTTGGATATTGTCGGGCGCGTTAAAGAAGTGCTGAACAACTACTCCTCGTCTCTGCCTGAAGGCTTGAAAGTCACCACCTTCTTTGACCAGTCGCTCTTCGTGCGCGCGTCCATCAATGGAGTCCTGCGCGAAGCGCTCATTGCCGCGGTCCTGACCGCCATCATGATTCTGATCTTCCTCGGCAATTGGAAGAGCACCATCATCATCGCCGTCTCCATCCCGCTCTCCATCCTGGTCAGCATCCTGCTTCTGAGCGCCCTCGGCGAGACCATCAACATCATGACCCTCGGCGGCCTGGCCCTGGCTGTCGGCATTCTCGTCGACGATGCCACCGTGGAAATTGAAAACATCAATCGCAACCTGGCCATGGGCAAGGAAACCGTGCAGGCCATCCTCGATGGCGCGCAGCAGATTGCCGTGCCTGCGTTCGTTTCCACGCTGTGCATCTGCATCGTGTTTATCCCCATGTTCTTTCTCTCCGGCGTGGCCAGATTCCTCTTCGTGCCCCTCGCCGAGGCCGTGAGCTTCGCCATGCTGGCTTCCTACATGTGGTCGCGCACCATCGTGCCCACCATGGCCATGTACCTGTTGAGCGCCGACGATGAGTACGACCCCGAGAAGCATCGCGGGGAAAAGCAAGGCTTCTTTCGCAGATTGCAGCAGACCTTCGAGCACGGCTTTGAAAGATTTCGCGATGGCTATCACGACGCTCTCAACGTGGCGCTCGGCAGCGCCATGCTCTTTGCGTCCTGCTTTCTGATCTTCTGCGTGCTCAGCGCGGGCTTGATCTTCGTTCTGGGCCGCGACTTTTTCCCCAAGGTGGACGCCGGGCAGATTCGGCTGCACTTTCGCGCGCGCACCGGTTTGCGCATCGAAGAAACCGCGCGCCTTGCCGATCAGGTGGACGGGGTGATCCGCGAGACGATTCCCAAGAACGAACTGGAAACCCTCCTCGACAATCTGGGCGTGCCCTACAGCGGCATCAACCTCAGCTACAGCAACGCCGGAACTTTCGGAACTTCGGATGCCGAAATCCTGGTGCAATTGAACGAGCATCGCGGCAAGCCCACGGAAACGTACATCAAGGAACTGCGCGAAAAGCTGCCCCAGCGCTTTCCCGGGGTGCAGTTTTTCTTCCAGCCCGCTGACATCGTCACGCAGATTCTCAATTTCGGCGTGCCCGCCCCCATCGACGTGGAAATTACGGGGCTCGACCAGCACGGGGACTATCTGGTGGCGGAAAAATTGGCCAACGAGATGAAGCACATTCCCGGGGCGGTAGACGTGCACGTGCAGCAGGCCTTCGACAATCCCACCATCCATCTGGATGTGGACCGCGCCCGCGCGCAATCGGTGGGGCTGCAAGCTCGCGACGTGGCGCAAAACCTGCTCGTTTCGCTCAGCTCCAGTTTTCAGACCACCCCGGCCTTCTGGCTCGATCCCAAGAATGGCGTGAGTTACAACGTCGCGGTGCAGTCGCCGCAATATCGCGTGGATACCTTCCAGGCGCTGCAGAATACCCCCGTCAACGGCCCGACGCCGAATGTACCTTCGCAGATTCTGGGCAACCTGGTGGAGACCACCACGACGGCCCGGCCGGCGGAAATTTCTCACTACAACGTGCAGCCGATGATCAACATCTACGCTTCCGTCGACGGGCGCGATCTGGGCGCGGTGGCCGATGAAATTGCCAAGCGCGTCAAAGACGTTCAGGGTCAGCTGCCCAAGGCGAGCCACATCGTCATGCGCGGACAGGTGCTGACCATGCGCAGCTCCTTTACCGGCCTGGGTTTCGGGCTGGTCGGCGCCATCGTGCTGGTGTACTTGCTGATTGTGGTGAATTTCCAGTCGTGGCTCGATCCTTTCATTATCATCACCGCGCTGCCCGGCGCTCTGGCGGGCATCTGCTGGATGCTGCTGCTCACGCACACGACGCTCAACGTGCCTTCTTTAACCGGCGCGATCATGTCCGTCGGCGTAGCCACCGCCAACAGCATTCTGATGGTGTCCTTCGCGCGCGAGCAGCTCGACGAAGGCAAGAACGCGCATGACGCGGCGCTGCAAGCGGGCTTTGTGCGCGTGCGTCCGGTGGTTATGACCGCGCTGGCCATGATCATCGGCATGGTGCCGATGGCCTTGGGCCTCGGCGAAGGCGGCGAACAAAATGCTCCGCTCGGACGGGCGGTCATCGGCGGACTGCTGTTCGCAACGTTCGCCACGCTGTTCTTCGTGCCCTGCGTTTTCTCCATGATTCACGGGCGACGGCAGGCTTCGGAGAATTCCGCCGCCGGGCCCCCGCGAGGTGGCGCTCCGGCGCCCTCGCGCGCGTAACGCAAGCAGGGGGAAGCGCGGCGAAGAGTCGGTTTTTTGAGCATTGCGTATTATTATCCAGAAACGGAGTGCAGTCTGATGAGTGAACGCGGAGTTCCAAACGATCCCCAGCAGCACCGCGCGGCCGAGAAGAAGAGTCACCTTTTCCTGATACTGATCATCGTGGCCGTCGCGCTGGTGGTTTTCGGCGGCATCACGCTGGTTCTGCGCCGCTCGCAATACAAGGCCTTGGCCGACGAAACCGAGACGCTGGCCGTGCCGACCGTCTCCGTGACTCATCCTACGGCGGAAACGTCCGTTGAAGATCTCGTGCTTCCCGGCACCATGCAGGCTTACGTTGAATCGCCCATCTATGCGCGAACCAACGGATATCTGAAAAATTGGTATCACGATATCGGCAGCCGGGTCTCCAAGGGCGAACTGCTGGCGGAAATCGACACGCCGGAAGTCGATCAACAGCTGATGCAGGCCAAGGCGGATCTCAACACCGCACACGCCAACACCGACCTGTCGCAAACCACAGCCACCCGTTATACCGGTCTGCTGGCCAGCGACTCGGTTTCCAAGCAGGAAGTGGACAACGCCACGGGCGATTTGGCCGCCAAGAAAGCCACGGAGAATTCCGCGGAAGCTAATCGCCGAAGACTCGAGGACCTCGAGTCCTTCAAACACGTATACGCGCCTTTTAGCGGCGTAATCACGCGGCGCAACGTGGACATCGGTAACCTGATCAATGCCGGAAACGGCGGAACGTCGCAACAGCTTTTTGTTCTTTCCCAGATCGATCCCATCCGCGTGTACGTCAGCGTTCCCGAACTGTACGCCCCCGCCATTCACGCAGAACTCGGCGCCTATCTGGTGCTCGCGCAATTTCCTGGCCGGCGCTTCGAAGGCAAAGTGGTGCGCACCGCGAACGCCATCGATTTGGCCACCCGGACGCTCTTGACCGAAGTGGATGTGCCCAACAAGAGTGGCGAGCTTCTGCCCGGCGGCTATTCCGAAGTACATCTCGAAGTGCAGGTCAGCGGGGCCCGCCTGCAGGTTCCCGTGAACGCCCTGCTCTTCCGCTCGGAAGGTTTGCGCGCGGTGACCATCGATGCCGGCCACAAGACCCATTTGCAGGCGCTGCAAATTGGTCGCGACTACGGCACCACGCTCGAGGTGATCCACGGTCTCAACGCCAATGACTGGATTGTCGTCAATCCCGCCGATTCCCTCGACGAAGGCCAGCAGGTCAACGTCAAGGAGTTGCCGCAAAGCGGCAACGCCCCGGTACCCGCAGGCGCCGCTCCGCCGCCGGCGAACGCCGCCGCGCCGCCCCCCAATGCCGGAGCGGCCAGTGGCAGCGGCCAGAAACCGCCAAACGGCGGTTCGCCGAAAAAGTAATGAACCCCAATGGCAAAGGTCTTGTGCGCCTGGCGGCATTTTTTGCCGCCGTCCTGCTCCTCGCGGCAGGCTGCACCGTCGGCCCCAACTACCACCGCCCGAGCGCCGAAGTCCCGGCCAAATGGGACACCAGCGCTCCTTGGCGCGAAGGCACCCCCATGGACAGCTTGCCGAAGGGCGCCTGGTGGGCGGTGTTCCACGACGATCAATTAAACGCTCTCGAACAGCAGGCGCTCGACGCCAATCAGACCATCAAGATCTCCATGGCGCATCTTGAACAAGCCCGGGCCACCGCGGCCGTGCAGGTCTCCACTCTTTTTCCCACCGTCGGTATCGTGCCCAATACCAATCAACCGAGTGCCGAGCGCGCGCGCGAAAGCGGCGGCCGGGCGCTGAGTTCGACCGTCCCCAACAGCGCTCCCTATACCTCAAACTCCTACGCCATCCCCTTGGCCATAAACTACGAAGTCGATTTATTCGGCCAGCGGCGGCGCAGCATCGAATCCGCGGAGGCCAGCTACCAGGCCAGCGCCGCGGACCTTGAAAATGTCCGCTTGCTGGTTACCACCGAACTCGCCGGCGACTTTTTCACGCTGCGACAACAGGACGCCGAGCTGGGCATACTCAACCGCACCGTCGACGCTTTGACCAAGGGTTTGCAACTCGTGCAGTCCCGCCACGATGGCGGCGTGGCTTCCGGCCTGGACGTTGCTCAGGAAGAAACCTTCCTCGACACCGCGCGTACCCAAGCGATCCTTTTGCTGCAGCAACGCAAGCAGTCCGAAGACGCCGTGGCCGTGCTCATCGGAAAGCCTGCGCCCGATTTTCACCTCGCGCCAAATGAAAGCGAGCCTCCGCCTCCGGGGCTCGATCTCGGACTGCCCTCCGATTTGCTCGAGCGTCGCCCGGACGTGGCGGAAGCCGAGCGCCAGATGGCCGCCACCAATGCGCAGATCGGCGTGGCCCAGGCGAATTACTATCCTTCGCTGAATCTCTTCGGCGGTGCCGGCTGGCAGACTTCCTCCATCGGGAGTTTGCTGAGCAGCTCCAGTATTTTTTGGGGATTAGGGGCCAACGTCGCGGAAAGCATCTTCACCGGCGGCGCGCGGCGCGCCCAGGTGCAGTACGCGCGCGCCGGGTACGACGCCGACGTCGCCAACTATCGCGCGGTGATCCTCAACGCCTTCCGCGAGGTTCAGGACAGCGTCACCGGATTGACGGTCTTGCAGGATGCGGAACAATCGCAGCAGCACGCCGTCGATTCCGCGCGCCACACGCTGGATATTTCGACCGACCGTTACAAAGGCGGCCTGGTGAGTTATCTCGATGTGGTCACCGCGCAACAAACTCTGCTCAGCAGCGAGCAGCAGCTGGCCACAATTCGCGGCCAGCGCCTGGTCACCAGCGTGCTCCTGGTGAAAGCTTTGGGCGGCGGATGGGACTCGGCAAGTCTGTCGGCCGTCGCGGTAAAGGCCAAACTCAAGGACATCATCGCGCCCTGATCCTTCGTCGAGCTCTTGCTCGTCCGTCCCGCTGCGTCGCATAGTTCTGCGCCCGAGCAGTGTGCTCGCGCGCCATTCCCCGTTGCCGTGCCAGGAACAAAAAAAACGGCGTCTGCTCCATGCGGACGCCGGGGAAAGCGTTTAACATTTAAAAGGTATTCGGGAAATTACCGGCCGAGGCGGCGCTTCACTTTCTTCACCGTCTTCTTGGTGACTTTTTTGGCCTTGCCGGAGGTCTTGGCTGCGGCCTTCTTGGCCTTTTTGGCCCTGGCGGAAACCTTCTTGGCTTCGGCGGATACTTTTCTGGCGCCCGAGGAAACCTTCCTTGAAACCTGGCGCGAGACCGAGCGCGCCGTGCGCTGCAGTTCTCTGGCCTTGCGGACTACTTTTCGTTGCGTCGCAGGGCTCGGCGTGAGCGCTTCTTTCGCGGCAGTGGCTTTGGCCGCGAGGCTTCCCAGCGTTGATCCAATCGATTCCGCAACGTTGGTCAAGACTTCCTCAAACTGCTCGGGCTTGGCTGAATCAGAAGACGTCATTCTCGGGCTCCTTAGTCAAAATATTTTCAAGAGATTCGCAAAAGACTTCAAACCGTTCCCAGCACGCTTCTTCTTGCCGGGTAGTGCGTTGCCAAGTCTGTTGATTGCGGGTCCGAAAAGCAAACCAACCAAGCCGCCCGGGACCTGCTGGCGTGGCACCCCAAAGTACTCTGCCGCCCGGCCTAAGCGCAAGCGGCAACCTGCGTCGGCGCGCTGCGCCGGCCGGCAATGCCTCTTAATTGCGCGAGCCGACCGCGATCAACACGATGCCGCCGACCAGGGCCAGTCCGCCCACCACAGGCGGCAGGGAAACCGTGTGCTTGCGGTCCTCCGTGGCGTGAATCGGTCCAAGGTCCACGATTTTGTCGCGCTTGGTGTAGGTAAAGCCCTGGTAGGCCAGGGCAAAAATCCCCAGAATCACGAGAACAATCCCGATCAAGGTTGCTGATTTCATGGCAGGCGGCTCCTTCGGGCCGCGATTTTCCGCATTGCGTTTTTGGACTTGGCTGCTAAATCGCGCTTCGCCCCTGAATCACGCGGATAAGGATCACGATGATGGCGACCACCAGCAAAATATGAATAAAGCCGCCCAGCGTGAACGAGGTCACCAGACCAAGCAGCCACAAAATTACCAAAATTACCGCGAGCGTCCAAAGCAAATCCATGAGCAGCTCCTTATCTGAAGAGGTCGGCAGCAGGGAGAGCGCCGGACATTCTGCGACCTTTTGCGAACGTAAGGAGACTAACGTCGCCCCGTAGGATTGCCCATCAGCAGAAAAGTGTAGTTTGCCGCGGGAGTTCGCCGTAGATTCGCCGCGACGAACTCAGTCGCCGGTCATGACAAACAGCGGCTTGCCTTCGAAATTTTCAAATTTCGGAGCCAGGCGCTCGGTGTTGTAATGTTCGGCGACGTTGACGATTTTCTTGGTGGCGGTGATGGTTTCGATCGGCACGTTGCCGTAGCGGCCATTCTTGAGCACCACCAGCCGGCCGGTCACATTCTTCAGCAGCAAGTCCAGCGCCATATTGCCATAGATCATCGGAGCGATGGCGTCGATGGCGTCGGGAGCCCCGCAGCGCACAAAGTATCCGAGCTTCTGGTTCACGACATCAATCTTCCTGCCGTTGTTGAACTTTGCGGAGAGTTCCTTCACTTTTTCCGAGACCAGGTCGCCAATGCCGCCGAGTTTCTTGTGCCCGAAGGCGTCCGCGGCTTCGCCTTCAAAAACCATATCCCCGCCTTCAAACATGGCGCCTTCTGAGACCAGCACGGTCGAATAACGGCTGGAATTCTTGCGGCGATCCTCAACCATCAATTCCGTCAGGTGCTCGATGTTGAATTTGTATTCGGGGATCACGCAGCGTTCGGCTGCGCCCGCCATAGTCGGGACCATGGCGGTAAAGCCCGCGTAACGCCCGAAAACTTCGAGAACCATGAAGCGTTCGTGCGAGCCCGCGGAAGTGCGCAGATTATTTACGAGTTCGATGGTGCGATTCACGCAGGTGCTGAAGCCGATGCAGTAATCGGTGCCAGGTACGTCGTTGTCCATGGTCTTCGGGATGCACACCACCTTAAAGCCTTCTTTGTGCAGGCGCACGCCGTAGCTGAGGGTGTCGTCGCCCCCGATGGGCACGAGATAGTCGATGCCCAGCCAGGCCAGGTTTTTCAAAACTTCCGGCGTGAGATCATTTTTCTCCGCGTTGTAGGCCGCTTGGTGATGGGCGGGCACGCTGGATTTGGCTACGCGGCTCGGATTGGTGCGCGAAGAGTGCAGAAACGTGCCGCCCGTGCGCCCCGCGCGTTCCACTACTTCCTTGGTGAGAATCTGAAAATTGTCGGAGTTGTCGTAGTCTTTTTCGCGCACCATCTCAACGATGCCCGCCCAGCCGCGCCGCAGGCCAATCACCTGATAGCCTTGGTGCAGCGCGCGCCGCGTCACGCCGCGAATCGCCGGGTTCAGGCCCGGCACGTCGCCGCCGCCCGTGAGAATTCCGATTACGCCCTTTTTGGTGTTGATGTTGGCCATGTCTGTTCGCCTCGCTGGTGTACATGCAACCAGCAATTATCCACGGGCTGCGCGTGTTTAGGAAGCGGCCGGCGGATTTTATTTATAACGCAATCTTGGTCCCGAGCACGGCCAGAAATTGCGCAAGCCATTCAGGGTGCGCCGGCCAGGCAGGGCCGGTGACCAGGTTGCCGTCGGTTACCGCGTCCGTCACCGCGAGGGGAACGAATGTTCCGCCGGCGAGCGTGACTTCTGGGGCCACGGCCGGGTAGGCGTTGCAGTTCTTGCCTGTCAGCACCCCGGCCGCCGCGAGGATTTGCGGACCGTGGCACAGGGCGGCAATCGGTTTTTTCGTGTTGGAAAAATGGCGAACAATTTCGAGCACGCGGGGATTGAGGCGCAGATATTCCGGGGCCCGGCCTCCGGGGATCACCAGCGCGTCGTAATCCTCCGGTTTGACGCCGTCAAAATCGGCGTTGACGGCAAAGTTGTGTCCGCGTTTTTCCGAATACGTCTGGTCGCCCTCGAAATCGTGAACGGCGGTGCGCACCGTATCGCCCGCCTTTTTGCCGGGACAGACAGCGTGCACGGTGTGCCCGATCATTTTCAGCGCCTGGAACGGGACCATCACTTCATAGTCTTCGACATAATCACCGACAAGCATGAGGATGTTTTTCTTGGCCATGGCCAGCCTCCCATGGTTTAAAGCCTAGCAGACAACTCCGCTGGCAGGTCGAGTGAAGCGGAAAACGCCCGGGAAATGGCTTGCCGGCGCCCCCGGGGGGCCACCGCGATCGCTTTGCTGCTACTGACCTTAGCCGCAGATTTTGCGCGCGGTCCTGATCTTTAAGGGGTTCGATCGAAGGTTGGAGCCTCGAAGCCCAGGCTTCGCCCGGGCGATGGCCGCAGTCAAGACCTATTGAAAACCAGCCAGCCGGACCGAAGCCCGGCACCTGCGCAGCTCAGCATTCAGAATGGGTGAGGAGCGCGGCGTCGACTAGTGGGCTACGCCCGTCGACGCCGCGATAAATGGCTCGGTGGATTCCTGGATGGTGAGCATATCGGTGCGCATCTTGTCCCACTCGCGCAGGACCAGGCCATTGGCCGCGAAGTAGCGGCGGATTTTGGCGGAGTCCCACTTGAGGACGTCTTCTAAGACCGGTACTAACACGCTCATAGCGTTGTCGCTAAGGATGGTGCGCTTGGCGACGCGGGTGATGAATGTGGCTTCGCTGACAGCGATGGTGCGGCCATCGTGCTGGTTGACGTGCATCATGACCGGAAGATCGGAGCTCCCGTCGCCCATGTAGATGATGTTGTCGTGGGTGATGCCGAGGGCGGCGCGAATTTCCTCAAGGACGGTGATTTTGCCCCAGCCGGCGGTAGCGCGGATGATGGAATGCACGCTGTCGTCCTCGTTCCAGCGGAAGCGCGTGCCGAAGATGCGGTCGGGCGGAACGATGTCTTGCAGCGCGGACTGGATGATTTCCTGCGGCGAGGCGGAGATGACGTTGAAATGAAATTTGAAACCGTCCGTGAGATTTTCAAGCGAACGGGCAAACAGGGCCACGTCGTGTTTGAGGCGGATTTTTTTGCCGGTTGCGATGAGGTGTTCTTTGCGGACGTGGCGGAAGTCGGGATCGTGGAGGATCAGATAACTGAGTTCCGCGCCCTGCTGAACGAGGTTGATGGCACTGAGGCCTTTGACCTTGTCGTGAAAGCCGTTGAAACCGATGAGCTCGCTGAGGACGACGCCAGAGTCATTGAAGCTCAGCGTTTGGTCAAAATCGCTGGCTAAGACATATTGTTTCACCATGTTCTAGTACTCCTTACCGTACTGATACCTGCCCAACTGGCAACTTCGCTGCGAAGCGCCATGACACGTCTAGGGTAACCGCCCGGCGAGACCGCGCCGCACGAATAATTTAGATTGTTTTCATGCGTATATTCGTGAACGGAGTGTTACCTGCCCATTAGATGCGGCGAAAGGGTAAACGGCTAAAAATAAAGGCTTTGAGTCCGCAAATCCAATCGGATGTGCAAGATAAAGTGTGCCGGTTTGGGAGTCCTGCCGCGGACGGCGCGAACGGTCAGAGCGACAGAGCGTCCAATTTGGGCTTTTCGTAGACGGAGTCTTCGCCGGGATAGCGGAGGCGGTCGTTGAACTTGCCGGATTCCTTGGCGAGGGCCCAGACGAGGCTTTCGCCGGCCGGGACGATTCTGGGTTCACTGCGGAAGATGGGGTCCTCATAGGCGAGCGAGGCGTCGATCCATTGCCAGCCGGCTTGCTCGAAGGCGGCCAGTATGTCGGGGAGGACGAGGGCGTTGAGGGCGTTGTAATGCACGAGCAGGGTGTGGCGGACATCGCGCCCGGTGACGTCGATGGCCAGCTGGCGGTAAAAGGTGGCGCGATCAAGGAGATGGTTGATGAGAAAGTCGCGGTAGGCATTCAGTTTGGGCGCGGGGTGGAGAGCATCGGTATTGGCGAGGCGGTCAAAGTAGCGCTGATCGATGTACCAATCGCTGGCATCGATGGTGACGTGTCCGACGCGGTAGCCGCGTTCGCGAAGAAGTTTGCGGAACAGGTCGCGCTTTTCCGCGGTGTCGCCTTCTTTCAAGAACGGGTAGCGGAAAAGACTGGTTCGCGTGTGATAGGGAGCGATGACCTTTTCGTTCTTGAGAAAATCTACGGCGAAATCGGAGTAGCTGGTCGCGGGATCGTTGTAGGAGAGATGCGAGTAAGTGTGACTGCAGATGAGATGCCCGGCGCGGTCCCAGGCGGAAAGAAGCTGCGGGCCAGCAGCGTCCGCAACGCGCACGCCACAGACGAACAGAGCGGCGCGGATGTTGCGCGAGGCGATGGCCTTGAGGATGCGGGAGTTGGCGTCGGGCCAGCTCATGGCGGATTCGAGATTGAGCCGTGGATCATCCATGGTGAGGGCCAGCTGCGGGGGAGGAGTCTTGGCGTTGCGGGGTGATGCCGGGAGCGGCGAGGCGGCGAGGAACGGGGCGACGGACGCCGCGGAAAGAGTCTGCAGCGCAGAGCGGAGAAATTTCCTGCGATTCAATTGGCGGTGCAAGGAGAAAACCTCACGGAAGACTATTAAACCAAGAGCGGGCGCGTTGCAGTAGGCCGGCGAGGGGAGAAGACGCGGGGGTTGTGCCTTGTTCGGCAACGTCGGAAACCTTGTAAGGCTGGCCCGTCGCGGGGTGGACGTACAGGCTGCGCATTTCCGCGGCGTTGAGGGGACGAGCGCCGCGCCGGCCGAAGATGGCCAGCTGGTTGCCGGATTCGTCGACGGCGCGGTCGCGATCGATGCCTTTGGAGATGGCCAGGGCCGGGCCGCGGGTGCGGGCGGTGGCGATGAGTTTAGGGGTGGGGCGCGGGCTGAAGCCGGAGAAGTGCGCGGCGTCGTCCGAGGGGGAGAGGATTTGCAGCACGCGCAGGCCGTTGTGCCCGTCGGCGACAAAGGCGAAGGCGCTGGCGGCAACCATGCCGATTTTGATGTCGTTGCTGTCGTTGATCTGATTGTTGGCGTTGAAGACTTGATCCAGATGCGGGGCTTCCGGATTTTCCACGTCAAAAATTGCCACCCCGTTGCGCCCCGCAGCTACGTAGGCATAGGTTCGTGCAACATAGATGTTGCGTGCGTCGTCCTGCGCGGCCCTGCTGCGGGAGATCATCTTCGGATGCGCGAGGTCCGTGACATCCAGGGTTTTTAAGCCGTAACCATCGACGACAAAGGCATAGCGGAACTGCACGGCGATGCCCCGGGGGTTGTCCAAATCCGGAGCGCCGATGGTGGCCGTGATGCGCGGTTCTAGCGGATTGTCGAGGTCCACAACCACCAGCGCTTTGTCGGTGAGGATGTAGGCGAAGGTGCCGGCAATGGTGATGCGTTTTGCGCCGGTCAATGCCCCGCCGGGATTGAAGGCCAGAGCGCGCTTCAGAAAATTGTTGGCGGGATTGCCGTCAAGAAGCGTGCCCACTCCCGGGCTCTTTGATTTGAGGTCGGGATCCCCGACAACGACCAGGCCTTCTTCGCGGTCGGCGACGTAGAGGAAGCCGTAGAGAAGATGAATTGGTTGCTCTTCGTTTTCCGGCAGTTGCTGGCGCAGCGGATCGACGGCCAGTGTGCTCGGTGACGCCACGGCCACGGCGTCTTTGGTGGGCACGAAGAAGCGCTGGCCGATGGGCGAGACCGGCGCGGTGGTCATTTTTTCGGAGAAATTTTTATTATCGATGTTGGCGATGTCGAAGACGCGCAGGCCTCCCTGGCCGTCGGCGGTGTAGGCGTATTCGCCGCGGGCCTGAATGTCGAGGACAGTTCCCGGGTGTTCCGACTGCGCGTGCAGTTCGCGATTGTGGGCGACGAATTTCCTGTAATCCTCGGGATAGGCCAGCCGCTGCAAGTCGCTGCCGTAAACCGCTTCGGGCTCGTCGTGTTCAGCAACGGTGATGGCCTCAAAGCCCCTGTTGCCGGTGGCGACGTACACGTAGCGGCCCATGAAGTTCATAAAATTGGTGCCTTGCAGCATCAACTGGGCCATCCAGGCGTTGTTGTCATTTTGTTCCGAGACGTGGCAGTCGCTGCACTGCTTGGTTTCGCGGGCGCGCACGGTGTGCGGGACGAAGGTGCTGTAGCCTTGCCCGGAAAATCCCGGAGCGGAAATGGTTTGCTGGGTGTAATAAATCCAATCGCGGTTGGCGTTTTGCGAGCTGACGAGGACGGCGCAACTGGAACGCGCGGGGGCGATGCGATGGCCGGTGACCGTGCCATCCACACCAAGCATGTAGATGTCGTCGCGCAAAACCTGGAAGTTGTAGCTGGTGTAGTTGCGGGTCATCAAACCCTCGTTGTGCAGCATGGGGCGCTTGACGTTGGCGGTCATCTGCAAGTGGCAGCCGAAACAGGTGGGGGTCCATGAGGTGTGGCAGGAGTAGCAGGTCATGCTCGAGTTGGGATGCGCAAGGTGGGTGTCGTCCTGCGGCATGCGCGAAGAAAGGGAGCCGTCGGTGGCGAGCAATTTTGCGCGAAGAGATTTTGCATTGAAATGAATGTTTCCCGGCGTGATGGTCTCGGCGGTTTGCACCACTTCCCATTCCCGGTGTTCATCGCTCATGGAGCGTTGAATGAGCTCGCCACCGCGCCACTCAAAGCGACGCAGTCCCCACGGGGTTCGCAATGTTTCCAGATGACGACCGCGCGGTTCGCCGGGACGCAAAGGCTCGGGCGCGGCGGGCCCGGAAGTGATCAACGTGGCTTTATTGCGGATCGTACCGTGGCAATCGATGCAATCGATCTCGACGGCGGCGCGCGGTTCACCGTAAATTTTCCCGTTGCCGTGGTTGTCCTGCGCGAAATGGCAATCGTTGCACTGCATGCCTTTTTCAAGATGGATGTCCGCAAGATGCACGGCCTTGCCAAAACGGTCGGGATCGTCGAAGGCGATGGGCTGGTCGTCTTTGTCCAGCCAGTTGCCCTTGCGGTCGTGCTTGAAGACCGCGCGGAAGATCCATCCGTGGCCGTGAAAATCGGCAAATTTGGTGGTCTTTAATCGGGCGTTGAATTCCGGGCTGCCTACGGTTTCCAGAAATTTCTCGTCGCCCCACAGGCCACGCGCGGCAGCCGCTTCCGGGTTGCGCAAATAGGATTGGTAGCGCTGTTCCTCGCTGGGGTTGCGCTGCTCGGCGGGATACATTTTGTCGCCGTCGATTTCGTTATCCCACCAGGTGAGCCCGAAATAGGTGGTGACCATGTTCGTGCCGGGGTGAATGTGGCAGTTCATGCACTGGCTGGACGGAATGGATTTGGTAAAGGTGTGCTTGATGGGATGGCCGGACTCGTTTTTGGGAATGGTGGGGTCGGCCGAGGCGCTGAATCCGGAGTGCCCATATGGTGCATAGCCCGCCGAGTGTGCCGGGTCATTGTCGTTAGCGTAGATGACGTGGCAGGCGGCGCACCCGCTGCCGCGATAGTCGCCGGGATGATCGTTGGTTCCGGGCAGGGACATGACCGGATCGAGCAGGCGGGTTTTTTGCAGTCCGAGAAAGACAGGATCGGTGCGCAGTTCGGTCCCGAGTCCGCGATCGCTCAGTTGGTCGTCGGGCTTGCCGGGATCGTCTTCGCGGTTGGGGTTGCCGAGTTCCGATTTCTTGCGGCCGCCGCGTTCAAAGACGCGCAGCACGTTGCCCGGCTGGGAAATTTCCCAGCGATAGAGCGGATCGAGTTCGGCGATAACGCCTTTGCTGCGCGTTTCTTCGGGCAGCGGAGGAGGATAGGTTTTGATGGATTGCGGCCGGCCGTCGCGATCGTAGCTTTCCCCAAAGCGGGTGTTCTTTACCGGGTAGCCGCCGTTGTTGTACAGCGCGGCGCCCCAAAGCATTCCCGAGTGGGTCATCATGCTGGTTGAGACCGCGCGAGTTTCAGCAGCGTGGCAGCCGGCCGAGCCGCACGTTTCCGGGGCCACGCGCAAATCGCCGGGATTTACGAATTTTACGTACTCGTAGGATTCCTTGAGCCATTTGGTATAGGTGCGCGCGGGCACCCCAGTCGTGCCTTTGAAGATCTTTTCGTGGGGCTGGACGTGGGCCTTCTGTTTCGCGGATTGATACTCCGCAGAGCTGGCGGCGGCTCCCGGCGCGACCTGCACGGCGGAATCGCCGCCATGGCAGTCAGTGCAACCGAGAAAAACGGTTCCCGTCGGATGCATCGTAGGCTCGTCGGTGTGGATGTGGCAGCTTATACAGCCGGTTGATTTTTGCGCGGCCCCTTCCTGGGTTTGCCCCCGCAACGACTGGGGCGACAGTTCTTGTTGGCCCGGGTCTTGCGAAGGGTGCGGAGAGAGAGCGCGCGGAACAGAAAGATGCGAATCCAGGGGGCCGCGACTACCGAGCCCGGCCGCGCTGTGCAATCGGCCGGCAAACGTGAGCAAGGCCAGAGTCGCGAACGAGGCCAGCAGAATCAGCAGCCGTGCGCGACCGGATTGTTGGTTAAAGCGCAGCATCAGGCGAACCTCAAAACGTAAACTTCACGGAGCCGAACAGTGAAAACAGCGTGCGGCTCGAATATATATCCCTAAAGCCCTGCCCCGGTTGCAGCGCCGATGCACCGCCCATCAGAACGATATTCTCGCTGAGCGGCGGGCGGTATTCGACGCCCACCCCAAGATCCTCACCGATGGGATGGTGAATGGGATATTGAAACAGAATGTCCTCAAGAGACTCGGTGCGCATGAAGCGCAGATAGTTGAAATTCACAAAACCTTTAAGCTTGGGCGTGATATCGAAATCCGCGCCAGCATTGGCCAGAAAAATTCCCGGATTCACGAAATTGGCCTGGCCTTCTTCCTTGCTCGAGCGCAGGGCAGGAATCAGGCTGCCGTCGGATTTCAGGGAGACCGCCGACCCCGTCAGACGAATGGCTTCAAGGTTCCAGAAACTGAAAAGACCGCCGGCAAAATTCGGCAGATCCACGACGGAATCGAACCCGTTGGCTCGGCCATCGCGGGGATTGGCGTCGCCCGAAGTGTAAAACGCGGAAACCCGGTAACGAATCCAGTCGTGGTCGTAGGAGAGTTCCGCGGCGGCCATTTGCGCGTTCACAGTGACTTTGCGACCGGCGATGGGATTGAAGGTGTCTTCGCCGGCGGCTTCGTAGAACGCGTGCGTCAGATTCAGCCTTCCGATATGACCGTTGCCGAGCCAGCCAAAATACCCGACGCTCAGGCTGTGCAAGATCGGCCCTACACCCTGATCGATTACGTTGCCGACGGGAGCGGGGCGAACCAGAAACCCGTTGTCGTCGTAGTGCAAACCGCCGTCATCCTTGTTCCATAAGCCGACAAACTCCGCGGTGTAGCCGGGGAAGAAAAAGTCCTGGATGTAGACGTTGCCGAGGGTCACCTGCTGTTCCCGCCGGTGAAACGTGTTCAGTCCGCTGTTGGTGTTTTTTTCGAGAAAATTGAAATACGCGGCGTTGTATTCGATGCGATCGGACTTTAGGTCGCCAAAAATGCGCAGCCCGGGCTCTTCGTCCACGAAAACGAAGCCGCGAAAATCCGCGTTGAATTGCTGGATGCCAGCGCGCACGGAAACGAAATCATAGTTCGGTCCCAAATCCGCCAGCTTCACCTCGGCGAAGGCTTCCTGCAATCCGAGGTGGTAATCGAAACGATCGGTGCCCTGGCGGACGTCGGGACCGACGATACCCAGTTCCCGCACGTCAAGGTCGTTCAAGCTAAGTTCCGGGGTGATGCGGATACGCCAGTCCACGGGTTTGAAGGAAGCGTCGCCGTGAAACAGGTCAAACGAAATGCGCACGGTCTGGTCGGTGAAGGCCTGCTCACCGCGCCCGAAGAACGCTTCACTGCCGGGACGCGCGGCGCTCACATCGCTTGGCGACGGCACGCGTCGCCCGTCAAAGAAAGTTTCCGAAGTAGCCGTGAGGTTCAGAAATACCTGCTGGCCAAGCAGCTCCGGCCAAACCGGTTCATCGCCTTTCAAACGATTGCGATTGAAGGGATCGTACCAGTGGGGCTTGGTGTAAATGTATTCGCCCTTTTGCGGGTAGCGGCGGTAGTCGGGCTGCTCGAGCGCCCAGCGATCCGGAATTTCGTTAAACACGTCGGCCACCGGGGGCAGCGTGTCGGCCGTCAGATTCTCGATGTAGCCCGGGTCGGCATCGAGGCGATGGCGAAATTCGCGGTAGGAACCGAGCGACGCAGCCGTTCCGGGAGGCAACGCCGGACCGAGCTCCGGCTGGCGAGGCAAGCGCGAACGCGCTTCGGCTGCAGCGGAGGTGACCATGGAGATTTCCAGGCTGAGAACTTCATTGGCGTGCAGCGTCACTTCCGGCAGCACGAACGGTACATAGTCCTCGGCTTCGACGCGCAATTCGTAGCGGCCCGGCGGAACGGGAAAGATGCGAAACACGCCTTCCCCCGAGCTCGTGCGATTGAGAATTTTCCCGCTCTGCAGGTCGCGGAGGATCAGCCGCGCTCCGGGAACGGGGATGGTGACATTGGAAAATCCCGCGTCGCGCACGATGCCATCTAGCGCCGAGGTGGTCAGTGCCTGCTGACGAGGGATTCGCGCCGCAGCACCGGGTTGCCGGGCCGATTCCGTGGGCTGTTGCGTGACCGTCGCACTCGCGGTGGGCGCCTGCTGGCCGCCCTGAGCGTCGGGCTTGGACTGCGATTCCCGAGCAGCTTGTGAACTCGCGAGCGGACTGGAGGCCAAGGACGCCTCTGCCCATGCCAGCAGGCAGCACAGCACGCCAAGCAGACGTCGAATTCGCTGCGGGGACCGACAAGTCATCTGCGAACCAGAAATGCTGCGCCGGAGATTTTGCGTTCCAACCGATTACCGGAACCCCGGGAATCGCTACTACATAACAGTATAAAGGTTGCTGGGGCAACAGTTTTTGCTGGGCCGCGGCGGAAGTCAGCAACCTGAGAACAAAAGCCTGGCGCTCCATGATCGAGAGGACCACGGCGACGCGCGAAAGAGATTGAGGCGGTCGGCGCACTGTGATAACAATTTGTCTGCGGTGTCCCCGATTAAGACCCATTTCTGGCGCGCAGCACGAGGTGGCGCCTCCGCTAGCGACCGGCGGGGGAAGCCTCGGGCCGCGCGTGAACGGCTGGCGCTCGGTCTTGCCGGATTGCTGGCGCTGCTGCTCGGCGGCTGCGGCGGCAGCAGCTCGGCCGTCACGCCGCCTGCGGACCCTCCGCCCGCGGCACAACCGCCGCCACCATTGCAGGCTGCGGATGTGCAAAACGTCGTCCAAGCTGCGGTAAACTCCGTCAACTTGGACATGGTAGTCGCGGTTGTGGACCGCGCCGGCATTGTGCTGGCCGTCTACCGCACGGAGAATGCACCGACGATGGTCGCGGGCAATTACGGACAGATGAACAACGCGAACGACGTGGCCGTAGCGCTGGCCCGCACCGGAGCGTTTTTCAGCAACGACCAGGCGCCGCTTTCCTCGCGCACGGTGCGTTTTATCAGCGGCATCCACTTTCCGCCGGGGGTGACCAATCAGCCCAACGCCGACCTTTACGGCATCGAAAATACCAACCGCGGCTGCACGCTGGTGAATACCGTCGCGTATCAGACGCTGCTGCCGCCCGCGACCGCCCTCGGCGGCGGGCCAGGCCTCGGAATTCTGACCGGCAAAGCCGATGTCTACGACAGCGATCCGAACGCCGTAAACCCCGGAGGGGTTCCCATTTTTGACCAGCCCGCGGGACAAACCCCCGTGGTGCTCGGCGGCGTCGGTGTGGTCACCTCTTCGAGCAATTTGAATGTGGCCGAATATGCGGCTGTCGTCGCTTCGGGCACGCAGCGCGCCAATTCAACGGAAGTTCTCGGATTGAAATCGGTGCCGGCGCCGGGAGCGGTTTTTATTGGCGGGATCGCGCTGCCATTCGTCAATCAGACCACGCTGCCTGCGGGAGTCAGTGGCGGCCCCGTGGCGGGAGCGGGCGGCTATCTGGCAGGATTCACGCCGATCAGCAGCGCCGGACAGCCGCCCGAAGGCGATCTGATTACGCCAACGAACGGGCCGCTCGGGGGATTGGCGGCATCGGACGTAACGACGATTCTTGACAATGCCGAAGCTACGGCCAACACCACGCGCGCCGCGATTCGCCTGCCGCCGGGCTCGCGCGCGAAAATGGTCATCGCCGTAGCGGATCTCGATGGAACGCTGATTGGTCTGCGGCGCATGAGCGATTCGACGGTGTTCAGCATCGACGTGGCCGCTTCCAAAGCACGCAACATGGTGTACTTCAACAGCATGCTGCGGACCACGGCTGATTTGCCCGGCGTTCCGCTGGGGACCGCTGTGACCAATCGCACCATTAGCTTCGGGGCGATGCCGCTGTACCCGCCGGGCATCGGAGGAAATGGCCCGCCGTACAGTCCGGGCCCTTTTTTCAATTCATTTTTGTTTGATACCGCGAATCCCTGCACGCAAGGGATGCAGACAGGTCCGCCCAACGTGCTGAAAAGCGGTATCGTATTTTTTCCGGGCAGCGCGGGACTTTTTCGCAATGGACAGTTGGTTGGCGGGCTGGGGGTGAGCGGCGATGGCGTGGACGAAGACGACTACGTGACCAGCGGCGGCACGCTGGGGTTTGCCGCGCCGCTGGCGATTCGCGCCGACCAGATTATCGATCAGGGCGTGCGCTTGCCCTACTTCAAATTTCCGCGGAATCCTACCGATTAGTTCCGCACGGTTGCCGCGGTCTGGCATTAGAGAGGAACCGGATTACTTGGCGCCGCCCGAGGGATCGGCAGACGTGGCACTGTTCATATCCAAGAACCACGCCCGCGCGGCATCCCCCGGCGCGTAACAATTCCCGTCGCGGGCGTAGCTGGCGGCGCATCGCGCTGTAACGCTTTTGCGGCGCGGCGATTGCGCGAACTGCCACACAGCGGCGTAAGCAGTACCGCTGCGTGAGGGCGAGGGCGCGGCCTTCTTGGCCGAACAGCCCGGTGCCGGCGGGCAGGCGTCGTTGTAGACCCAATAGGTGAATTCGCGGGGAGCTTCGTTGGCGCGAATATCATCGGCGGTGACGATGGTTACGCCGTGGCCTTCGCTCACCGCCATCGCGGAGCAGTACACACCCGGGCGGTAGCCCGCGGCCATCAGCGCGTCGGCCCAGGCGCGCAGGTAGGCGTGGTACGCCGCAGGCAGGCGGCCCCCCTCTTCGACATCGAGAAATACGACCGTGCCGGCCGAAAAGCCCTCGCGCTTGGCGCTCGCTGCTCCTTCGTCTGCGTCATGCTTGCCTTTCCCGGCGGCGTCCGTAGCGGTTTTTATTTCGCGCACTTCGCGTCCGCGGTAGAGCACCACGAATCCAAAGCCCAGCTGACGCAACAGCGCGCGCTTGCCCATCCAGGTGTTGGTCGACTCTCCAGGCGGCGGGCTGATCCAGAAGCTCGTAAACGAAAAATCCTTCCGCAAAACGGGCAGGGCCGCGTCTCCGGGGTAGATGTTTAGATCGAAGCCCAGATAATTGTCCGCTGAAGCCCCAGGCGCTACTGCGGTTTGCCACAGAGCGGCGCTCGCCGCCATAGAAGGAGATGCCTTAGCGGTACTTTGCAGGAGAAGCAGACTCACGAGCAGACGCGAAAACGTCATAGGATTTTGCCGGCCGTTATAGGCCCCGGCCTCATTGATCCATGTACTGCGCTTGGCCGTTTCCGAACGACCAGTTCTCCCACACCACTTCGACGAGATTGATGAGCAGATTCGCGGGATCTAGGCCCGGGGATTTCTGCAGAATTTCCGCCATGTGCTTGTAGAGCTTGCGCTTCTGCATGGGTTTGCGCCCCGCGCTCGCGGTGATTTGCACAAAGACGACTTTGTCGTCGCGGTGCATGCCCAGATATTGCGGGTCATAGACGATCCCGCCCGGGGCATGTTCGGTAATCACCTGGAAACGGTCGTCCGGGGGAATCTGCAGCGCTTCGATCATGGCCTGATGAACACCGTCACCAAGGGCCTGGCGATATTCGGGCGAAGTTCCCTCTAAGAGATCAATCCGCACCAGTGGCACGTGTCCTCCAAATAACGAGCGCAGTCCTTCGATGTTGCTAACTGCCGGATGCCGCGGCCAGTATAGCCTAATGGACCAAGTGGCGAGGCCCCCGGAACGTTCCCCCTGCGATCATCGGAACATTGCTACAATTGATTCGCAATCCGTCCGACTCTAAGACTGCGCTGCTGCCAAGGGCCGCTTCTCGGCCCGCATAGCCTGGTACCGGTGAGGGGCGGTCACATGTAAAAGACTCTGAAGGAGCCGTGATGTATCTGCGATTCGTGATTTCCGGGGTTGCTACCACCTCCAGGGCCTCACTCGGACTGTTTCAGGCTGCCTCCTGACTGCGCCGGCGGGAACTGCTATCCAGTTACGACGAAGTGTGACTGGATGAGCTGAGCTGCTGGTTCAACGAAAACCTCGACAAACCGACACGCTTCGGAAGGTCTCGCGATGCGCGAGGCCAGCAGCGGGGTGTGTGCTGGTTTAAGTCCACGGCCTCGAAGCATATCGCGAAGATGTATGAGATGCGTTGCGTGCTCGAACGGAACGATTCTTGTGTGCGCGTGATTAGGGCCCGGAGACCCGGCTATATCGTTTATGAAGACGAGTACCAGGTCGTGGCCGAGCCCTTTGCCGATTTAGGGCTTTGAGGCGGCCAAGAGTCCGCGTTAGCCTTCGCGCAACTTGTGGCCTGCCAGATTGCCGAGACCGTCGTAGGCCGCGTATTTATAAAGTTCGCTGAGCGTCGGATAATTAAAAACCTGCTCAATGAATTCGTCGATGGTTAATCCGTGGTCCAGCACCATCAGACCGATGTGGATCAACTCTGTGGCGTTTTCTCCGATGATGCTGATGCCCAGCAGTTTCTTGTCGGCCCGCGCGAAAATCAGCTTCAACAAGCCGGAGGTATCTCCCGCAATGTGGCCGCGCGCGTTATTTTCATAGCGCGCTCGACCAACCACGTAGTCAATCTTCTTTTCCTGGCACGATTCTTCGGTTTCTCCGGCGGCTGAAATTTCCGGAATGGTGTAGATGCCCATGGGCAGGAGAGATGCAACTCGCTGCTTATATTTGAAGCCGAAGGCGTGGCAAACGGCGACCCGGCCCTGCTCCATCGACGTGGAGGCCAGCGCGGGAAACCCGATGACATCGCCGGCGGCGTAGATATTGGCGACCGCCGTGCGATAATTTTCATCGACCGCGATGTAACCGCGATCATTGATGGCCAGACCGGCCTTCTCAAGGGCCAGACCGTCAACTGCAGCGCGGCGCCCGGCCGCGAACAGCACTGCATCGGTCTCCAGAACTTTGCCGCTCTTCATGGTCAGCCGGGCACCGGCCGAAGAGTTCTCCACCTTCGCGGGACGTTCGTTGAACCAAAACTTCATGCCGATCTCGATCAGCCGGTCGCGCAAACGCTCGGAAATCTCCGGATCGAGAAAGGGCAGCAAGCGGTCGCGGCCATCGACCAGCGTAACCTGCGAGCCCAGCGCCTCGAAGATCGACGCATACTCACAGCCGATCACGCCGCCACCGATGACCGCCAGGCTCTTGGGGATGCGATCCATCTGCAAAAATGTGTCGGAGTCGAAGGTGTGCACGTCATCAAAACTGATCTCCGCCGGACGGTTCGGCCGCGACCCGGTGGCAATCAAAATGACCTCGCCGCGCAGCGTTCGGCTGTTCCCGCCGCTGCCCAACGATACGGTGTGCGCATCCAGAAACGCCGCCTGGCCGCGCAGGAGTTCGATGTGGTGCAGTTCCAGATTCTTGAGGATGCGGCGGCGCTCCATGTCCACCACTTCGCGCTCGTGATGCATGAAGTCATGCACGGTGAGATTTTCTTTCAGCGAATAATCGATCCCGTAAAGCCCGCGCTGCTTGAGCCCGGAAAAATACAGCGCCGATTCCCGCAGCGTCTTGCTGGGCACCGTGCCAGTGTTGATGCAGCTTCCGCCCATGTGCTCGGCGCGTTCGATAACCGCCACGCGCTTGCCGAAGTAAGCGGCTTGCGCGCCCGCTTTTTCACCCGCCGGTCCGCAGCCAATCACAATCAGGTCGAAATCGTTATCGCTCGTCACAGGGCCCTCCACAGATGCCACGCTTGCGAGAAGCGCTTGCCATGTTTTATCGAGAAGAATTGTAGAGGAAGCTCCCGCGAAAGGGCGAGATTTCTTGCGGGCGCGGTTTTGCCCCTGGCGGTTAGGTAATACGGCGCGGTCTAGGCACGGGCACCGCGCCCTGACAGGAGTGCCTGCTCCTTGGCGGTACAGCAACCTCCCCAAGGACCGTAACGGGTTGCCCCTATCGACGTTCCGGTTGAATGAGTTCCAAATGGAGACGTACCGCCAGACACCAGGTGCGCAAACTGTGGCGGAAAGCCTTAGACACTTTCAAAACGAGGAGGAAGCTTATGTTTGGAATTATCGGTGCAGTTCTTTTGTTGATGTGGCTGCTGGGGTTCTTTGCCTTCCACGTAACCGTGGGCTTCGTTCACATTCTCCTGGTTTTGGCGGTCATCTCCATCCTGTATCACTTTGTGGCCGGCAGATCGGCGACCGCGTAGACGATTTCCAAGATCGGCGTTCCTGCACTTGACGGAAAGCGGGGCTTCTGCGGCCCTGCTTTTTGTTTCTAGGGTAGCGCCGCGCCAAGCCAATTGCTCTCAGAGGGAAGAGACTTTTGAACGCACCTGGGGGACCGATCCCATGGACCGGATTGCGTTGTCCGGCGGCTCAAACTCAATATCCGGCAACTGCTCTACGGCGCGGCGCAGGAATTGTTCCCAACTCGAATGAATCAGTTTTAAATCATGATCTCCTGCGCCCACCCGCCGGTAGCGGGTGATCTCCAGTGAATCTTTTTTGTACAGCAGTAAGTCAAAGGGTGGACCGACAGTTACGTTGGAGCGCATGGCGGCATCCATGGACAGAAGCGCGTATTTCGCGGCAACCTCCAAGGAAGTGCTGGTTTGAATGCCGCGGTCG
>JBEKSZ010000013.1:0-51363 GCA_049516615.1 Candidatus Acidiferrum sp. | reverse complement strand
CGCTTTCTTCGACGCACGATATCTCAACCGCTATCTTCAAAACCTTCGTGTATCCCTTTGAGCTGACGTCGTTCCTGATCCTGATCGCCATTCTGGGCGCGATCGTGCTCGCACATCGGGAGCATAACTAGTATGGTTCCCACCACCTATTACGTCGCGCTGAGCGCCGTGCTGTTCGGGCTGGGCGTGCTGGCGTTTATTTTAAAGCGCAACATCATCACCATTTTCATGTCCATCGAGTTGATGCTCAATGCCGTAAATCTGGCCTTCGTGGCTTTCAGCCAAGCCAGCGGAAAACTGGACGGCCAGATTTTTGTGCTGTTCGTCATTATCGTGGCTGCTGCGGAAGCCGCCGTAGGCCTCGGCATCGTCATTCTGGTTGCGCGCAACCGGCAAACCCTCAACGTGGAACGCGTGGACCTGCTCAAACTCTAATGTCCAATTCTCCCATCCTCGATTATTTGTGGATCATCCCGCTCTTGCCCCTGCTCGGTTCGGCGACCAACGGTCTGCTGGGCGCCAAGTGGCCCAACAAAATCGTCAACTCCGTAGCCCTCGGTGCGACGGGACTTTCTTTCGCTTGCGCTCTTGAAGCGGTAAGGGAATTTTTTGCCCGAGGCCAGGCCTTGGTGCACCAGGAATATTTCGACTGGATCGTGGTGCCGGACTTGGTGCACGGGGGTTCGCTTTTCCGCGCGGGATTCGACCTGCAGATGGATCAGCTCACCGTAATCATGCTCATGGTGGTCACCGGAGTGGGCTTCTTGATTCACATCTACTCGAGCGGCTACATGGCGCACGAAAGCGGTTACTACCGCTTCTTTTCCTACCTCAATCTCTTCATGTTTTTCATGCTGATTCTTATCCTCGCGGCGAATTACGTGCTCCTTTTCGTCGGTTGGGAGGGCGTCGGCCTGGCCAGCTACTTGCTGATCGGCTTCTATTTTCTGCGCAAGTCCGCCGCGGACGCGGGCAAGAAAGCCTTCATCGTCAATCGCATCGGCGACTTCGGCTTCATGCTCGGCATGTTTTTGCTGTTCCGCAACTTCAAGACGCTCGATTTCGTCACGCTGTTTGACGTCCACCACGCCGGGGGCTGGCCGCCGGACGCCATGGGCCATCTTGGCACCTTCACGATTGCTTGCCTGTTGCTCTTCATGGGCGCCTGCGGAAAATCGGCGCAGCTTCCTTTATACGTCTGGCTGCCGGACGCCATGGAAGGGCCCACGCCGGTCAGCGCTTTGATTCACGCGGCCACCATGGTCACCGCCGGAGTTTACGTGGTGGCGCGCTCGCACACGCTTTTTGAGCACGCACCCACCGCCATGGTCGTTGTCGCCGTAGTCGGCTGTGCCACGGCGTTCTTCGCGGCCACCATCGGACTGGTGCAGACCGATATCAAGAAAGTTCTCGCCTATTCGACCGTCAGCCAGCTTGGTTACATGTTCCTCGGCTGCGGCGTCGGGGCATTTTCCGCCGGCATCTTTCACCTGATGACCCACGCCTTCTTCAAAGCCTTGCTTTTCCTCGCGGCGGGCAGCGTCATTCACGCGATGGGCGGCGAGCAAGACATGCTCAAAATGGGCGGCCTCAGCAAAAAGATCAAGTGGACCTACTGGACCATGCTGACCGCCACGCTGGCTATCGCGGGATTCCCTCCCCTGGCCGCGTTTTTCAGCAAGGACGCCATCCTGCTGAGCGCCTTTAACAATGAACATGGCGGGCACATTCTCTACGGCCTCGGCCTCTTCACCGCGCTCATGACCTCGTTCTATATGTTCCGGCTGGTGTTTCTCACGTTCTACGGCCAGCAACGTTACGACGAGCATCACGTGCATGTCCACGAATCGCCGTGGAGCATGCTTGGTCCTTTGGTCGTTCTGGCGGTGCTTTCGATCACCGGCGGCTGGCTGGCCGCGCCCGCGCTGTGGGGCGGCACGGACTATTTCACTTCGTTCCTCGGACCGGTTTTCGGCGCGGGCGAAGCCGCCAACGCGCTCGACGAGGCCGCGGCCCGCAACCTTGAATATATCCTGGCTGGTGTTGCGGTGGCTTCCGCAGCGATCGGCTGGTTTGTGGCCTACCTGCTGTACAGCAAAGACACCGGTAAACCCGCCAGCATCGCCAAGTCCGCCGGGCCGGTCTACACCACCCTCTGGAACAAGTATTACGTCGACGAAATCTACGCCGCCGCAATTGTCGCCCCGCTCATGTGGATTTCGCGCAACGTGCTCTGGAAAATCGTGGACGTCGAAATCGTCGATGGCGCGGTCAACGGCCTGGCACGCGGCGCCAGCGAGGTCGGCGACGCCAGCCGTCACACGCAATCGGGCAATACCCGCAGCTACGCCGTGTGGGTGGTCATTGGCGCCATCGTGATAATCGCTGTCATTTTCTGGCCCCATCTGAAGCCGGTTTCCGTCGGGATGGTGCGCTGATGCCCTTCGGCTTGCTGACCGTCCTGATCTTCTTCCCGGCCTTGGGCGCGCTCGCGCTCTTGCTGCTGCGCGGCGACGATCACCTATGGATTCGCCGCTTCGCGTTGCTGATTTCCGTGGCGGAATTCGCGCTTTCCCTTTTGCTGCTTTATAAGGTTCCGCCGGACGCCAAGGGCTACTCGCTCGAAGAGTTCTACAGCTGGATTCACCTGCCGCCCATCAACTACCACGTCGGGGTCGACGGCCTCAGCCTGTTTCTGGTAATCCTGACTACGTTTCTCACGCCGATTTCCATTCTGGCGTCGTGGTCCAGCATCAGCCACCGCGTCAAAGAATTTTTCGTCATGATGCTGCTGCTAGAAGTCGGCGTAGTCGGCGTATTTCTTTCGCTCGACCTGTTCCTCTTCTTTCTCTTCGGGGAAGTCATGCTGATCCCCATGGCCTTTCTAATCGGCATCTGGGGCCACGAACGCCGCATCTACGCCGCCGTGAAATTTGTCATCTATACCATGGCCGGCTCGATTTTCATGCTGGTGGGCATCCTCTGGCTGTACAACGCCAGCGGCACTTTCGATCTGCCGCGCATCCAGGAAATGCTTGCCGCAGGAACTCCGGCGCTCGAACCGCGCGCGGAAATGCTGCTGTTCCTCGCTTTCTTCGTGGCCTTCGCCATCAAAGTGCCGCTCTTCCCTTTCCACACCTGGCTGCCAGACGCGCACGTCGAAGCCCCCACGGCCGGCTCGGTGATGCTCGCTGGTGTGCTGCTCAAAATGGGCACCTACGGCATGATGCGCTTCTGCCTGCCGCTCTTTCCGGACTCCGCGCATCGTGCCGCGCCGTGGATTGCCTTGCTGGCCATCATCGGCATTATTTATGGCGCGCTCGTGGCGCTGGTGCAGCCCAACCTGAAAAAACTGGTGGCCTACTCTTCCGTAAGCCACCTGGGTTTCGTGGTCCTTGGCATTTTTGCTTTCCACAATATTTCCATGCAGGGCGCGGTGTACCAGATGCTGGCACACGGCATCTCAACCGGCGCACTCTTCTTGCTCGTCGGCATGCTTTACGACCGCAAGCATACTTTTGAAATCGCCGAGTACGGCGGCCTGGGAACGCCCATGCCCAAGCTGGCCGCGTTCTTCTTGTTTGCCGCACTCTCTTCGCTCGGCTTGCCCATTCTCAACGGCTTTGTGGGCGAATATTTGATTCTGTTGGGTACTTACATTCACCACTGGCAGTGGGCTTCGTGGGCGGCCCTCGGTGTGATCCTCTCTGCGTGCTACCTGCTGTGGTCTTATCAGCGTGTCTTTTTTGGCGAAATCACACACGAGAAAAACAAGACGCTGCCGGATATCTCGTCCCGCGAACGCGCGATCTTGATCACCATGGCCGTGGTTACGCTATGGATGGGCGTGGGCTCCTCGTACATCACCCGCCGTACCGCGCAAGCCTCGCAAACGGTGATCGACGAGGTGAATCCGCAGCGTCTCTATCAAGGCGGCGCGCCGGCTGTCCCTCTACCTCTGGCCGTAACGCCGCCGAGTACAGGCTCAGCCCGTTCCGCAAACGCCGCGCGAAGCGCACCCGAACGACTCAAGGAAATTTCCATGGAAAGGCGCGTACGCCGCTAAATGCTCTCAGGTTTTCCCACCGCCGAAGACTCCTACCGCGTGCTGCCTGAATTAGTCTGGTGCGGGTTCGGCACTCTGGTCATGTTGCTGCAGCCTTTCGTCAAGAGCCGGCAGTTTTTCACCGCGGTTGCGGCGCTGGCCGCCCTGGCGGGCACCGGTCTCGCGCTGGTGGCCGGAGCATACCCCGGCCCGGGTTTCGGCGGACTGATACAGTCGGACGCTTTCAGCGTATTTTTCCACTTGCTCGTCGGCTTAGTGGCTTTCCTCGTGGTTCTAGCCGCAGGGCCATATCTTGATCGCGAGAATCTCCAGGCTGCGGAATTCTACGCCCTGGTGCTCTTCGCCACCGCGGGCATGGGCGTACTGGCCGGTGCGCAGGACCTGCTCACCGCGTTCGTCGGCCTTGAAATGAGTTCCATCGCCAGTTACGTACTGGCCGGCTATCGCCGCGATTCGCTGAAGTCCGGCGAATCCGCCATGAAGTATTTTTTACTGGGCTCCTTCGCTACGGCATTCTTCCTCTACGGTATCGCTATGGTCTACGGCGCAACGGGCACCACCCTGCTCGATCACATGGGCGGCGCCGATGCCAACAGCAATCTTCTGAAACTCGGCCTGGCGATGATTCTGATCGGCCTGGGCTTTAAGGTCGCCGCCGCCCCGTTTCAAATCTGGACACCCGACGTATACGAAGGCGCGCCCACTCCGGTTACCGCGCTTTTCTCGGCTGGACCAAAAGCCGGGGCCTTTGCCCTGCTGCTGCGCATCTTCGCCACGGTGCCCGCAGCCACGCATCTGTGGTTCTGGGCTTTCTGGATCCTTGCGGTGCTCACGATGTTCGCGGGCAACCTGGGCGCGCTGGTGCAAACCAACGTCAAACGACTGCTGGCCTATAGCTCCATCGCCCACGCCGGATATATTCTCGTGGCCTTCGCAGCCGTCACCTTCATGACCCCCAATCTCAGCGATGGCGCCAGCAAGGCTTACGCCGCGGTGCTCTTTTATTTGCTGAGCTATGCCCTGGTAAAGATCGGCGCCTTCACGATCGTTTCGCAAATCGGCGGCGCGGGTGAAAAACACGTCGCCATCGACGACTACGCGGGACTCGGCCAGCGCCAGCCACTGGTCGCCGCGACCCTCAGCCTGTTGTTGCTTTCGCTGCTCGGTCTGCCCATCACCGCCGGATTCTTCGGCAAGCTGTACATTTTCAAAGCCGCCATCGACTCGCACCTGATCTGGCTGGCGGTAATCATGGCCGTCAACAGCGTCATCGGCGCCTACTACTATTTCCGCTTGATCGTTCTGATGTACATGCGCGAACCCAGCGAAGAAATCGCCGCGGCCCCCCTGGTGCGCTTCCCGGCCACGATCGTGCTGGTCTTGCTCGTTACCGCCATCAGCACCGTCTACCTCGGCCTCTTCCCCAACCAGATCCTGAATTTCATCCTGCAGCCCACGCTCATCGGCGGTTTGCACTAGCGTTTATGGCAGCCGCTATCCCGGCGGGCGCCTTTCGCTCGCCAGCCGCGCAAAACTGGCGTGTTCCCTGCCATCCGGTCAGCTTCGCCAGAAGCGAGTTGCCGCGCGCGACCGGGTCAAGAATCGGGTCAGCGCTCATCTCGTTCACCTTTTCAAAACCGGCAACGAAGCGCTCCGCGAGCCAAGACTCGTCTTCTCTTGTAGACGGCATGGCTAATTCTCTCCTCACGGCGTGATTTTCGCCTCGCCAAATGACATTCCCCGGAATGCAGAAAAAACAGAAGGCCCGGAGGAAACTCCCGGGCCTTGAACAATTCCTTTTTTAGAAGAATCTACGACTTCAACGCCAGCATCGCCAGCGTAAAGAGGACCAGCGTCTCGACGAACACGAGGCCAAGGATCATCGCCGCGCGAATCGGTCCCGCAGCTCCGGGATTGCGCGCCATGCCTTCGCAAGCCGCCGAAGCAATGCGCCCCTGTCCGAGTCCGCAGCCAAACGCCGCCACGCCCATGCCGATGGCAACCGCGAACGCCGTCAGCGCTTTGCTGTTACCCGCCGCCGCATCCGTGCCCTGCGCAAACGCACTCGGGGCCGCCAGCAACAAAATGCCCGCGAGTGCTGTCATCCCTACATACGTCACTTTCTTCATGTACTGCCTCCTTATGAATTGCCGCCAGGAGGTGGTTCCCGGACACCGTGCAGCCGGGCTCACGCTGGAGCGACAAATTGCCGGGGAACTCCCTCCGGCAAATCTCAAAAAAACAAATCAGTGCTCGTCCGCAGTGGCCAGACCGAGATAAACCGCCGGCAATACCGTGAACACGTAGGCCTGTACGACGGAAACGAAGATGTGCAATAAGATAAAAGCCAGCGGCAGCAAGGCGGGAAAAATGCCCAATACCACGCCGAGCACCGGCGATTTGGTCCAACCGAATGCCGCCACGCCCGTCAGCAGCCCCAGGAAAATCACATAGATCAAGTCGCTGGCAAACATATTGGCCCACAAACGCACGGTAAGAGAAAGCAGCCGCGCCAAAGTGCTGATGATTTCCACGGGAAACAGCAAAACAGCGAGGGCCCAATCGCCCGCGGACTTCGGCGAACCGGCAAAGGTTCCCAGATAGCCGGCCAGGCCATGTTGTCGGGCGCCATGGAAATTAAAATATAGGAAGGTAAGCACCGCGCATGCCAGTGGCACGGTAACGATTCCCGTCGGGGCGGAAAGAAAGGGGAACACCCCGAACAAAGTGCTCAACAGTATAAAAATCGCGATGGAACCCACCCACGGCACATACCTGATTCCCTCATGACCGGCGTTCTCTTCGAGCAGGTCGCGGATGCCAAATCCCAGTGGATTGGTCAGCAGCATCTCGGCCACTTGCTGCAACGCCCCGGGCTTTTCGACAGACAACCGCGTACGCAAAATCAGCGCCAGCAGCGTGCCGAGCACGAGCACCAGCAGGGCCATGACTACATGCTCCGGAATCGGCTCCTCGGCGCGAGCGGGCTGGATGTGCAGCGCGGTAAGCAGTGCCAGCGCAAACTGCCCGAGATAGTGGTTCGCAAACCGCGTCAGCGCGCTTACATGATGTTCCATCGAATGATTGACTCCGCCCGAGCGCCGTCCGCACTAACTCAGAGGACGCAGGATTTCGTAGAGACTAGCCACGATCGCCGCGGCTCCGAGAGCACACAACCCCAACATCATGCTTCCAAGGGGAATGTGCAGGTAAACAAAAATAACATACACACACAGCCCTATCAAGGCGTAGCGGAACAGTGCCGCTGAGTACGTACCGAGCGGTACTCGCGGCCGGGGGCGGCTTTCCTGAGCGCGCGAGGCCAAGACCAGCGCATCGAGTCCACGTGCCAGCCAGCGGAAGTTGCACCAGCCGAGCCCGGCTCCGATGGCGATGCCCGCAGCCCACGCAGGGCGACCGGTAAAGAAAAAAGCCAGCGCCGTGGCGATACCGATCACCAAGGTCATCCAAGCGATGCGTCGCTCAGTCCGCGCGCCCGGGAGCGCAATGGAGACGGAACCGGAATCGCGCGGGCTGTTGCGCGCAGCGCCTGATTCAGGAAGGCTTTGCGCCATCCGCGCCTCCTGGCAGCCGCCGCAAAATTTCGCGTAGCCCTCCCGCAAAACCGAGCGCACCCAGCACGAACATGAAAATGGGCCTGGTGTGCATCCAGTGGTCGAGGAAATAGCCCAGCGCCGCGCCCAGCGCAATCGTCCCCACAAGCACGAACGGCAACTCCAAAGCCAAGGCCGCCTGATTCGTGGCTTGCCGGGTAGCCCGGCTGGCCTTGGCGCGATCCGCCGAAGGAGGAGCGCCCGAGTCCGCGGGTTCTTCGATGGTCATAAAACGTTGCGCCTCCGGTTCTCAGCATACTAGTCGCCCCCGTCGGGAACCAAACCATACGCGCGCGGAGTGCGCCAGCCCTGCCGCGCTCTCCGGAGATGGGCAAGAGCGGCAGTCCGGCTCGCGCACGCTGCAGGGTCGGAGTAGCGCGCGCATCGCCCTTGCCGGTGTAGAGAAAATCGCCAATGCCGCATCCAACCGCTGTGACCGAGTCCGCTCCGCCGACAGCCGCAAATCTCCACGCTGACACATCCCCTATCCCCGCCCGCACTGTCTGGTTCATGGCCATCAGCACTGGCCTCGTCGTCGCCAATATCTACTACGCGCAGCCGCTGCTCGCCGAAATCGCGCGCGAGTTTCACCTTTCCGTCACGCAAGCCGGCGCTCTGGCCATGACCACCCAGATCGGCACCGCTCTCGGCATGCTTTTCTTCGTACCCCTCGGGGACATTCAAGAGCGTCGCCGCCTGATCATCATCTTGCTCTTTGGCGCGACAGTATCGCTGCTGCTCTTCGCTCTGGCATCCAGCGCGCTTTGGTTAACTCTGGCCAGCCTCGCCGTGGGCGCCACCGGCTCGATCGTCCACACCATCGTGCCCTTTGCAGCGCACCTGGCCCCGCCAAAACAGCGCGGCCGTGTCCTCGGCGTGGTCCTCAGCGGCATGCTCCTCGGCATTTTGCTCGGGCGCACTGCCAGTGGACTGATCGGCGCGCACTACGGTTGGCGCACCGTCTATTTTCTGGCCGCCGCAACGATGCTGCTCCTCGCCTTGTGCTCCCGCTTTTTTCTGCCGCGCAGCGAGCCGGAAGTCTCTCTCCACTACCTAGCCCTGTTGCGCTCCGTCGGAGCCTTAGTTCGGCGACACGGTGCCCTGCGCGAGTCGGCCCTGCTGGGCGCATTGCTCTTTGCAGGGTTCAGTGCCTTCTGGACCACCCTGGCTTTTCTGCTGCAAACTCCGCCCTATCACTACGGCGCGGATGTCGCGGGCCTGTTTGGGTTGGTCGGCGCCGTCGGCGCATTGGGCGCGCCGCTGGTCGGCCGGCTGGCGGACCGTCACGGGCCACGGACAACTCTCGGCGCCGCCCTGCTGATCGTTCTCTCTTCCTATATCTGGCTCGGGCTTACGGGCAAAATGTTCGCCGGCTTGGTATTCGCGGTGATTTTTATGGATTTGGGTGTGCAAGCGGGCCATGTTTCCAATCAAACGCGCATCTACGCCATCGCCCCGGAAGCCAAGAGCCGTCTGAACACGTTCTACATGGTTTGCTATTTCATCGGCGGTTCGACAGGCTCGCTGCTGGGCGCCTGGAGCTGGCGCGTCGCCCAATTTCGCGGCGTCTCCCTCTTCGAACTGCTGGCCACAATTCTCGCCCTGCTGGTCTACCGTCTGGGTCACCGCACCCACGCGCCCGAGACATCCCTCGTCACCTCAGCTCCGCCCGACCCCGAAGCGCTGATCCCCGGCTGACCCTCATAGCGCGCAGGCGACGCGGAGGCTCTTCCCGAATCCGCAATGAATCACGCCGCACGTCCGCTGGCAAACCCGGCGGGATAACCCCCGTCCCCATAAAACGACCTATTTCTCAAACAACAGCTCCGAGGCTCGCTGCGTAGCCTTCACGACCGCCTTGATCAGCGTCACGCGCAACTTCCCCTCTTCAAGTTCCATAATCCCGTCAATCGTGCATCCCGCCGGCGTGGTCACCGCGTCCTTCAACTGCGCGGGATGCTCGCCCGTTTCGAGCACCACGCTGGCCGCGCCTTTCATCGTCTGCGCCGCCAGTAACGTAGAAATATCCCGTGGCAACCCGACCTTGACCCCAGCCTCGGCCAGCGATTCCAAAATAATATAAACAAAGGCCGGCCCACTCGCGGACAGTCCGGTCACCGCATCCATGTTTTTCTCGTCCACCACGACCGTGCGCCCCACGGCGTCAAACAGCGCCTGCGCGGTGTCTAAATGCTCGCGCCCGGCGTGCGCACCGCGGCAAATCCCGGTCATCCCGCAACCCACAGTGGCCGGAGTATTGGGCATGGCACGCACCACCGGCACCTGGGCTCCTGCATGTTGCTCGATGTAAGACGTCGGCACCGAAGCCGCCACCGAAATCACCAAGGTTTTCTCTCCCAGTTCGGACGCGATTTCCTTCAGCACTTCTCCGACCACCTGCGGCTTTACTCCCAGCAACACGATGTCCGCCCCGTGGACCGCCTTGCGATTCTCGGTGGTCACCCGAATGCCCAGCTCCTTTGCGAGCTTCTCCGCCTTCTCGGCATGCTTCACCGTCGCCGCAACGTTCTTGGCCGAAAAAAGCCCCTGCTTTAAATAGGCACGCAGCAGAATTCCGCCGAGCTTGCCCGCACCCACAACCGCCAGCTTTTTGTCCGAAAGTTTTTTCGTCATGGTGCAAACATTGTTGACGCGAACCGCTGCGCGGTCAATGCCCGTTTCACGAATCTGGAGCGCTGGCCAGCTTATTCCGGAGCACAAGCGCGCAGCAATCCGCATCGCGCAGCGCCCGGCGGTGTCACAATAGAGCTGAGCCCATGCCCCTCTCTCCCCATACCGCCGCGCCAGGCGCCGACGCCATCGCGGACTCCGCCGCCTTCTCTCGCCCCGCGGGATTTCTCGGCGCCATCTATGCCGTCATCGCCTTCCTGCTCGAAGAAGGCATTAACGCCTGGGTGCATCTGACCGGCAAGCGCATCCCCAACGGCGAGGAATCCTGGCTCGACGCCCCGCTCGGCGAAAAAGGCCGCATCGGCACCGGCATTTACGAACGCATCGCGCAAGCCGAACACCTCGAATCGCGCGTTCAGAGCGACGCCGGGCTCATCCCCGATTTAAGCGTCCTTCGCGGACCGTCCTTTGATCCCTCCGCGATTCGCCCGGAAATTCGCCATTTCTACGAGCACGCCGCGCAATATCATCTCGACGTGTGGAGCGAAGTCTCCCTCACCGGACGCTTCTTCCTGTGGCTGCTGGTTGAATTCATCAGCCGCCGCATGGAGCAGCTCAACTTTCCCATCTCTTCGCTCGAAGTGGCTCGCGGCATGAGCAGCCAGATCGTCCAGCTCGTCGAACCGCAATCTGGCGCCATCAAATACACGGGCTGGCTCCGGCGGCTAAAATCTTCCGGCCACATCATCTACGCTGGCTTGTACTCCACGGTGCGCGTTCCCCATGAAGAAAATCCCTGCGTCAAGGTCACCTTTCCTTGCCGCGGCACCGCCAACGTCTATCTCAGCCCGCTCCAGCACCGCGACGGTTCCTTTGGACTCGACTCCTCCGGCTCAGCCTTCGGCCGTTCGGGCTTCTACCGCATCGTGGCCAGCGGACCGGACGGACGGCGCGTGCGCTACGTCAAAACCCTGCACGAAATTTTCCATGTCTACGTCGATCCTGAAGGCATTCTCCGCACCGACCACAAAATCTCCTTCCTGGGCATCCCCATCATCCAGCTCCATTACAAAATGACACCTCTCCCTGCGCGACAGGGAAACTGATGACGATTGGCGGGTTCTGCGCGAGAGTGCGAGCGAGGGAGCAAACAAATGTCCCGGGATTGCTCTCCATATATGAGGCAGTTGAAAGCGTCTCGGGAAAAGTGAGCGGTGCTCTGGCAACACCAATAGCATCGTGAAACGGTTCGCAGGCCTCGAGCGCGAACCAGGCAGCGTCGTGGTTGAATTTGCGGGGCCTTTTCTCGGCTCTCCGCAGGAACCGCTCAGGACTTCTTCCCGCCGGAAGAATCATCGCCGCTAGTCGTGCCGCGCTCCCCGCAACACATGCACGGCGTGCGGCAGGAGATGTGCGATCGCATCCAGCGATTCGGCCGCACCGTTCGGACTTCCCGGGAGGTTCACAATCAAGGTGCCGCCATGAATCGCGGCGATCGCGCGCGAGAGTACCGCCGTGGGAGTTTTTTCCCTGCCGAGGCGCCGCATCTCCTCGCCAATTCCCGGTACCAGCCGGTCGGCAATCGCCTGCGTGGCTTCCGGAGTATTGTCGCGCGGACCGAGGCCAGTTCCGCCAGTGGTAAGAATCACGTCGACGCGGTTAGAGTTTGCCAGAGCGCGCAAATGCTCGCTAATCGGCGTCAATTCGTCAGCGATTACGTCGGCGGAGATAATCTCCCAGCCGAGCCCCCGGCACACCGCCACCACCGCGGGCCCCGAGGCATCCTCACGCACGCCAGTCGCGGCGCTATCGCTCACGGTAACAACGGCAATACGCATCGGTTTCGTCAGCTCGGCAAGCTGCCAGCGCGCGATTGCGGCGCCGCCCGGGTCCCGCGCGGCTCCGCGGTCGGTCCACAAGCCCCGGACCCCGTCACCCTCAAGGCGTCCCCACCGCGTCGGGGCTCTGCTGACTGGCCTCATCGAGCAAGCGCATCGCTTCCATCAGCAATCCCGTGGTGTTCCGCGTGGTGGTGGTGCGGTCCGAGCCATTGGCGGCATTAAAATCGATTTCAAAGGCCCCGGCGGTCCACAGCAAAACTTTATAGACCGCTTCGTCGCCTTGCAGCTTCCCGGTCCGCGCGTCGCGGCACTGTCCCGCCGTGAAGTAAAGTTCCGCTTCCTCTTCTTGATTGGCCACCACCAGGCGGCACGATTTCTGGCCCATTTCGAGCGACTGCATCAAGTCGATCATGCTCATCTCTTCGAGCCGTCCCTGAATCACGCCCGGCCGCGAAGCCTGCTTCTGCAATTTTTCCAGGTGCAGGCGGTCGATCACTTTCTTCGTCACCCGCACCAAATCCTTCACCAGAAAAGGCTTGGTAATGAACTCTTCGACGCCGTCAATCATCGGCCGCAAACGCTCTTCAATGTCCGCCCGGCTGGCCATAAACAAAAATGGAATGTGCCGCGTGGCTTCGCGTCCGCGCAATTTCTCAAAAAGCTGCCGCCCGTCGAGCCCCGGCATCTTGTAGTCGCAAAGGATCGCGTCCGGCGGATCGTCGATCACGCGCAGGAGGGCGTCCGCGCCATCCGCGGCAATGGCCACCTCGCAAGACCCTTCCAGCCCCCTGGTGATCAAATCGCGTACCAGCGGATTGTCATCCGCCACCAGCAAGGTGATGCCCTTGGATCCAGCGCTCATAGCCCGCGCCTTGCCGCAGGCTTGGCGCGCCCGACTCTGGCGGCGCGCGCATAATCGCCGCTCTTTCCTCCGGTCTTTTCCAGCAAAACGATATCCGTGATTTCCATGCTTTTATCGATAGCCTTGCACATGTCGTAGACGGTGAGGGCGGCTGCGCTTACAGCCACCAACGCTTCCATTTCGACACCCGTCTGCGCCGCCGTGGTCACGCTGGAATGCACTTCAACGCCATTCTGGCACAGCGTTAGAGTCACAGCAATGTGCGTCAGCGGCAGCGGATGACAAAGAGGTATCCACTCGGCCGTCCTCTTAGACGCCGCAATCCCCGCAATCCGCGCCACTTCAAGCGGATCGCCTTTGGGATTCTTCAGCCGCCGTACCGCCCGCACGAGCGCCGGCTTCATCTTCACAAACGCCCGCGCCGTGGCCATCCGCGTGGTCACCGCTTTGCCCGAAACGTCCACCATCGCCACACTGGCGTTCTTGCCGTAGTGCGAAAAGCCCGTTTCTGTCCGCTTCCTCCCGGTCGCGGCCTTAGGCAGCTTGGCTCTGCTGTGCCTCTTGCGCATCACACCACGTCCCGCCGCAACAGAATCGGCACGCCAGCCCCCGCCGGCAAATGCGTAATCTCCGGCGCCACCACCAAAAAACAGTTGGCCTTGGCCATGGCCGCAATATCCCCAGACCCCTGCCAGCGCACAGCCCGCACTTGTCCGACCTCGACCTTCCCCGCCAGATCATTGTTCGGATTTCCAATCCCATCGCTAAATTCCACACAGGCCGGCAAAAAATGCGTCATCCCGGGTTTCTCATTCAAATCCTCGGCCAGCACCGCCTGGACAAGCGGCAACGCTCGCGGCGCCGCTCCCCCATACATATCAATCGCGGGCGCCACAAAGAGTTCAAACGTCACCATCGTCGATAACGGATTTCCGGGCAACCCAAACACCGGCTTCCCCTCGCATATGGCAAACACCGCGGGCTTCCCTGGCCGGATGGCCACGGCATCAAAGAAAAACTCGGCATTCATGGCGCGCAAAACCTTTTCCACCAAATCGTAGATGCCCATGGATACGCCGCCCGAAAGCACCAGAATATCCGACCGCAAGCCTTCCGATATTCTCTCGCGCAATTCCCCTTCGCGATCCGGCGCAATTCCGATCAGCACCGGCGCACCTCCGGCCAAACGTACCTGTGCGGCCAGCGAAACCGCGTTACTGTTGCGAATCTGGAATGGACCGGGGGTTTCATCGACGGTAACCATCTCATCTCCGGTAGACAAAATCGCCACCCGCGGCCGCGCGACGCATTGCAACTCCGCCGCCCCCACCTGCGCCGCCAGCGCCATTTCCGCATAGCCCATGCGCGTCCCCGCCCGCAGCACCACCTGCCCCGCCCGCGCCTCACTCCCCCGCCTTACGATGTTTTGCCCCGCGTGTACACCGCGCGTGAACCGCAGCACGTCCCCTTCTCTTTTTGTAAATTCGATCATCACCACCGCATCCGCTCCAGCGGGCACGGCCGCTCCGGTCATAATCTGCAGACACTCCCCGGCAGCAGGCATCGCCGGCGGCGTATCCCCGGCCTTAATCACTCCCGCGCATTTCAGTCCAGAGCCTTCGCGCGTTCCGGGCTCGCCGGATACCCTCTCGCGCGCTTCGGCCGTGCGCACCTCGGCCGCCCGCACCGCGTACCCATCCCGCGTCGACCGATCAAAGGGCGGATAATCCCGATCCGCAACCGCCTCGCCCGCGAGTATCCGGCCGTGCGCCAAGGCTAGGGCCACGCTCTCGGCCAAAAGCGGAGCCGCCGCAATCGTTCGACCAAGTTGTTCGATGATGATGTGCCGTGCCTGCGAGTAACTAATCATGTCTTTTGTAGACGCCGGAACCCAATCCGGCCCAGGTTGCGGCGCCGCCCCGAGGGGGGATGACTTGCGCACCCAACTGTTCCCGGCAAACTCAGAATCACAACCATCGCGCCAGAATCGTTCCCTCCGGCACAATCGTCGCGTCCCGCTCGGGCCCGGTCGAAATCATCCCGATCTCCACTTGTAAAAAATCCGCGATGAATCTCAGGTAATCGGAAGCCGCCCCCGGCAATTTCGCCGCATCCTTAATCCCGTAGGTAGAAAAGTCGCTCCACCCCGGCAAGGTCTTGTACTCCGGGGTAACCCGTTCGTACTCCTCGGCCAACGCAGGCATCTCGCTAAGCGCCGAACCCTTGTACTTGTACCCCACGCAAACCTGTATCTCCCGCTGCGTATCAAACACATCCAACTTGGTGATCACCAGGGAATCAATCCCATTGATCATCTTCGAGTAGCGCAGCATCGCCAGATCCAGCCACCCGCAGCGCCGCGGCCGCCCCGTCACCGCCCCAAACTCCTGGCCCCGTTTCCGCAACTCCGCGGCGTCCAGGTCCGGCATCTCCGTAGGAAAAGGTCCGCTCCCGACACGCGTCGTATAGGCCTTCGAAATTCCCAAAACGTGTTTGATCTTTGTAGGCGGCACGCCAACGCCCGTGGTGGCTCCGCCTGAAATGGCGCTCGATGACGTCACGAACGGGTAGGTCCCGTGATCAATATCCAGCATGGTCCCCTGCGCGCCTTCAAACAAAACCGACTTCCCATGATCGAGCGCGGCATTGACCATCTCCGCGGTATCGCAGATATACTCCCGGATCTTCTCGCCGGCCTTCAGCGTCTCTTCCACCTCATGCGAAAAATCAATGTCCGCCCCGTAGGCTCCTTTGGCCAGCCGGTTTTTCTCCGCCACCACATGGGCCGCTTTTTTCCGAAACAACTCGGGCTCGAGCAAGTCGCACATGCGCAACCCGCGCCGCGCCATTTTGTCCTCGTAAGCCGGCCCAATGCCCCGCGAAGTGGTCCCAATCTTGTCCGCCCCGCGCGCGCCTTCCGCGGCCTTATCCAGTTCGCGGTGATACGGAAAAATCAAATGGGCACGATTGCTGATGTGCAAACGCCCTTTGACGCTAATCCCCGCCTTGGCCAAGGTCTCAATCTCCGCCACCAAAGCCGCAGGATCCACCACCACGCCGGTCCCAATCACCGCCTGCTGCGCGGGCCGCAAAATCCCGCAAGGAATCAGCTGCAGCACATATTTCTCATCGCCAATAATGACGGTGTGCCCGGCATTGTGCCCGCCGGCAACGCGGGCAATGTAATCGAACGTCCCAGCAAGGTAATCGACCACCTTGCCCTTGCCCTCATCCCCCCACTGCGCCCCCACCACCACCACCGATTTCATGCGTCGCCTTCTCCCCGCACGGCACAGCCGAAAATTTCACCAAAAAACCAACTCCGAATCGTACGCCCGCCCCTCGCCCAACGCAAGGCGCCACGATCCCCTTTTGCAGCGAGAACGTTGCGCGGCAGTTCGTCGCACCTCGTCCGGATCAGGCATGTTCAGAACGGCACAGGGCCCTCATGCTGCAAAGGCGTGTAGCTCGAGGCCCACACCATTGACTCATATGTGCAATCACAACGAAGACTTTGAAACTCGAGTCACTACCCAAAAACGACCGGTCTTTGAGCTATCCAGCCAAGTTCCGTGAGCGAAACGTGCAGATCGAACCGTACCTCGAGCACCGGTGCCCCGACCCTCGACAGACTTCGCCATACCGCTTGCGCCCGAGCGGCAAACGACCATGCATCACCCGTGTCGAACGGGCGCTTCCAGCTGGCTCGTTGATTTTTTAGGAGAGTTTCTTGTCCGCGCGTCGAATGGCCGCGATATCCAACATAATCCGGTCAAAGTCCAGCCGCAGACCTCGCGCCAACCTGGCTTCCGCTTCGCGCCGGACGTCCGCAAAGGTGCGTCTGATTTTGAGGCTAAGTCGCCGCTTTGGGGATGGGCGCGCCATACGTAGCTCGATGCGGATAGCTCGAGGCGCATACCTCGTGCTGGGCGAATCCTAACAGACATGCCGAGCCGTGTATATCAGGATAATCGTCTGTTTTATGTCACTACCTGTGACACCGACATGAAACGTGACGGCGCCTTTGATACCCGCGCATGCGTGGGCCGCTTCTGCTTTCGTCGCGTAAAGCCTCGCGTCCGCCGTTTGGATGAGCGTCACGATGGGAAAAATACGGACTCGCATCGCGGGCCTTGAAATACTGGCCTGAGACGCTCCTGCACAGGGTCCTATGCGGGAGGGATTTCCGGCGGCGCCGGTGTCACCACCCGCCGGCGAATCGCGGCAGTGGCGAGCTGATCAATCGATCTGGCGCAGGTCTTTGTTTGCCGGTCGAGGCGGCCATCAAATGGAGTCGCGCCTGCCTGGATTGCTTTCCGACTCGCCGCTGAAACGACTGCACGCGGCGCAGGAGTTAGATGGGGGAGGCGACGGGGAGTCGTGTCCGTCGACCACGGGTCTACAGTTCGCGGTAGCGGAAGCAATCTATGAGGTGGTCGTTCACCATTCCGGTGGCTTGCATGAAGGCATAAGAGATGGTCGAGCCCACGAAGCGGAAGCCGCGCTTCTCTAAATCCTTGCTGAGGGCATCGGACTGCGCGGTTCTGGCGGGCAACCCGCGATACGCCTTCCACGCATTGCGCTTCGGCCGGCCCCCGACAAACTGCCAGACATACGCATCGAAGGACCCGAACTCCCGCTGCACCGCCAGGAACGCTCTAGCGTTCTCGATGGTCGCGGCAATCTTCAGGCGGTTGCGAATAATTCCCGGATCGGCCAGAAGGGCCTTAACCTTTTTCGCGTCATAGCGCGCCACGACGGCCGGATCGAAGCCGTCGAACACCTGGCGATACCGGGCTCGCTTCTTAAGCACGGTATCCCAACTCAGCCCCGCCTGCGCGCCCTCGAGGATCAGCATCTCGAACAAGCGCCGGTCGTCGTGCAGCGGCACGCCCCATTCCTCGTCGTGGTAAGGAATATTCAAGTCGCTGCTCGCCCAGTGGCAGCGCTTCACGACCTGCGATTTGCCGGTTCTCTTACTCAGCAAAGTCACCATTTTAGATCTTTCGCGCCACGTAGGTGCTGACGCCATAACGCTTCGCCAGCATCTGCGCTGTTTCAATCACCGGCCACAACATCCGGTCGATCACCGAAACCGGGGAATACGTCGCATACCGCAAGGCAGTCCGCAAGCCTGCGGGCAACTCGTGGACGCGACGAAATTCCTTGCTCGTCAGCGGAACATCCTCGTAGCGATATTCCCGGCCGAGCAGCCGCGTCCGCAGCATGTAACCCAGCCAATTGTTGGGCGCCAGTTTGTAAACGCCCCGACCATTGTCTTCCGTTTCAAGACGCAATCCATTTTTCTCCAGATATTGGCAAACCGTTTCGCGGGTAAAAAAATAAATGTGTCGCGGAATATCCTCGCAAAAAAGACGCCGCGAAGCGAGACTTGCGAAATTGGGCACGAGGAAAACGAAGAGGCCGTCTTGCTTCAGCACCGTGGAAACCTTGCGAAAATACGCCATCGGATCGTGCACGTGCTCCAGCACCGCCCAGGCCGTAACCGCGTCGTAGCTGGGATCATTTACGGGAATATTCTGAAACTCGCCGGCGTGCACACGAAAATCAGTGATGCCTTGTGCCACCTCGGAAATTTCCACGCCTTCTACATCCCACCCGCGCGCGGCCATGAAGCGCGGAAACGCACCATCCGCGCAACCGACGTCCAGCAAACGTTTGGCTCCAGCGCGGCTCGCCATGGCTTTGAGGAAGCCCGCCTCCCGGCTGAACCGGCGCTGCATATAGCGCGCGTTGCTCTTCGTGGCTGCATTGCGGAAATACTCGGCGGGGTAATACTTCGAAATTTCAGTAATGGTTGGTCGCGGATTCAGGAACCCTAATCCGCAATCGTCGCACTCCACGATGGTGAAAAACTCATCGCGGAAGTAAAGCCGATCCGGCATGGAATACACCGCCGAATACTTTCTAGAGCCGCACAGGTTGCAAGCTACCGTCTCCAAGCCTTCCCCTCGGCGATCGCGGAACGCTGCGGGATGGCGTGAAAAGCCACCGCCTCAGAAAACGGCGTTGTCAACGCGCGCAACGAGTTCCGCGTATGCCATGATACAAAAAATACAAAAGGCGCGTCGCACGCACGGTGCAACACGCCTTCGACAATTCGCCGGCTCGAATTACACCAAGTGCCGGTCGACGGCCTTGGTAATTTGATCCTTGGGCACCGCGCCCACAATCTGTTCGACGACCTGCCCGTTCTTGAACAGCAGCAGCGTCGGGATGCCCTGCACGCGGTAACGCCCCGCGGAATTCATGGCCTCATCGACGTTGAGCTTCATCACCTTGAGCTTCCCGGTGTAGTCGTTGGCGATCTCCGCCACCGTGGGCGCCAGCATGTGGCACGGGCGGCACCACTCGGCCCAGAAGTCCACCAGCACCGGCTGCGTTGCCGAAGCCGTCAGAACTTCCGCTTCAAAATTTCCATCTGTAACCGTTGCAATGTTATCGGCCATATTCTTTGTCCTCAACGAGTTATACAAACCCCGTTTACGTCTCTCTCCTTCACTTAGGCCATTAGATGATGGCGCTAGCAATTCGTTTCATCCCGCGGCGCGGGGCTGTTACGCCTCCGCCCCCTCATTCTGGGAGCGTCTGCCCGGGATGCCGCTGGCTCCAAGCCACTTGATAGAGTTTAGCGTATTCCCGCGCTGGCGCATCCCAGGAAAAATCTTTCGCCAGGCCGTTTAGCTGAATACGCTTCCAGATGCGTTCGTCGATGAAATGGTGCAAAGCCTGGCGCACCGCAAACATCATCGCCGCGCCGGAATATTCCGCGAACTTGAAACCGGTTCCGGTGCCGTGCTCCAGATCGAACTTCTCGATGGTATCCTCGAGCCCCCCGGTGGCGCGCACGATTGGCACCGTACCATACTTCAAGCTGTAGATCTGATTCAAGCCGCAAGGTTCGTAGCGCGAGGGCATTAAAAACATGTCCGCGCCGGCTTCAATCTTGTGCGCCAAGGCATTGTCGTAGGCGATGCGTGCGCCGACGCGTCCCGGGTATTGCGCCGCTAGCGATTGAAATAATTGTTCATAGCGGCGTTCGCCCGAACCCAGGACGACCAGCGACAACTCCTCGCGCAGCAACTCGCCGGCGCGTTCGGCGATCAAGTCGAAACCTTTTTGGTCGGCAAAGCGCGAGACGATTCCAATCAGCGGGCGCGCTGCGTGTTCCCGAGCGATGCCGAAGATCTGCATCAGCTCGACCTTGCAGGCGTGTTTTCCGGTTACATCCTTGAGCGAGAAATTCTGTGCGATGTATTTGTCCGTGGCGGGATCCCAGGCGGCGTAGTCCACGCCATTCAAAATGCCGACCAGACGGTCGCCCCGCCCGCGCGCCACGCCGTCGAGCCCGAAGCCAAACTCCGGCGTGCGAATTTCCTGCGCATATTTGCGACTCACGGTAGTCAAATAGTCCGAATACACAATCCCGGCTTTCAGATAATTGACGTTGCCGAAATACTCGAGACCGCCGGGATGAAATGTGCCGCTCGGAATCCCCACGCGCTCGATCACCTCGCGCCCGAAGATGCCTTGATAACCGATGTTGTGAATGGTGAAGATGACCGGCACATCTTTGATCAGCGGATCGTCAAAGTGCGCGGTGTGCAGCAGGACGGGCAACAGCCCGGTCTGCCAGTCATGGGCATGGATCAAGTCGGCGCGCCAGACGTGTTTCGCGACTTCAATTGAGGCGTGGCATAGTTCCGCGTAGCGTTCCGCGTTGTCGGGAAAATCGCCGCTGCTCGTGCCGTAGATCCCATCGCGATCGAAGAACTCGGGGTCTTCCACAAAGAAATATTGCACGCCTTGAACTTTTTCTCCGCCACCAATCGAAGGAAAGCGCAGCCGCCCGCCCATGGGCACGGTGACGCTCGGCAGCACCGCGGCATCGTCGCGCGATCCGCGGTAACGCGGCAAGACCACGGCAACTTGGTGACCATCGGCCACCAGGGCTTTTGGCAGCGCCTCGACCACATCCGCCAGGCCGCCCGTTTTAGAGAACGGCAGGCCTTCGGAAGCTACAAAAAGTATGCGCACGATAAAAACGGCCACCAGGCGGCCGTAGAGTTACGCTATCCAACCCGCGGCAACGCGTCAAGGCGCGAACCGACGCCGCACCGTGATTTGTGAGAATAACCGAGGGTTCCTTACCGGGCTCGGAAGGTAGAGATACACTTCGCGCAGATGCAAGGGTCGCCGGTATCTACCGGCCCGTCTACGCAGCCCTCAAACGGGCCGGGGGACGAAGCGAGTTTACGACCCCGCCGCTAGTTCGCCGCTGTGGGGAACAGTGGTGTCCCCCGAGGGGCCGCGCTTGGTCCAACAAGAATATACCGACACGCCCGACGAGCACTTTGAGGAGATCGCGGTTGCCGGGGGCCCGTTGAACGATTGCTTTAGGAAGCGCAGCCGAGGCCGCGCGGCCAGCCGCAATCTTTCCACAACTTTTCCCAGTTCCAGATTCCGGACGTCACCGCCATGGGCAGCGGGAATCCGAGCTGATGCGCAAGCATACACACCTGCCCGCGATGGTGGGCTTCGTGAGTCAGCATGTAGCACAGCATTTCCGGACCGGCCGGCCAGGGCTTGGCCCAGCCGTCGCGGTGAAATTTCTTGACGCCGGCGTCGCCTCCCCGCAGTGCTTCAGCGAGCAGCTCCGCGCAGCAGGCTGCGCTCTCGGCCAATGCTGCGCGGGCCTGCTGCGGCGTGCAGTGCGCACGGTGCAGCTGCCGTGGAACCTTCAGCTGCGGAGCGGTAAGCCTGACCCACTTGGTGCGCACGTTATGCATGTGCGTAAAGAGCGCCGCGATGCTGCGGACTCTGCCGGGCGGCTTGGCGTTCCAAGCTGCAGGGTCGAGATGTTCGATGAGCATCTGGTTGATGCGATCATTGGCGGCGAAGATCTGAACTGCGGCGCGGCTGAGTGGAGCGAAAGGTTGCGTGGCAACCTGTTGCATTTGAACCTTGTGTCGACGCATGCTCGCGGCTCCCTGCTCCTTTATATTACTTCCGAGCGGCCGGCGATGAGGATCTTATCCTCGCGCGACATGGGGTAAACGAGCTGGATTATGGAATACTGATCACGGCCCGATCTTTGCGGCTACCTCCTGCTATGCTGGCTGAACTCACCCATGGCTCGGCAACGGCTTGGACAGCATTTTCTTGCGGACCTGGAATGCCGCGAACAGATCGCGCGGGCGATCGGCGTTTCGCGACACTCCATCGGCGGGGTGCGCGCCGGCGGCGAAAACTCCTGCTGGATAGAAATTGGCGCGGGACATGGCGAGATGACCGAGCCTTTGGCTGCCAGCGGAGCGCCGGTTTATGCCGTCGAGCTTGACGCGGCGCTGATTGCAGGGTTGCGGCGACTTGCGAAAGAATATCCAAACCTCAGCGTGGTGGCCGACGACATTCTGGAGCTTGACTTGGCGGCCATTGCCGCCGGACGCCGGATGCGCATTTATGGCAACCTGCCTTACTACATTACTTCGCCGATTCTGCAGCGCCTCTTTGCAGCGGCGGATTTGATCGATGAAATCCATATCGTGATTCAGCGCGAGGTTGCGTCGCGACTGGCGGCCGCTCCCGGCAGCAGCGATTACGGGTACCTTTCGGTGCTGACGCAGTATTTTTCCCGGCCGGAAATTGCGCTGGAGATCCCGCGCGAAGCGTTTACGCCACCGCCCGAAGTGGAATCCGCGCTGGTTACGCTGCGTTTTCCTGGGGCGCGGGCCAGGCTTTCCATCCCGCAGGAGAAAAACTTTTTTGATTTTGTGAAATTGTGCTTTGCGAAAAAACGCAAGACGCTGGTGAATAATCTGCGTACGCTGGCAGCACCGGTGGCGGTGCGGGACGCCTTGGAAGCGCTGCAACTTCGTCCCGACGCGCGCGCCGAACAACTGTCCGTGGCGCAACTGGCCGCTTTGCACGAGCGCCTGCGCGAGCAACCGGTCTAATATTCCCTCTGCCCGATCTTCCGGGGAACCGCCTTCCGTTCGCCTTTCACGAAGTCTTAACATGGGGGCAAAACTCCTGTCTCTTCGGCGTGACAGACTGCTGCGCCTTGGAGGGCTACTTACGTGAATAACCGGCGCAATTGGGCATTTGGGGCGGTTACAGCAGCATGCGCGCTGGCAGCGGGGATCTTTGCCAGCAAACTTTCAGCGGACTATGCTCACTCCCAGCACTTTCATTTTCAGCCGGATAGCCTGGTGCTGAGTCGCAGCGTATACCTGGGCACAGCCTCGACAGTGGTTATTGGGGAGAACCTGCCGCCCGGATGCGCGGGCGGAGCCAACGGCACGACCACGGTGGAGGTGCCGACCACCACATCCGGCACGGATACCGCGGTGGCCGTGCCCTGCGGGATCGCATCGGACAACGGAGAATTTCCCAACTTAACGGACTCCCACAACGTGTGGAACAATGCGAACTCTGACGGCAGCTTTGGCATTAGTTCGCCGATTTTTCTGGACAACCTCACGGAAGACGGCTGGCTGCTCGGCACGCTGCCGATCCCGAGCGATCACATGGTGACCAGCTTTAGCTCGAAGTCCGAGCTGGCGCTGAACCGTTCGATTGACGGAAGGTCCATCACGTTCATGGGCTATCAGGGCGGTCCGGGGTGCGGAGGCTTTGCGGTTTCGCCCACGGCGCCAAATCTGATCGACGTTTCGGCGTCCAACACACCGGCGGTCTGCGACCCGACAAATCCGGTAATCTCCAGTTATGTGAGCACTCCAGTGGTTCCCACGGCGTACTACCGCGCAGTCGCAGAAGTCGATGGTCACGGCAACCTGAACATCACGGATGGCAACGCCTACAGCGGAGACAACGGCCGGGCGGCGATCAAGGGCGGCAACGGCATGTACTACATGGTGGGCAACGACAATAGCGGCAACCTTTCCAAGAAGCAGCTGCCGATCACCCCGATTGGCATCGACCTGATCAACGCCACAGGTTCGGAAACACTGGCGCCGGGAGGAACGCCGCCGGTGCCACCGAACATCGCTATGATCGGGCGCTTGGAATTCGGCAGCGACAAGCCGGGAAAGGACACCAACTTCCGGGGCCTGACGATTTTTAACAACACGCTGTACATCACCAAGGGCAGCGGGGGAAACGGCGTCAATACCGTGTATCAGGTGGGCAGCGCGGGCATTCTGCCCACAGGCACGGCGGCGGAACTGGCTACTGTCCCCATAACAATCCTGCCGGGATTTCCCAACACCACGGCCAGCACTTCTACGGCGTTTCCTTTCGGCATTTGGTTCGCGAATGCCACAACGCTTTATGTATGCGACGAGGGTGATGGGACGCTGGTCACTCCTCCGGTTAACGGGAACGTGGCCGACGCGCAGTCGCTGGCCACCGCCGGATTGCAGAAGTGGAGTCTGGTCAATGGAACGTGGACCATGCTGTACGTTTTGCAGGACGGATTGAATATTGGCGTGCCCTACGGCACAGCGAACTATCCGACCTCCATCAACCCCGCGACGGGCGGCTGCCGGAACATCACCGGGCGGCACAATCACGACGGCACGGTAACCATCTACGCGATCACCTCCACAATCAGCGCCAATGGCGATACCGGCGCGGATCCAAACAAACTGGTGAAAGTCAGGGACGTGCTGAGCGCCACCACATTGCCGATCGGCGACGGCGACCACGACGGGGATGACCGGATTGGGCACTTCGTGACCATTCGCTCGGCCAAAGCGGGCGAAGTGTTTCGCGGGGTGGCGTTCGCTCCCCGCGATGACGGCCGCGACCCTTGGTGATTGAAATGAACGCAAAGTGTCATTGAACCGCGCGGCGGCCAATGCGGAAAAAAAACGCGGAACGCAAAAGGGCTGGTCATGCGCGGGAGGATCCTCGATAGCGCTGCTCCGCGACCGGCCTTCCACTTCCGCTCAGATGGCGGAGGGCACGGCGGCTTTTTTGTTGACGGCCAGTAGGCGGTCGGGGTAGTCGCTCATTATGCCGTCGACGCCGGCGGCCATAAGCAGGCGCATGTGCGGGGCCTGGTTTACGGTCCAGCAGACGACTTGCAGATCGCGGCGGCGGGCTTGACCGAGCATCCAGGGGGTGACCAGGTCACCGCGCACGGCGATCTGGCGCGCGCCGATTTCCACGGCTTTGTCGAGCGGGTCGTCGAGCTGGCCGTCATAGAGCAGACCGGTCATCAGCGTGGGTTCGATTTTGCGCGCGGATACCAGGACACTCGGATCGAAGGAAATCACTATCGTGCGGGCGATTTCTCCGGAAGAGCGCAAGGCGGCAATCAGGGTTTGTTCGCCGCCCCAGGAACCTGCGGGCTTGAGCTCCAGGTAAAAGACCACATCGTTCTTTTTGGCGAAATCTAGAATTTCGTCGAGGGTGGGGACGCGTTCGCCCGCGAATTCGCTGCCGAACCAGGAGCCGGCGTCCAGTTTGCGAATTTCCTCGAGCGTCAGGTCGTGCACCGCGCCATGTCCGTTGGTGGTGCGGTTCACAGTGTCATCGTGAATGGCCACGAGCCGCGTATCGCGCGTGAGCTGCAGGTCCGTTTCGATGAAGGAAACGCCGAGAGCTACGGCCTTGCGAAACGACGCCAAGGTATTTTCCGGTGCGTGTCCTGAGGCTCCGCGATGGGCGATCAACAACACTATGCTGCGCTCCGCTGGTGGGCCATTCGTCGGCCTCATCTATGCTAGCATCCGCGGCGGGAATTCGTTGCGGAGGCTCGCCAGGTTCCTTTCCTAATCGTCATACGCTCCCACAAGCTACCCGGTCGCGGTTCCCGAGTTATGGCCGCACCCGGGTTGAGGTGCCCTGAATCCAACCAATCGGGGGCACTCGGACATTGTCAGGAGGAATCATGCACTTCAAAAACGCCGGGTCGTGCTTTCGCGCTTGCGCCGTTTTGGCCATAGCCATCGCGGCGCCCGCAAACTATGCAAGCCAGGACAGCAAGAGGCAAAGCAGCGAATCCGTTGCGCGGCAGAATCTGATCCGGGAAGTTCGTCACCAAATGCTGCTTCTGCCGTACTATTCGGTTTTCGATAATTTGGCGTATCGCATCGATGGCGACACCGTAACCTTGGAAGGGCAGGTGGTGCGGCCCACGCTGAAGTCTGACGCGGAGTCCGCGGTAAAAAGCATCGAAGGCGTTTCCAGCGTGGTGAACAACATCGAGGTGCTGCCGGTTTCCCCCATGGACGACCAGGTCCGGCGGGCGGTTTACCGCGCGATTTATTTCGATACCGTGCTGTCGCGGTATGCGTACTCGTCGGTGGCCTCGATTCACATCGTGGTTAAAAATGGCAACGTTACCCTCGAGGGCATGGTGGACAACGAATCGGACAAAAATCTCGCGTACCTTCGCGCCAACGGCGTACCCAACGTCTTTTCCGTGAAAAACAACCTGCTCGTCGCCGCCAGCTCGAACTAGCGCCACACGAATCTTGCGGATATGATGGCGCGGTATGGAAAGATTGCCGCAAAATACGGCGCTGCTGCTGATCGACATCCAGCAAGGCATGGATGATCCCGGCTGGGCGGGAACGCGAAACAACCCCGGGGCAGAGGCCAACGCCGCGGCGCTGCTCGCCAGGTGGCGCGCTTCGGGGCGTCCGGTGATCCATGTGCAGCACGCCTCGAAGCTGAAAACTTCGCCGCTGCGCGCGGATCTTCCCGGGCACAAGATCAAGGATATCGTCGCGCCGGCGGCGACTGAGTCGGTGTTCGTAAAGCAGGAAAACAGCGCGTTTATCGGAACGAATCTTGAAGCGCACTTGCGGGAGCGTGGCATTCTGACTCTCGTTCTTTGTGGCTTGACGACTCCGCACTGCGTTTCTTCCACCACGCGGATGGCGGGCAATCTGGGATTCCGGTGCTATCTGGCGGGTGACGCTGCGGCGGCTTTTCCGGCCAGGGACCACCTTGGCATGGCATACGACGCGGAAACGGTGCACGCCGTCTCGCTGGCGACCTTGCACGGAGAGTTCGCGACGGTGGTTGATACCAAGGACATTTTGGCGGCCACCTGAGGGATTTTCTTGCCGGACCGGGAAAGCCCCCCAGGTCCCTGCGCCGCCAACTAGCTTCCGAGGATCCCGGTTTTGATGGTCTGGCGGGAGATTTTTCGCGCGGCATCTTTCAGGGCTTCAACGATGCGGGTCATGTTGTTTTCATCGGTTTGCGTCAGCGTGCCGCTGACACCGAGCGCGGCGGCCACATTTCCCCCGACATCAAAAATCGGCGCGCCCAGGCAGCGTGCGCCGAGGCTGTTTTCCTCGTCGTCGACGGAATGGCCGAGTTCCCGCACACGATCGAGCTCAGCGACCAGGCGTGGGATGCTGGTGATGGTCTTGGGCGTGCGCTTTTTTAAACCTTGCTGGCGCAGGATGGCTTCGGCCTCGGCTTTGGGCATCCAGGCAAGGAGCGATTTTCCCACGCTGGTAGAATGCAGATACATGCGGCGGCCGACCCAGGTGTTCACCTTAAAAAAACCGGGCGCTTCAACTTTTTCGACGTAAACTGCTTCGCCCTGATCGAGAACCGCGAGGTGCACGGTCATGCCGATTTTTTCCGAGAGCGCGCGCATGAACGGGAGGGCCACTTCAGCGAGATCGACGCCCGCTTGCGCATCTTTTCCCAAGCTGAGGACTTTCAGCCCCAGGCGGTAGCGGCCATTTTGCGCATCGCGGCGGAGATAACCGCGGCGGTCCAACACGCGTAAAATATAGCTCGCGGAACTTTTGGGAATCCCCAGCTTGCGGCTGATTTCGGAGTTGCTCAGGCCTTCGCGGCGCTGCGCGGTCGATTCAAGAATGTCCAGAGCGCGCTCGACGGCGGTGGCGGTACCGGGGTCTTTTTCGGGCTTTTCCGGCTTTTCAAGTTTTTGTGGCATTGCCGCATTCCTATAAGTTCCGCTTATGTTCTCTACACAGAATACGAGTTCAGCATACTGAACACAACATTGTGTGCGGGGCGAGCTTTTGTTACAAAGACATGGTGCGGCATGAACATTCGTTCAGCATATTGAACAGCCTGCGCAGCAACGGAAGTTTCTATCCTGGGTATGGAAGATTTCTATCTATGGGGCGCCGGCGCGGTTCATTGCTCGCAAGCGGGCATCACCGGCTCGGCGTATCTGGTTACGGGGAAAGACTTTACTCACAGCGCGACGGCCAAGCGGTGGCGCTCGGATTGCTCTCAATCCCCCGGGGCTTTAGAACCGCGAAGCGCCCGCGCACGCCCCGGGAATGGACGGTGAACTAGATTATGGCTAGCTCTTCAGCGACACCAGCATCACCTCGCCTGGCTGGCCGGCTGATGCCCGTGAACGCCGCTCCGGCCGCCTTCGACGCCGCGCGCGAGCTCCCGCACGGATTCCTCGAGTTTCTGACCAAGCTGCACCTGGCGCTGACGCCGCGCCAGCGGGCGTTGCTGGCTCGCCGGGAATACGCCTTGCGCGCCGCGCATGCTGGAAAACTGCCGGACTATTTGCCCGCCAGCGTGGCCACCATGCAGCCGTGGCGCATCGAGTTGCCTGGCTGGTGCGCGGATCAGCGGAATCAGATGACCGGACCAGCAGATGACGCGGACCTGGTAGTGAAGATGCTGAACTCCGGGGCGCCGGGAGTGATGCTGGACCTTGAAGACTCTACGGCAAATTTCTGGGAGCACACCACGCGCGGGATCGACAATGTGCTGGCGGCGCTGGCCGGGACCCTGACCTATGAGGACCGCAAGCGGAACAAGACCGTGGGAATCGATGCAAGCTCTGTAGCCATCTTCACGCGGCCGCGCGGCCTGCATCTGCATCAGGCGGGAGTTCTCAAAGACGAACTGATCCCCGCGCCGCTTTTCGATGTGGCCATGATCGCTTATCAGGTCGATTTTGCGGCCTTGCGCCATCCCTTGGCGTTCTACATTCCGAAATCGGAGTCCGCGGATGAGGCGCTGTGGTGGCGCGATCTGTTTCAGATGGTGGCTGCGCTGAAGGGCCAGGCGGCGAATGCCATCAAGTGCATGGCGCTGATTGAATCGCACCCGCTGGCCTATCAGATGGAAGAGTTCGCGTGGAATTTGCGCGAGCACATTGTGGGACTAAATCTGGGGCGCTGGGATTACATGGCCAGCCTGATTCATTTTAATTTGGAAAAACCCGAATGGGTTTTGCCGGATCGCAATACCATCCCGCACGACGTGGCCTTCTTTCAGAACTTGCGCAATTTGCTTCCGGAGATTTGCCACAAGCACGGTCTATTGGCCATCGGCGGGATGACCGCGCTGTATCCCAGCCGCGAAGATGCGGAACTGAACACGCGGGCATTGGCGGCGCTGGCGCAAGATAAAAAGAACGAAGCGAGTTCACTGATGGATGGCGCGTGGACTGGTCATCCGGACCAGAACGAAATTGCCGTTAGCCAGTTCCCTGCCCCGAATCAGTTGCAGGCCCGTGCAGCGAATTCCGGTACGCATCCGGATTTGCGGCCGGTGCCCGCGAAGGTGGGCAAGCGCACGCTGGCGGGAACCCGAGCGGCGATTCGTACGGTGATTCGCTATCGCAACGGCGTGCTAAACGGACGCGGCGCCAGCTTGCTGGACGGTTATATGGAAGACCTGGCCACCGATCGCATCTATCGCCTGATGATCGCGCAGCGCATGCAGCACTCCGCGCAGGTGGCCATCGTCGATGAAAACGCGCAGCCCGTGGCCCACTCGCACGAGTTCGTCCACCAGCTTTTCGACGAGGAGTTAGAGCGCTTGCTCGAGCAACCTGCGGGCAAGGACGCCGGTTCCGCCGAGACGCTGCGCAAGGCCCGCGAGCTCAGCGAAAACATGATTTTGCAGGGTGAGTTTAATCCCTCGTGACCCAGAGTTTTTTATTCTAAGGAGCACTTATGGCCCCGCCGAACAGCAACGGAGCAAGCCACAAAACGGTCCCGGACTGGTCCAGCAATCCGCGCTGGTCGGGCATCACGCGGAGTTATTGCTACGCCGACGTGTTGCGCTTACGCGGCTCGGTGCAGATCGAATACACGCTGGCGCGGCTGGGGGCAGAGCGGCTCTGGAAGCTGATGCATGAGGAGGCCTTCGTTCCGGCGCTGGGCGCGATTACCGGCAACCAGGCGACGGAGATGGTCGAGGCCGGGCTGCTAGCAATCTATGGTTCGGGCTGGCAAGTAGCGGCGGACGGCAACTCCGCAGGCGACGTGTATCCCGACCAGTCTTTGTACCCGTGCGATTCGGCGCCGAAACTCGTTTCCCGGCTGAATCGCGCGTTGCAACGCGCGGACCAGATCGCATCGGTGGAACGCAAGGATGACGCGGCGAAGAGTTCCTGCGAGAAAAACTGGTTTGCGCCCATCGTGGCCGATGCGGAAGCGGGATTTGGCGGCTCGCTGAACGCTTACGAATTAATGAAGGCCATGATTGAGGCCGGTGCGGCGGGCGTACATTTTGAGGATCAACTTTCTTCCGCGAAAAAATGCGGGCACCTGGGCGGCAAAGTGGTGGTGCCGACGCGCGAATTCATTGAAAAGCTCACTGCCGCGCGGCTGGCTGCGGATGTTTGCGGCGTGCCTACAATCTTGATCGCGCGCACGGACGCCAATTCCGCCGGGCTGCTGCTTTCTGACGCTGACGAGCGCGATCGCGAATTTATTTACGGCGAGCGCACGCAGGAAGGTTTCTTTCAGTTTCGCGGCGGAATCGACGCGGCCATCAGCCGGGGGCTTTCCTACGCGCCGTATGCGGACATGCTTTGGTGCGAGACATCGACGCCGGATCTTGCCGAAGCGCGCAAATTCGCCGACGCCATACACGCCGCATTTCCTGGCAAACTGCTGGCGTATAACTGCTCGCCATCATTCAACTGGAAGAAAAAACTGGACGACACGACCATCGCGAATTTTCAGCACGAACTGGGCAAGATGGGCTACAAGTTCCAGTTCGTCACGCTGGCGGGTTTCCACGCCTTGAATATGTCCATGTTTCACCTGGCGCGCGGCTACGCCCAGGCGGGCATGACGGCTTACACCCAGCTGCAGCAAGAGGAGTTTGCTGCCCAGGAACTCGGCTATCGCGCAGTGAAGCACCAGGCCTTTGTGGGTACCGGCTATTTCGATGAAATCGCGCAAGTCGTCAGCGGTGGCGCATCTTCGACCATGGCTTTGGCCGGATCGACCGAAGCGGCGCAGTTTCATCACGACCGTGAACACGGCACCGTGAAACACGCGGCTGCTACGCTGCCGCTCTAGCAACCGGCGAGTACCCCACGTTTCTGACGACGCCAGTCGTGGGCGCAAAACAAAAACGGAGGCTCGAGTTGCACCGGGCGCCCGTTCCGTGTTGCGTGCTTCGAACCGCCTTTGCGGTTGGCAAAGCGGCCTAGTAATGTTTACTTCCCGGCCTTGTCCTTACCGGCATGCCGGTTGAGCGTGGCCACCAAGCGCTGCCCGGAAGGCGGCGTGGCCACAGCACCGTTAAAAATGACCTCTTCGGCCGAGACTTTTTTGCCGTAGAGCCGCTCATTGGCGTCGTTGTCGGGGCGAACCGTCGAGCCTTCCAGCGAAACGCCCGCGAACAAACCGCGCGAGCGCGAGTAACTCAATACTTCCGCGCGCATGGTCACGTCGGTAGCCGCTGCCGCGTCGCGACCTTTGGGACCTGCGGCCACCGCGGCGTCGCCGCCAAGTTTCACCTTGCTGGTGAGGATCGCACGCGCACCACGATCATTCATGACCAGCAGGACGAAATCGGTGGCTTGTCCGCCGATCTGAAAACCGAAACTCCCCGCTTCGAGCGCCATCATCGATGGTGCGCTCCACGGCCCAGTGAAATTTTCTCCCGTGCGGCAGCTCATGGCTCCACGGCCGTAACTCCCGCCCACGATAAATGCGGCCTTCAAGACCGACGGATACACGATCACACAATCGGCCTTGTGCAGCAGGTCCTGGGGAATATCATCGGGCACATTCAGGATCTCCCGCAGTACCGTTCCGGCATTCAGCAAGCGATCCGTTTCCTTGGTGTCGTCCGCGGCAGCCATCGGCAACGCGCACATTGCTAAGGTCATACATCCAGCGATCCAGCGATTCATAAACAAGTCTCCTCTAAGTCGGCCATCGATACGTCGGGCCATTGAGATTGTAGGGTAGCCTCGTGCAGCGCAATCCATGATAGTGGCTTCCGGCACCGCCTGCAATCCGGCCTGTACCTCTTGCGAAGTGGATCGCCTCTCGCGCAGCTGCGGCCATCAAGATGGCGCTTTCTAACTCCCTGCGGTCAATGAACGTAATAACCGTTTTTGGCCAAGACCACGTAGTCACGGCCTTTTTTCCCGAACGAAGAGGTTAGACGAAGGTCCAGTTTGTGCGGTTTGCCCTTGGCTCCGGTAGCTTCCGTATAGTATCCGAGCGTGTAGCGGGTCTTGATGCGTTCTATCAGTAGACGAAATACCGAGTCTAAATGGGCGACATCCTGGACGTCGAAGATTTCCCCGCCGGTCTGGTCCATTACCTTGCGAATGTCCACCAGGCCGGGAATCATGCTCGCGGCGAAGCGTGTTCCCGGCGGATTGTAGCCGGGGATCTTCAGGTTGTATAAAACGGCATCGGCGGCGATCAGCTCGGTAACGATGTCAGCTGTGCCCTGCCCGCCCGCGTCGGTGGCAACGTCATCGCTGATCAGAATGATCACCCGGCGGCCGTTCGGCGGCGCGCCGAGAAAATACTTGGCGGCCACGAAGATGCCGTCGTTGATATTCGTGGCGCCCCCGGCGTGGAAGGTACTGATCTCTTGCGCGATCGCGCTCTTGTCGTTTGTAAACGGGGCGCGCATTTCGGCCTCGCTCGAAAAGGTGAACAAGGCCACCTCATCTTCGGGTTTAAGAGCGGCAAGAGCGACGGCCGCGGCAGCCCGCAAGGGGCCGAGGAACGGACCAATCGAATCGCTCAGATCCAGTACCAGCGCAACGTTAAGAGGAATTTCGTCGCGGCTAAAGATCTGCAGGTTCTGGGCCACGCCATCCTCGCGGAGCTCGAAGTCGTTCTTTTTCAGATCCGCCATAATTTGACCGTCCTTGGTCTTCACCGTAGCGTCCACCAGCACCAGGTTGACGGCCACGCGGACGGCAGGTTGCTCTTGCTTCTGCGCCAGAACAGAAGTTTGCGAGAGACAGACAAGCAAATTGATGGGAAGCAGAGTGCGCAGCGCGGTTCGCCAAAATGTGGACATCACTTTTACTCGATGCTGCGCAACGCGGTTGGCGATCTCATGGCACAACGGCCTCAACTTCGATCTTCCTACCCAGGCTACCGCAGTTCGGCGGATCTGGTTAATTTCGAGGAAGCAGCTATTCAACTGTCAGCGGGCCGTGACCAGCGGCAATTCGACGAAGCTGGCCTGGCCTGGCGCGTGGTAGATGTGCTGCGTGGCTTTGCGATAGTCGCCCGGCTGGGCCCAGAAAATGCTGGGCACAAAGGTTTGCGGGTTGCGGTCGTAGAGCGGGAACCAACTCGATTGCACTTGCACCATGATGCGGTGGCCGGGCAGAAAGACATGATTTGCGGTGGGCAGTGCAAAACGGTAAAGCAGCGGTTTGTCCGAAGCGATGGCTTTGGGAAATTCCAGACTCTCGCGATAGCGGCCGCGGAAAATGTCGCCGGAGACCATGAGTTGATAACCGCCCATGTCCGGATCGCTGGCCACTTCATCGGGATAAACGTCGATCAGTTTGACCACCCAATCGGAATCTGTGCCGCTCGTGGAAGCTACCAGGTTGGCGATTGGCTGGCCGCTGATTTTGACTGGCGCGGCCAGCACATCGGAGACGAAGGCCACCACATCCGTGCGACCGGACGCTTCGCGCTGGTCATCGACCAGCCACTCGGGCCAAGTCAGTCCGTTGCTGTAGCCCATGGGCCGCGTGGGCCGCGCGCGGAAGGGCACGGGCTTGGCGGGATCGGAAATGTATTCGGCAAAATTGTCGCCGGGCGCCGCGTCGTTTGCTGCTGGCGCTGTAAAGCCGAGTTTCAGACCGGCTTGGAGATACAGCGGCGTTGCGTGAATGCTGCAACCCGCGTTGCTGGCGCAGCCGGCCGGCCACGAAGGGAGGTGTTGCCAGGTGTTCGAGCCGGTTTCAAACGCCGTCACTGGCGCGATGCCGGATGCCGGCGCATCATCTTTTAGATACTGGTTCAGGAATGGAAGCAGAATTTCGCGCTGGAAATAGAGCGAAGTATCGCTGTTGAACTTGATGGCACCGAGCGAGCTGCCATCCTCGATCTCCTGGCCGTGGTGCCATGGACCTAGCACCAGAAAAACCTTGTTGTTGTCGGTGTCTTTGGGCTTGATGGCCTTGTATACCGCGATATCGCCGTAAATATCCTCTTGATCCCACAGACTGTGTACCAGCATGACGGGGATTTTCAGCGGTTGCGCGGCAAGAATCTGGTCCATGGCCTGCTCCTGCCAGAAGTAGTCGTAGTTCGGATGCGCGAGAATCTTGCGCCAGAAGCCGACTTGTTCGAGGCCGTGACGTTTTCCGATTTCGCCCGCGGAACCGGCTTGCATGAAGGCGTCGTAATCATCAAAGTGCCCGCTCCACCATTTGATGCGATTGTCGCGGCTGGCTTCCTGGTCCAGAATGTAGCCCATATTTTGCTGGCGAAACGCGCCGTTGTGAAACCAATCGTCGCCCTTCCAGCCATCCACCATGGGATTCATGGGCACGGAAACTTTCAGCGCGGGATGGGGATTGACGAGAGCCATCAAGGGCGTGAATCCATCGTAGGAAATTCCGAGGATCCCTACCTTGCCGTTACTTTCAGGAATATTTTTCACCAGCCAGTCGATGGTGTCGTAGGTGTCCGTGGAATGGTCCACGGGCGTCGGATTGAGTGGCCCGTGCAGCGGCCGGTTCATTACATAATCGCCTTCCGAGCCATATTTCCCGCGCACGTCTTGAATCACCCGGATGTATCCGCCGCCGACGATCGCTTCGACAGCGTTGTCGTAGCCCCGCAGAATCGACGCCAGATGGGAGCTTTCGGAGTGCGAGGTCAGATCCGTGGCGTCGTACGGCGTGCGCGTCAGCAGAATGGGCGCGCGCTTCGCGTCTTTGGGCAGCAGAATGACGGTGTGTAGGCGCACGCCGTCGCGCATGGGAATCATTTCGTCGCGTCGCGTGTAGTCGAAACTGCCCGTGTGCGAGACAAAGTTTGGCGGCGTTTCATTTTCGAGGGCCGTCGCTGGCGGAGCCGTTTGCGCAGCCAGCGGCGCCGCCGGCCAGAGCGCCAGCAGTAGTGCGAAAAGCAAAGTGGTCTGGCAGCAGCGCTGGGTGGCAATCATGGATTTCCCTCGTTCGTGGCAAATCAAGCAGCGGCGACCGATAATCTGACGCGAACTTCGCCGCCTGCGCCGGAGCCGTCACAATTTTAGCGACGCGAGTATATCTCCGGGGCAACCGACGCGCCAGCCATGCGCCGCCGCGCCTCGCCCCTAGCGACTGGTTGAGCGTTGAGAAACTACCTGCGCGGAAGCTCACTCGGGCGCAGCTATTTTGTGTAAGCTTTTTCTAACCTCGGCTCGCCAGGAAAATTCGTGGCATTTTCGCGGCCGCTGCGGGCGATCTTCGGCTTTGAATAAGGAGACCATCATGGAAACGACCGGCCCCTTACTGGCCCTTCTCGGGGCAGCCCTGCTCATCGCCGCGCTGGTCGTGGTCTTCGGCTCCTTCTTCACCGTGGAAACCGCGCAGGTGGCCATCGTGCAGCGCCTCGGGAAGTTCGCGCGCGTGGCCGGACCGGGACTCAACTGGAAAACGCCCCTCATCGAAACCGTCGTCCGCCGTATGAGCATGAAGGTCCAGCAGTTCGATGTGCAGGTGGAAACCAAAACGCAGGACAACGTTTTCGTGCAGATACCCGTTTCCATCCAGTATAAGGTTATGCCCGACGCCGTAGAAGCGGCGTTCTATAAGCTGACCGATCCCGTCAAACAAATCGAATCGATGGTCTACAACGTAGTCCTTGGCCACGTCCCCAAGATGAAGCTCGACGACACTTTCCTTAACCAGGCCGACATCGCCAACGACTTGCGCGACAGCCTTGACGGCTCCATGAAGGAGTACGGCTACTCCATCGTCAAAGTCTTAATCTCCGACATCGTACCGGACCAAAAAGTGAAAGCCGCCATGAACGACATCAACGCGGCGCAACGCGAACGCGAAGCGACCGTCTCGCGCGCGGAGACCAACAAACTGCTGCTCGTCAAACAAGCCGAGGCCGAAGCCGAATCCAAACGCCTGCAGGGCGAAGGCATCGCCAATCAACGCAAAGCCATTATTTCCGGCTTGAAAGATTCCGTGGAGGATTTTGCCAAAACGGTGGAAGGCTCCACGCCGCAGGACGTCATGCAATTGGTCTTGATGACGCAATACTTCGACACGCTGAAGGATATTGCCGCCAACGATCACAGCAACACCATCCTCATCCCCCATACCCCCAACACCCTGACTGACCTGTTCGGCCAGATCCGCAACGCGGTAATCACCGGCGCGGAAATGACCAAGTCCGCCGCTCCCGCGACGCTGGCCCCGAACGACCGCCAAAAATAAACATGCTGAACGCCCGCGCCTTGTCTGCGCGCCAGCATTGCTGACCCCAAAAGAGAAACGGGCGCAGGCGCTCGAAAGCGCCGCGCCCGGAAGGCGATCGGACTGGCTCGATCGCGTTAGGCCGCGAGTTCGGTTTCCACCGCGGCGATATAGTCGATTACCCGCTCGGACCAGCCGTCCACATGCGTCCAACCATTTCCGTAGCTCACGCCGCGCTCGTGCGGCGCAACATTCACCACGTAGGCCTTCGGCGTCCACGCCGGCAGAATGCCGTCGTGCGACTGTTCGTCGGTGATCACCATCACGCGATCAAGCTTCTGCCAGTCCGGCTGGCCGCGGAGCTGCTCGAGCGCGCGCTTCAGGTACGTCCCGCCGTGCCGCTGAGACCCCACGATCCCGTCGCGCAGCGCGAAACCGCGCCGCGGCGGAACCTCCACGCAGGCGTTGGAAAAGGTCGCTACGCAAAACTGCTCGGCCTTTTCCCGCAGCAGGATTGCCAGCCCGGCCGCCGCGTCCAGGCGCGTGGTCTCGCCCTTTTTCGCCAGCGTGGCGGACATGGAGCCCGACACGTCCACCAGCAGTCCCGTCGCGCCCCCAAGCTTGGGCAGGTCGGCGAGGCTTTTGAACATGGCGGCCTCGAGTGCGTCCTCGAGCTTCGAGGCATGGCGCGCCGCGGTCACAAAGCGAAACGGCAGGGCCCGCGCCACGCCCTTCGCAAGCCGCTCGCGAATGAGCTGGGGTGCCACTCCTGCCGCCAGCATCAGGCGCAGGTTGCGCAGCACGGCCATTCCGCCGAGCTTGCCTTCCGCGAGCAGCCGCTCGAAGGTCTCCTTCTTGCCTGCACGCGCAGAGAGCGCTACTTCCCAGGTGTCCGGAGCTTCCAGCGTACCCGCCGCCAACTGCTTCCAGACCAGAGCCTGCGCCTCGTTCTTGGGCTTGGCGTGGCAGAGAAAGAGCACGTCACGCAGCTTCACCGTCGCGTCGCGGTTGTACTTGGCGAGCTGGTAGGCGTCGAACTTCGTGAACGCCCGTGCCAGCCCGCGTTTCGCCCCGGCGGAAAGAGGCTGCTTCTTCTCCTGCCAATAGAGCGCCACGAACTCGCCGAGTTCGTCCGCCCGCTGAATCACATCCTCCAGCGTGTCGGCCACCAGCGGTCCCGCTCCCGCGCGACGCGCCAGTTCGCGCGTGAGAAAGAGCGGCACATGGCGCAGCTGCATCGTGACGCGCGCCTCGCGAGCCAGCGCGGCCACATCGGCCGGAGCATTGGCTTGTACCAGCGCGGCGATTCGCCGAGCGATGTCACTGCCCTTCTCGTAGAAAGTATCTTCCCAGAGCAGACAGGTAAGCACCGTGCGCCGCAGCTCGGCCCTCGCGGCGATCCGCTGCGCCACCGCTCCTTCGTGCGTGCGCACCGGGAACATACGCTTCCATACATTCATCTTGGCCATCATCACCACTCCTCCTTTCTTGAAAAAGCCTCCCTCAAAATCGGGCGCCGCTAATTCACCGGACGCGCATTCACGGCCCAAATGCCAAACTTGCCGTGGGTGTTCTGCACGACAACGCGGTCTCCGGCCGCAACGCGCAGGACACCCGCCAGCCAATCGGGAATTTCCACCTTGAGAAACGCTCCCTCCACCTCGGAGATTCCCTTCGCGCATTCGATCAGCCCGCTGCCACCGGCGTCCAGAGGGATCAACAGCACGAGTTGCCCCTCGCGTACCTCGAGCGCGCCTTCCAGCGAGATTACTTCAATCATGTTGCGGTCACCTCCCTTCAACTACCGCTGGACGTCTCGGGGTATGGGCCAAGCGTGCTGTGCCCGACCCCGGCCCGGGCCTCAGAAACTCGAGCACCGGGCGGGTTGGGCTTTCCGCAACGAGGCGCACCATTCCACACCAGCAAATCGAACCGGGAGGAATATTCGCGCAGAGCGCAGGGCTTCCAGCCCTGCTGATCGGTGTCAACGAAGTATCTCTGCCCAGCACCATCCCGGTACATCGACCGGTGGGAACATTCGGCGCGCGCTTTTGCTTTGAGCTACCGTTTGGAACGGACGGCCTTTCGGAGACCGTATCTCCCTGACCCGCGTCAAGGCGCTCTGGCGGGTCGGAGGACCCTTGTCGAAGTAACGCGCACCCTCACCACACCGGAACTTTCGCGGCGGGAACAAACGGAACGGGTTTTTTCTACCGGCCTTGCCATTTCGGCCCACAGCAACTTTCGTCACCGGCGGGATTCGAACCCGCAACCGTTTACACGAAGTAACCCGCACCTCCACCACGCCGCAACCTTGCCAAATCGGAGCCGTGGCCGTCTCGCTCCGCGGTCGTCCTCAGCCGAGCATGGCAACGCCCCTCCTGATCCCGAACACTTCCTGCGTTCAGGTCCCCGTGGGCAGCCCGGAGCAGCTCTTTCGCGCCCCACACCACAAGATTTACTGATCCACACACACCCCCAGCAGGGGCTCCAAAAACGCCAAACGTGCGCCAAACACCGCGACGCGAAAACCAAATCCGGGGGAAACCATGGCGCAGGGTTTTATCGGGACCCGAACCCGATTCTACCCAACAAGTAGCCGCGAACTACACCATCCCGGGAATCACAAGAGTCCAAGCAACTCGCTAATTCAAAACGAGTTACTGCTATCCAGGGCGAAGCCCTGCGGCTTTTTCCTAATGGTTAAGCAGAGTCTTTTACGATCGCGCGGTCAAGCAAGCAAAGAGACCCTGCCGTGCGTCCGGCAGCTCGAGTTGTAGGCTTCCATCTCGTCCCATGATTGCTCTTCACGCTCAGTGCGGTCTGCCCTTACTCCGGGCAGTGATAACTGAGGTATCGACAAAGTAACCGCAAGCCCAATTTCTGTCAAGCTCTTTTTTGGGCCGGCGCCGGTTTTGGTGGCCGAAGCGTCCGGCCTAGCGCCAGAAATCGGCCGGTGTATTGTCTGCTTAACCCTATACGACTATTTCTCGAGCGGGGACAGCATGTTCTTCTTTACCCGCCGCGAAATCGCTGAATCGCCCGCGAGCCCCTCGTCCAAAGGGTGAATTCAGCCTGCCCGATCGAATCATCAGAACTGTGGCCCGCATCGAACCAGCTGTAAGCGGTTTTGCTCGGTGAAAAGTTTACGGGGAATTGGCCATGAATCCAGACGCGCAATGCCCAGGCGGCCAAGTAACTCTGCAAGGAATTCCCGAAGGAACTACGGAGTTCCCGTGCCCGGTATGTAAAGCGGTATGCGAAGTGATATGGCCGCGCTCAAAGCCTGGTAGCCGGAAGCCTCTTCCACGACTTGAAGCACATCAGGCCGGCGGCGACGTGCGTGGACATTCGCAATCTGCCTGACTGCAAAAAACGAGCGGGCGCGGCATTGCTGTGACTTCATCGAGAAGAGTTCCCGTCCAGCGTAAGCCATGGTTAAGCCGGCAGGATCTTCAGACCCGATGCCAGCCACCGGCGGCCTCCCGGATGCAGTACCTCAGGGATTGACCACCTCGCCGACGAACCGGCGCTCCTTCTAGCAGCTCCGCCGCAAGGCGCACGCCGTAATGTTGCGCGCGGCGTCGCTTTGAGCCGCCGGAACCATCAAGAGACATGAGCCTGGACTCGATCAGCACAGCACCCATAGCCCTCGTCTTCTATAGGTTTCTCCTTCCCCGTGACGCGCCTGTCCGTAGTATGGTTAGATGTGGCCAGAGTCGTAAACAACAAGCAGGGATGCGAACATTGCCATCACGGCAAAACCATCCACTACGCAGAAACCGTCAGCGGCAAGATCCATCACCCCTGTCACTTCCCCGAATGCAAGTGCAGAGACTACAAGCAGGCGCAGTCCTCACCGGCCCTCCCCGCCAAACAAGACTAGCCGGGTTTCTAAGTGCCGAGATCCAGCAACCTACGCGATTTCCCCCAGTGACATAACGGCGAACCTGTATGGCAGGCTCGGGAGAACTCCGGCATCTTGAGCGCACTGCTCGCCGCACCCGGCGTCGTGAGGAGAGACTATGCTTCGACTGCTTCTTCTGATCGTCTTGATTCTGTTGCTTCTCGGCGCTCTGCCCACCTGGCCATACAGCGCCAGCTGGGGCTACTACCCGAGCGGCGGGCTCGGCTTGGTACTGGTCATCGTGGTAATTTTGGTACTGGCGAAACGTCTTTAGGGAATTTGCAGCGCGGCCACGACGCGGCCGTGGGCGAACAAAAAGCGAATGTGCTAAGCTGGCCCCGCTATGGCTCGCCGCCCGGATTACTCATCAAGAACTGCCTCCGCCCGCAAACTCCCGGCCCCCGACGCACCGATGAGCGAGGAGCAGGTCCGCGAGCTCCGCCGCAGCCTGTTCCTGCTCAGCCCGCATCTCGTAAAGGCGAGATACAAGACGGTCCTCGACCGTTGCCGTTTCTACGACTTGGCCTCGCCCCGCATGATGCAGGAGCTGGTAAGCCTCTGGAAGGTTCTCTGGCGCTGGCGCAAGTGACTGGCGCAGAAATCATTCTCCTGCGCGTGGCGGCTTGTCGATTATCATGAGGCGCATGACCATGCCCGTTGCAACAGTCCGTCCGAGCGAACCGCTGGCCGAAGGGCTAAAAACGCCGCAGCTCGGCGCTAGAGAGCCGGCGCGCCAGATGGACTTACCCGCCCATCGCGCCACGCACATCGTCAACGGCACCCGGGCCATTACCGGAGAGCCCGCCCTGCGCCTGGCCAAGAAGAAACTGGCCAAGCCATCGCGTCTCTGCCTGAACCGCGCCGGCGCGAGTCTGTTCACGCCTGAGGGCCCCCGACACCAATGAAAAAATCGCTGGCCATCTTCGTGCACGGCATCAACAGCAACGTGGAGTGCTGGAAGACCCTGTTTGACCTTTTCAAAGACGATCCCGCCATCACCACCGCCTTCGATCTGCTGCGCTTCCCCTATGAATCCAAAATCGCCTTCGGGCTCTTCAATCCCATCCAGAAAATCCCGGAATACGGCGAAATCGCCAAAGAATTCGACACCTTCGTTACGGAAAATTTCACGCCCGCTTACCAGGAGCTGTATCTTGTGGGGCACAGCCAGGGCGGCCTGGTCATTCAGGAGTGGCTGGTGCGGCGACTGAACGGCGGTCGCGGCCGGGAGTTGCGGCGCGTGCGCGAAGTCTTGATGATTGCCACGCCGACGTTGGGGTCCAATATCGCCTTGGGCGCACGCAAGGTGCTTTTCAAATTTTTGCGCAATCCCCAGGAGGAGCGCTTGCGCGCCTTCAATTCCGCGGCCGCCGATACGCGCCGAGCCATCGAACAGCAGGTCATGAACGCCAGGCAGTGCGACGAGCGCAACTGTCCCATTCCCATCGTGGCTTTCTGGGGCACGGAGGATAACGTCGTGCATTCGGCATCCGCGGAGGCTTCCTTTGACCTGTCGGTGGCGCTGCCCGGCGATCACGCTTCCGTTATTCGTCCCCAAAGCCGCGAAGATCTCCGCTACAAGGAAATTGCCCAGGCGCTGCTCGTTCCTGTGGGCCACAGCCACGTTTATGAAATCGATTCCTACGAGACCCTCGTGCGCGTCGCGCCGCTCGCTGGCGACAAGCAGAAATTCATCGCCCAGCGCGGCGGGCAGCCGTCCAGCGAATTTTCCGACAACGCCGCGCGCATCATCCGCCGCGTGTGCTTCTCTCCCAAAAATCACTGCGCAGATCCCTTTCGCTTCAACTATCAGACCAATCCCAAGGGCTATCTCGTCGCCACGCAGGACATGCAGCCCCGCGAACTGGGCGAGGCTGTCCCGCACAATGAAGCCGGCGCCGACGAAATCACCGACTTCGCGCAAAGCGGCACCCAGTTCACCTACAAATTCACGCCGCAGCCCGGCCGCTGTCATTCCCAGACGCTGGAGATTTGGAACGGCTTCGGCGCCCACGGTCGCGATGTCCACTTCCATACCGGCAACAATCTGCGATGCCGCCTCTATTCCTTCGCCGTGGACCTCTCAGCCTATGCCAGCGCGGGATGGAAAATCACCGAGCCGCAACTCTTCATATCCCCATGGGACACCGGTGAACACGCCATCGGCGAGCAACGGCTGCCGGAAAATCGCGTGGTTGTGTCGGACGCCGCGCGACCAGGCGTGTGGGTCTGGAACCTGGCAAACTTCCGCGGCGGCATTGTCGACTCCGTCTGGGACGTAACTCCACCTGCTCCCTGAGGCCGCTGAACTCCGCACTCCTTTTTTCATTCACGGCTCACCCGGCTCGACGACGGAAAACGAGTAAGGCTATACTTTCCTGATGCCAACTTTTTATCTTCGGTCGTGCTTGATTCTGGCCCTCGCGGTTTGCGGCGCGCTCTTGGCGCCATCCGTGCCCGCGCAGGACGCGCAATGGTCCGGCGAACTGGCCGCCTGGCGCGCGCAACACGTGAGCGATTTGCAGAAACCGGCGGGCTGGCTGTCGCTCACCGGCCTCGAATGGCTGCAGCCTGGCGACAATCCCTTCGGTTCCGCGGCGGACAACAAAATCCATCTGGCGGCCGGCAGCCCCGCGCATCTCGGCGTGCTGCATCTTGAAAACGGCACCGTGCAACTGCTGCCCCCTGCGGGCGGGGATTTTCCTCCGGAGTTTCTGGTCGCCGGCGGCCCTGCAAAAAAACAATTGATACCCGTCGACCCCGACGACGACAAAAGCGCGCCGCACCTCACCATCGCCACGCTGAATATGTATGTCATCCGCCGCGCCGATCGTTTCGCGTTGCGGGTGAAAGATTCCCAGGCACCCGCGCTCGTGAATTTTCATGGGGTGAAATGGTACGCGCCGGATGCCGCCTATCACGTTACCGCCCGGTGGATTCCCTACTCTCCGGCGAAAACCATCTCGCTGGCTACGCTCATCGGCACCACCTATGACGCCTCCGTCCCCGGCGCCGCTGAATTCACGCTGAACGGCAAGACCTATCGCCTCGAACCGGTCCTTGAAGATCCCAAGGCCACGCAGCTTTTCTTCATCCTGCGAGACACCACCAGCTCCAGCACCACCTATCACGCCTGCCGTTTTCTCTACACCGTTCTGCCCGACCAGGGGCTCGCCAAGCCCGGCACGCTGTCGCTCGATTTCAATAAGCTGGAAAATCCCCCCTGCGCCTACACGCCGTACGCCACCTGCCCGTTGCCGCCACCGGGCAATCGTCTGGCCATTGCGCTGCCCGTCGGCGAGAAGCGTTACCATGATTAACGAAAAACAGATTGACGAAAAACGCCAGCGAGGAGCGAAAGCTACAGCGACCGCACAGATCCATGCCCACTGACAACAACACGCCGCGTCCCGATGCCAACGCCGACGCCGACGAAAATAATTCGCAGAGTTCGCCACAACGCGAGAAATTGACGGCGTTGCGGCACGCGCTGTTGCACATCCACAAAACCTTGCTGAACATAGAACGCCGGGACTATGAACGGGACCACGGCGCGGTCAATACCGGCGAATTATTTCGTTTGGTGATTGACGATCCGCAATTCGCATGGCTGCACAACATTTCCGAGTTTGTAGTACGTATCGACGAAACATTGGCCGGCAAGGAACCCGTCACCGTGGCATATATGCGCGAATCTTTTGTGCTGGCGCGCAAAATGTTTACGCCCACCGAATCGGGTGACGCCTTCCAGAAGAAATACTATGACGCCATCCAGCGCGACCCCGTGGTGGTTATGGATCACGCGGAACTGGCCCGGCTCTTCAACACCGAACCGGGCGACGGCGGTGGGTCCTGAAAATATTGGATAAACTGTGCCAGTGAACCTCGATCAGCTTCAGGTGCGTCACAACCAAGCCGCGCAGCGCTTTGAGACTGCCTTTGACGGTTACCCCGCGCTGCTGGTCTACCATCGCGCACCCGGATTGCTTTCGCTCGACCACACCGAAGTCCCGCCGCCCATTGCACGGCAAGGCGTGGCCGCCAAGCTCACACAGGCTGCTCTCGAGTTCGCCCGCGCGGAGCAGCTGCGCGTCGTCCCGGCCTGCTCGTATGCCGCGGCGTATATCCGCAAACACCCCGAGTATCAAGATTTGCTCGCACCGGGGAAACGTTAGATTGTTCCTGGATGGCGCGTGATGAGTTCGCCGCCCCCTCGTTCGCCATTCACGATTCGCAGACTGCGGCGCGCCGAACTGCCGCACGATACCATCGCTTTAGCGCGCTTCTTGATCGGCAAAGTCGTGGTGCACGATCTCCCTTGCGGACGCCTGAGCGGACGCATTGTGGAGGCCGAGGCATATCCGCCGGGCGACCCCGCCGGGCACCATTTCCGCGGACCGACGCCGCGCATTCGTTCGATGTACCTGCATCCCGGCCACGCTTACGTATATTTCAATTACGGCGCGCATTTCATGTTGAATGTCGCGAGCGAGCCCGCGGGCACCGCCGGCGGAATTTTGATTCGCGCGCTGGAACCGCTCGACGGCGTCGAGTGGATGCAGCGCCATCGCGGTACGAGCAAGCTGCTCGACTTGACGCGCGGACCGGGGCGCGTCGCGGCGGCGCTGCGAATCGACCGCCGGCATGATGGCCGGGATTTGTGCGGCGCCCGTGGGGAGTTGTGGCTTGGCGAGCTGGTACCAGAGGCGATTGCCGCGGAGCCAGCGAGCAAAGCTGGTACGCGCGGAGCGGCAAAGAAAACGGCCAGGCCGGATAAGGCAAAAATCCCGACTGCGCGCGTGGCACGGGCCGTGCGTATCGGGATTTCGCAGGCAGCCGACAGGTTGCTGCGGTTTTATGAGCCTGGCAATCCGTTTGTGAGCGGACCGAAGCGATTGCTTTTGCCGGCCAAGCCGCGATCGCTAGCCGGGCGCAAGAGCATTTAAGCACCGCGTACCACAAGGCCGGAGAGAAAAGAGAACGATTCGCGTGTGCCATACTGATGAAACTAAATGCGTCGCGCGGGAACCGCGACGGAGGGCGCGCAGGGCACATGCCGGAAGCGGTCACGACAACCCGAGGTTCGACCGAGGAGCTGCGCGGACCTACCCGCGGCAAGACCAATAAACTGTGGCCGTACCTGGCGCTGGCTGCGGGAGTTGTGTGCATCAGTTGGTCGGCGATTTTCGTGAAGTGGACGGACATGCCAGGGCCGGCGTCGGCGTTTTACCGCATGCTGATTTCTGCGGTGGTACTGACGCCCACGTGGTTTTTTCGCCGCGGCGAACCGCGCAGCGACCGGCGGGCGATCTTCATCATCAGCGTGGGCGGAATTTTCTTCGCGTTGGATCTGGCGTTTTTTAACACGGGAATTTTGCGAACTTCCGCGGCCAACGCCACCCTGCTCGGCAATTATTCTCCGGTGGTTGTCGGCTTGCTGACCTGGCTCGTTTTCCGTCGCCGGCCAAACGCGTATTTTTGGCTGGGATTGTTGCTCGCACTATTCGGCACGGTAGCCATCCTGTGGTCCGATTTGACCACCCACATCGGCTTCGGCACGGGAGACGCCATGTCGGTGGCGGCGGCTGTGTTTTTTGCGGTGTATTTGATGGTTACGGAGAGCCTTCGTTCAAGCACCGGCACGCTGGTCTTTTTGCGGCTGGCAATGGTGTCCAGCACGATTTTCCTGTGGTTGACGTGTCTCCTGCTGGGCGTTTCGCTGCGCGTCCCGCCCGGGCACTCCTGGTTGGCGCTGCTCGGACTCGGACTGGTTACGCAGCTCGGCGGATACATGGCGCTAACCTATGCGCTAGGTCATCTGCCCGCTACCGTAACCTCGGTGAGTCTGCTGCTGCAGGGACCTTTGACGGCAGTTCTCGCGGCTTCATTTCTGGCCGAAAAACTGACCGCTGCGCAGGTGTTTGGTGGGCTGCTGGTGCTCGCCGGCGTGGGGCTCGCGAATCGGCGAGCGCATCCCGAGGAAGAGGCCAATGCACTGGTGGTGCGCAGCGATGTGTGAGCCGAACGGTCGCGTACCACCCCTACTTGTATCGCCAGAGCGGCGGCCAGCGCTCGGGATAAACCGCCGCACTCTAGAAAACGGTTTAATGGAGCGGCGGCCAGGCCGCGCAATCCGGGACGGTTACCGGCGAGGTTGTCGGGGGGCCGGGCTTGGCGTGCAGTATGGCGTCGTGCGTGGAGCAGAAAGACCTGGTTCCCGTGTTGCCGTCAACCGGGGTGGCGACCACCACGTATTGCCGGCAAGGAGCGTGCTGGCAAGGCGTGGTTAGACGAAATTGGTAGCCGGACTTGATGCACGGCGTATCCCCGGTGCACGCGGCGTTGGCCAGACTCTCGTCAAGCACCCTGGCGTGTTGCGGAGAATCGGCCGTTGCATCCTTCGCATGCGGGCCAAGCGACGCCAGATCGGAGGCGAAGCCAATCTGCGGGTAGCGGGCGGCGTAGGTGACCTGGGCGGTGTTTACAGTGCGGATGCTGGCTATCGCTGTGGCTTCGTTGGCAGCGATGCGGGAGCGAAGGAGATTGGGGATGGCGACGGCTGCGCCAACCAGTGCCGCGGTGAGGTCAAGGCCGGTCGAAGCGCTGACTTCGCGAATGGCCGTGGGCTCGGCGTAAACGCGGGTGATCGAGGGTGGTGCATCCTGCGCGTAGCGTTTGAGGAGATCGCCGAACTGAGCGGGCAGATCCTTAAGGGAGCCCATGGAGCCCGCGAGCGGATTTTCGTAAAAAACGGCGGAGGCATCCGACGACTGGCCGGGCGGGAGCGAAGCTATGAAGGCCCGGGATTTTGCAAGCGAGTCTGCCGAGCCATGCAGCCGGAACGCTTCGGCAACGACGTCCGATTGGGACGCGACCACCAGATAGCCATTGGCAATGGCGTAGCTGATGTCCATGGGCTTCTGCGAGGCAACGTGCACGGTGTTGAGGGTCACGCCACCATTTTCGGTTTGTTGCACCGGAAGATGCGCGGCGGTCAACAGGGTGCTGAGCGTTTTCTCGACGCGATCGGCGTCGTTCACCTTCAGTATGGTTTCCCAGACCGGCTGCGCGGCAGCGTTGACCTTGTGCAATTCGAACGCAATCTCGCCCGGGAGTTGGTTGAGAAGATCCTCTTTCAGCTTGAGATTCAAGGCCTTTTCGCCTCCGGCGACGGCTGCGAATGCACCGGCGTTCGAGGGTCCGGCGAGGAGTTGCGTGTCGTCGAAAATCTCGGCGAGGTTGGCGAGATTTACTGCTACGGCGATCGGCGCCTGGGGAGAGAGAAAATCCAGGCTGCCGAGCGGTCCGGGTTTGGCCAGCCAGGCGGCCGCGCCGTGGCGCGGAGCGGTGAAGGACAGCTCGCCCTGGCTGACGATCTGGCCGGCAACCGGACCGTGTTTCCAGGCGAGATACTGCATATCGGCGAACCCGCTGCGCTGGAAGGACTGCTGGCTGTCCTTGCTGGTCAGCGGCAGTTCGGCGAGCAGGGGTTGGAGATCGGCGGCGGCGAGCAGCGTCGCGCCGCCCGCGTAGAGCTCCGAAACACGCCGGCCAAAGGGAGACGATGCGAATTCGCGTTTAGCGGCGGTGAGGTGGGCATCGAAATTGCGCACGGTGGGCAGATCGAACGAGAGCACAAGAAAATCCGGGCGAACCAGAATAAATAGCTGCTGCTGGCCCTTTGGCGGGTCTTGGGCCGCGGCGAGTTGCTTCGAGTCCAGGACTTGAGCGAAAGGCTTGGCCGTCAAGGCGAGCGCGCCGAGCCACTCCCGCAGCTTTGACTCGAGACCGGGCTTGCGGATTTCGGCGAAGACCAGGAAGCCGGTCTTCTCACGGTGCTTAGGCTCGGTGGTCGAAAAGAAAACCGTTTCATCGCCAAGGTACTGGTAGAGCTGCGAGACTTTGTCGAGAGTATCCTCCAGTTTTGCTCCGCCGGAAGACACTTGGCCGTGCGTCCACCAGTCGCGTAAGACCTCGCTGTGCTTCAATTCTTCGCGCAAGATTGTCAACGACTGTTGTACGGTGTCGCCATAGTTGGGAGCCGCGGCGTAGACGGTGGTCGACTCCGGGAGCAAAGGCAAAAGATGACTTTCCGTGCGCGGCAGGGGGAGGGTCACGTTCTCGCGTAACTTGCTTCCGAGTTGCGCGAGTTCGGGGAGCAGGCCGGGGTATTTGTTTAGCTCTTCGGACCACGCTGCCACGGGCGGGTTTCCGGCTGCGGATTTTGTTTGCGCAGGGGGATTGCCACTCGCGGCGGGGCTGGCTGCCGTTCCTTGCGCGTAACAGGACGGACCGACGAGAGTGCCGCCGATCATAGCCAGCGCACAAATCACGGAATATCGACAGAGTCGCAGGCGGGCTGGTGTCGTTGCCATAACTTTCGTTCCTCCGCTGGAGCTGACAAGAGCGATGGGTTTCGGTTGCTTTTATTCAACTCTAACGCAGGAAGCGAGCGGATCGGACGAGATCGTTGCGATCAAGACCTCACTCAGGCACCCTGGGGACCAGAAACGCCGCGCCGCAAGCGGGATAGCCTTGGCACAGTCGGGCCGACGCCGCCAGCGGTCAAGCCGTCTCTTTGGCAGGGGGTTCCGCGAGCGCCAGGATTTCGATATTGTTGCCGTTGGGATCCTTGATGTAAACGGAGGAGGTGCCGTCGCGGTGTTTCTTCGGCTCGCCAAAGGCGCGAGGATCGCCAAGAACGGCGAAGTGATCCGGGTGTTGCGAAGGCAGAACGAACGCTAGGCGAATGTTAGCGAATTCTACGAGCGCCCAGGTCTCGTCTTGATACGCAACCTGGCACTGAAAATGCTCTTTGTACCAGTTCACGGTTTCCGCAACGTTGGAAACGGTGACGGCCACGTGGTCCATGGTGTCCAGGCGGGTATCCAGATTTTTTCTCTCGACTAAGGCCGGCATGACAACCTCCGTTAGACAGGCGCTTCGGCAGCGCGTCCGTGTACCATTTTACGACCGAGCGAGTCGCCACCGCGCAGAAACTTTTCGCCAGGCCGGGGGTTACCGCATTCGACTACACTCTGCAGCGTTTGCGCCATTCCCTCTAAGTACGCTGAGCGAGAGGACCCTGTGACCAGCAAGAATCGCACGGAGCCGCGGCGCCAGTCGCGCAAAGCCACCTCGCGGTGGATCGCTTACAGGCATCGGGCACGGGCCGCGGCGGTCTTTGCGCTGATCTCACTCCTCGCGGTGCGGGAATCGACCGCGCACTCCTGGCCGGAGCAACTTGGGGGCCTCCCAGCGGCTCCCGAGGCCTGGAGTCCGCTCTTTGTCAACGAAGACAGCCATGTGGTGGTGATGGAATACGAGGCCTGGTTTGGTCCAAACGCGGTGACGTTTCAAACCAGCGTAGCCAAGCCGGTGTTGCAGTCCGCGGACATGCAAGCGATCGGAGGCGGTTACGACAGCGCGGACCCGGAAGTAATCAAGCAGCACGCCGCCTGGCTCGAACAGCTGGGCATCGACGCCGCGCTCATCGAGGTAACCAACAACGTCAGCTGCATCTTTAACAGCCGGGAGTTTGCGCAGAAGTATCTGGCGAACTGCACGGACCTTTTCCGCGGGCAAAATCAGACCATCCGCAATAATACCGGCAATCTCTACCCCGCATGGTCCAAGCTCGGAACGCGCCTGAAGTTGATTCCGCTGCTCGGGGGAATCGATCCGGACGTTTTGTACAGAGATACGGACGGAAAAACGGCCTTCCAAAAAGAGCTGGAATACTTTGCCGTGCTCATCGAAGAGCATCCCAACCTCAGCGTCATCTACCACGGCAAGCCGCTCATGCTGGTTTACCTAGGGGCGTCGCAAGACCCGGCGCTCTCCGACAATCCTCTGTGGCTGCAGATACGGCAGTTCCTGAATGACCATCCGGAAATTGCCAGTAAATATACGTTCCGGATGATGGCGGGGTACCTCGACAGTCAACCGGTGCTCTGGAGCGACCCAAGCAGGCCTGACGGGCCGGTGGAAGTAAACCCCGAGTTCGGGTTCTGGAGCTGGGTGGACCGCCTCAATCCGACCTGTAGTCTGGCGCTCTGTCCCTACTATCCTTCCTACAACAAGGTCGGTCCGCGAGTGGAGAATTTCACCGCTTCGATCGCCACCGCGGGACAGGGCGGATGGGGTTGTCCGAATCCGAATGCGTTGCCGTATTGTCCCGACGCTGCGCTGCGCTACGGCCGGGATGCCTCGTACAAGACGTTCGACGCGTTTATGGCCTATGCGCGAGAGCTAAAACCCATTTTTTTGATCCTGCACCAGTTCAACGAATTCAATTCTTCCGACGAAGGCTTCGATGCCAACACGAATGACGATATCGAGCCAGCCGATGAGTGGGGCGGCAGTGCGCTCCAGGTTGTGCGCGAACAGATTTCTTTCTATCGCCGTGCGTGCGCTTTGATGATCGGAGTCGAGCCATGAGCGGCCTGGGAAATAAATGCGCAGTGGACGCCCCATCAGCGGCTGCGGCGTCCCGACCCGTTGAACAATGTGACAGGGATTTGCTTTACCGGTGTGGTTGAGCCTTTGCCGGGAGGCTTGCTGCCCGAAGTGCCGGCGGCGCCTTTGAATGCGCAGCCAGTCTGCGTCACTCGTCCGGCAACGCCCGGCGTTCGCGGGTAGTGTGCAGATGAAAGTCCATCGCCACTTCCGTGAGGCCCGCGCACGATGCGACGCGCGGGCGCAATCGCCCGGCGTATACACCGATCAGCACTGACAGGGCCGTGGTAACGATCAAGGTCCCTCGGGTTGGCGCTCCTGTCTACCTTTTATTCACACGGCTGTAACATGCCCTGCGCTATAACCCTTCTGT
>JBEKSZ010000012.1:0-51581 GCA_049516615.1 Candidatus Acidiferrum sp. | reverse complement strand
GCGCCAGTGACATTGACGGAAAAAGTACAAGAGGCGCTGGCCGCCAACGTTCCCGCGGACAAACTGGCGGAGCCTCCTCCCGCCGCGGCGGTGGCAGTGCCGCCACAGGTGCTGCCAAGGCCGTTGGGCGTCGCGATCAGCAGGCCCGCAGGGAGCGCGTCCGTGAAGGCCAATCCCGTCAGCGCCGTGGCGGTATTCGGATTTGTAATCGTAAAAGTCAGCGAGGTGCTGCCACTTAATGGAATAGCAGCTGCGCCAAAGGCTTTGGCGATCGCCGGAGCGGAAACCGTTCCGCTTCCGCTTAGAGCTAAGGTCTGCGGACTGTTCCCGCCATCATCGGTCACGCTGAGGGTAGCAACCTCGGAACCGAGGGCCGAAGGCGTGAAAGTAATGGTGATGGTGCAGGTTCCGCCGCTGGTGACGGTGGCGCCGCAGGTGGTGGTCTTGAAGAAGTCGCCGGCGTTCGCCCCGGCAATGTTTATGGCGGAGATGTCCAGAGTGTTGCCGGAATTGTTGCTCAACGTAACTACCTCGGCGGCACTGGCAACGCCGACGGCTTGATTTCCAAAGGACAGGCTAGCCGGGGAAAAGCTCACCGGAAGAGTTTGCAGAAAAATGGAAACGCTCGCGGCCCCGTTGTTGGTGAAGGCCAGGTCCAGTGCGCCATCGCCGTTGAAATCGGCGGTCACCGCGCTGTAGGTTCCGCTGGCCGTGGTGTAGGTGATGGGAGCGGCAAACGTGCCGTTGCCATTTCCACGGAACAGAAAAGCCTCGCCGAGAGTCTCGTCGGCCACGACGATGTCCAGCTTGCCGTCGCCATTGAAGTCCCCCGTAACTCCGGAAATGAGGTTCTCCCCAGCCGCCGGATTGGAATACAGCGTGAGTCCGCCGGATCCGCCGCCGAGCAGAATAGCCACATCGGCAGCGTTTACGGCGGCGACGTCCAGATGCGAGTCGTTATTGAAATCTCCCGAGATCAAGCCAATGGGATATCCGGAGCCTCCAACCGCGGTGCTGGTCTGCGCCTGAAACGTACCGTCGCCCTTCCCGAGCAGCATAGAGACGCTATTCGAGTATTCGTTGGCAACGGCGATATCCAGGATGCCGTCTTCGTTAAAGTCCCCGATGACCAATACCTGGGGCGTGCTGCCAACGGCTGGCGAAGACTTTGTTGTGAACCCGCCTGTTCCGTCGCCGAGTAGCACGGTGACCGTGCCGTTGCCGCTGTTGGTAACGGCGAGATCGAGATGGCCATCGCCATTAAAGTCGCCGGCGGCGATGGCGAAAGGCGCAGCGCCGGTGCCGGGCGAAGACTGCAGGTGGAATGTGCCATCGCCGTTGCCCAGCAAGATGGAAACGGTGTCACTGCCGCTGTTGGCCACGGCCAGATCCAGTTTTCCGTCTTCGTCGAAATCTCCGGTGACGATCCAGTTGGCGCCCGTACCGGCGCTGACCACAGGTTTTGTGGTGAACGTGCCATCGCCGTTGCCCAGCAAGATGGAGACGGTGCCATCGGTCTGGTTGGCTACGGCAAGATCGATCTTTCCATCGCCGTTGAAATCGCCGGTGACAAAACCCGCGGGACCGTGGCCCACAGAAACCGTGGCACTGGCGGTTGAAGGAAAATTCACGCCAGCCAAATTGGCGGCGATGGGAAGGTAGAAAGTATTCGAGGCGCCGCCACCTGGAGCAGGGCTTACGACAGTGATGGTGCCGAGACCGACGGCGGCCACGAACGAATTAGGAACGCTGGCCGTGAGTTCCTTGGCGTTCACAAAGGCGGTCGTCAGCGCCGTGCCGTTCCAGTTCACTACCGAGCCAGATACAAAGCCTGCGCCGCGGACGGTGATGATCACGCCCAGACTCCCGGGAGTAATGCTCACGGGAGACAAAATGTCTATGAACGGCACGGCGTTTGGCGGGACGGCGTGTGCGCTGGGCAACAACAACGCGAAGAAGACAAGCATGCGCAAAGAATGAACCGTGATTCGGCGGGACCTTTGCTGGAGAGACTGACAAAAGCGTGGGCGCGAGCTGGCGGGTGTCAAGGGAACTCCTCCTGGACTTTCGTGTAACGTGAACAGACGCCGCTGCAGCGATTTTCCCGGCAAAAATTTCACGCCGTTACCCGAAGCGCGTCCTTCAGGAAGGGGGAATTCCCGGAAAAAGCGGATGCCCACGCAGTCCGTTTTTGCAGAGGATGAGAATTGCTGTGGTACTTTCCGGTGCCGGAAGTTTTCAATTTGACGCACCGGACTGCGACGCTGCCCTTGGCTAGCACCGTATCGTGGCCGGCCGCGGCCACACGGACACAATTTCGTACCACTTCAGGGGAAATTTCCTTGGCCGCAACAGGAAAGGAGGGGTTGTTTCGCGGTCTGCAAAAAATCAGAGCTCTCGGGGATTTTCAAGTTGCGGCGGGGTTCATCCAGAGCTGGCCCGTGAGGCGAGTGCTTCCCTGCTGCGGCCGGCTGCCAAATGCGCTTGCGGTTCTCCTAGGACTGGCTGGGTTGCCGGCATTTTTGCGGCTGGGCATTAGCTTGGCGGGACACCGCGAGGGACTGGTGTCGAAGATCGGCAGCCAATGACGGATTCACTGAAGGAATCGTTTGAAACAACAGCAATGAAAAACGTTCCGCAGCAGGAACATTCCCAGCTCGCGCGGCTAGCCGAACATGACAGCTGCCCGACCGAAGCTGCCTTTCGGTTCGGAGCTAGTCAGAATACCAAGCGAAGGCCGGCACGGCAGCGATATCGGCCCGGGTGGATTAGTGTTTGCCAGGTGTTGCGTGGCCGCGTCCATCGCGCTCTTCGTTTCCTTTAAAGTGCGCGCTGTCGATCCGTTTGGACGATTCGGCCTTCTCGCCCCGTTGTGGCATGGGGCCATTGTAGCCGTGCTCGGGATGGAGGCGGTTGTTCACGTTGCCGCGGAAACTGTCAGAGCCATGAAACCACGGGCCGGCGCCAATGAACGTTTCGCCGTCAAACCATTCTGGACCGTAGTAACCGGTTGGCGCACAGTTGTAAGGCGCAACGTCGTAGTAACCGTACGGGCATTCAGGTGCTACGCCAATGCTGACGCTGGCCTGAGCTTCGGCCTTGGGGGCAGCCGCCGTGAAGCAGATTGCCGCGGCAGCAGCCAACATCAAAAATGTAAATCCACGCATAAATTCACCTCATTCTTATTAGCTAAGACTTAGTCTTCGTCCGATAGGTTTTCGAACCGAGGAACCCGAAGGCGATTCACAATGGCACTGTTCAATTCCGTATCTGCGGGAGCGTACTCCGGCACCCGAGCGATGGCCATACCCGCTTACGGGTACGACTGGGAAATTAGGGAGGTAGAAAAAAGGCCATTCGCACCGCCAGCAAACATTCCGCAGCCTGCTGCGGCTAAATTCGCCGCCCGCGCCGCGCTGGCCAAGTCGCAGAGGTTCCGCTTCGCGAGGATCTGCAAGGCTTGAGTCGCCATGCATGGATGTTTTTTTATGATTGCGCCGGCAAATCCGGTTCCTTGAAGACTTCCGCGGCCAGGCGGAACGCGGCGTTGGCTGCGGGCACGCCGCAGTAGATGGCGGACTGCAGCAGAACTTCCTTGATTTCATCGCGGGTAACGCCGTTGCGCAGGGCGCCGCGCAGGTGCATGCGCAGCTCCTCGCTGCGGTTGAGGGCGACGAGCATGGCCAGTGTAAGGAGGCTGCGGGTCTCGAGGGGCAGGCCCGGGCGCGACCAGATCTCTCCCCAGGCGTAACGCGTGATGAAATCCTGAAAATCGCCGTTGAAGGCGTCAGTGTTTTGTTGCGCATTGTCGACGTGCTTGTCGCCCAGCACGACGCGGCGGAGGTCGAGGCCCTGTTCGTGACGCTCGCGATCGGTTTTGTACGGCATGTCAGACTCCTTGGGGATTGAGAAAACGCAGCACCGCGCTGGTGTATGCGCTTGAGGCTTCGACGTTCGACAGGTGCGCGGCGTCGAGCTCCACATATTGTGCGCCGGGAATCTGCGCGGCGAGAAATTTGCCGTCGCTCAGGGGCGACACCGGGTCCTTCGCTCCAGAAATGATGAGCGTTGGAGTGCGAATGGCGGCGACAGCTTCACGCATGTCTGCGTCGCGTAACGCCGCGCAGCACGCGGCGTAGCCCTCAGGAGAGGTGGCTTCCAGCATCTGCAGCGTGGCGCGCACGGTGCCGGGCGAACTCGCGCGAAATTCCGGGGTGTACCAGCGTTCGACCACCTGATCGGCGACGGACTTCATGCCCTTGCTGCGCACCGTCTCGATACGCGCGTTCCAGCCGGCGAGGGTGCCGAATTTCGCCGAAGCGCTGCTGATGACCGATTTGTGAAAACGTCGCGCGGCGTGCAGGCTGAGCCACAGACCGGTCAGACCTCCAAGGCTCAGGCCGCAATAATAGGCGCGCTCGATTCTGAGCTCGTCGAGCAGGGCCACGACATCGCCGCCGAGCTGATCAAGTTGGTAGAAACCGGCCGGCACGGCAGACTGACCATGGCCGCGGGTATCGTAGCGCAAGACCCGGAAGTGCTTCTCAAACTCCGGCAGTTGCGGATCCCACATCGCGCAATTCGCGCCGAGAGAATTCGAGAGCACCAGGAGGCCGGCGTCGGGGGCACCGCTCAGGACGTAATGAATACTGTGGTTGGGCACTTCGAGAAAAGGCATGCGCTATCCGATCCCGGGTTTCGGCCTTGCGGGAAGAGATTTATCGGCTGCGAGCACCTTGTCGATCATGCCATGGCCCGCGGCGGAAAACTTCCGCGCGTCGAACCAATCGGAGATTTCCTCGCGCTTGAAATGGCGCAGGAATTCCGGAGTGTCGAGCAGAATCTCCCTCAGGTGCGAGCAGTCGGCCAGGGCGCGCCGACAAGCGACCTCGACCAAGCGACGGGCCTCCCCCCTGCCAAGCCGGGCAGCCGCGGCTGCCGATGCCGCCTCTGCGTAGATCAGGCCGTGCGTGATTTCGAGATTTTCGCGCATGCGCGGCGTGTCGATTTGCCAGGCGGAAATCGCCCCGTTTAAGTGATAGAGAACCCCTCCGGTGACACACACAATTTCTGGCAGTACTTCCCATTCGGCCTGCCAGCCGCCGAGCCCGCGCTCGTATTCCTGGGGCATGGCCGCGAGCAGGGTGGCGACGAGTCCAGGAACGCGCACGGCCCCGGCCAAAGCCACGGCGCTAGCCACGGGGTTTTGCTTTTGCGGCATCGCAGTGGAACTGCCGCGCCCGGCGGCGGTTGGTTCCCGCAACTCGTTGATTTCTGTCTGGGCGTGCAGCGCAATATCGCGGGCCATTTTGCCCAGCGTACCCGTGAGCAGTCCGAGAGTGGTGGCCACCTCAGCGAAGCGATCGCGATGGCTGTGCCACGGGATGGCCGGCTCGCTGAGCGCCAATTCCCTGCCCAGCGCTTCGGAAACTTTTGTTGCCCGCTCACCGAAAGCGGAGAGTGTGCCCACCGCGCCGCCGAATTGCAATACCAATGCTCGTTCCCGCGTTTCGTCGAGACGCTCGAGGTGGCGATGCACGGCGTCGAGCCAGCCGGCCACTTTCACGCCGAAGGTGGTGGGCGAGGCGTGCTGCATCCAGGTACGACCGGCGATGAGCGTCGAGCGATGCAGGTCGGAGAGTTTGGCCAGGGTTGCGGCCAGATAGTAAAGCTCGCGAGAGATAATGATGAGCGCCGCTCGCAGTTGCAACACCATGCCGGTGTCGACAGCGTCCTGACTGGTAGCGCCCCAGTGCACAAATTCCGCGGCAGCCAGATCGTCCCGCCGCACGAGAGAGGTTAGCTGCTGCACCATGGGAATCGCCAGGTTGCCGGCATGGGCAGCGGTTCGTTGCAGTTCTGCGAAGTCAAAGAGTTGTTCGCGGCACTGCGCGGCGATGGCCGACGCGGCGGAGGAGGGAATGATTCCGCAGCTGGCTTCGGCGCGGGCTAAGGCGGCTTCAAAATCCAGCATGCCTTGCAGGCGCGCCGCATCGGAGAAGAGCGCATCGATCGTTGGCCAGCGGAAGAGCAAGTCGAGCAGGGCCATCTAGAAAATATTCAGCCTTTCGTGCTGCGCGGCAGGCAGCCACCAGCGAACCTAGCGGCAAAGCGCCAGAACGCGCCCTCATCGTACCCGAGCGCTCAAGCGTCTGTCACGCGGGCGTGCTTCCGTTTTGCGGCCAGCGTTGCGGCAGAGGGAGAAGCCGGGTTACGCGAGGGCCGGGAGCACATCCTGCTCGAGCCATGGCAGAACCCATTCCGACGCCACGTCTTCCGCCATGGTTCCGGCGCTGGCGTCGTGCAAGAGCACCTGGCCGGCCCGGCGCGCGCCGAGTTCGCTGAGCAGTTTGTCGAAGCGCAGGCCGCCTTGGCAGAAGGTTTGGCCGTAGGTACGGTCGCCGAGGGCGATGACCCCGTAGACGATGCCGCTCAGGTCCGGGCGGAGGGATTCGAGGCTGGCCAAGAGGGATTGGGCGTTGTCCGGGACGTCGCCGCTGCCGTAAGTCGAGCTGCAGATCAGGTAGGCGTCGGGCTTCCCCGAGGCGTCCGAGAAGACGCTGGCATCGCGGCCGTCCATCAGCACAATTCGGGATTTGTGGCCGGCTTTGGCCAGAACGTCTTGCATATCCTTGGCTACCGCTTCGGCGGTGCCCGTCATGGTGCCGACCAGAATTTGGAGTTCGGCCACGGGTTTGTTTCCTTCGGCCTTTCGTAGTTCACCGGTTTCGCGACCGACGAATCGCCTCGACTTGGCTCACTTTTATGTATTATAGTGCATTTCTGGGGATTGGCAATGCCTTATGATGCATGAAACCCACGATCCGGCCAGCGATCATTCCGCTGCCGGACGCGAGCCCGCTGTAGACGCCTTCGTCGCTGGACCGGCGGCGGAGGCCGAGTATCTGAGCCGGGTGGGAGACCGAGTCCGCGAGGCGCGGGCCAGGCGGGGCATGAGCCGCCGGATACTGGCGCGGGACTCACGGGTTTCCGAGCGCTATCTCGCGCAACTTGAAACTGGGCAGGGGAACATTTCGATCTTGCTGCTGCGGCAGATCGCATTGGCGCTCGGTCTGCCCATAAACGCGTTGCTGCGCGATGGTTCGGAACCTTCCGAGGAGTTGCTGCGCACCACGGAATACTTAAAGCAGCTGCCCGCAGAGAAACTGCAACGGGCGCGGGAAATATTGTTGCGCGAATTCAGCGGCGCGGATCCCGCGGTGCGGCGGCGCCGGATCGCGCTGATTGGACTGCGCGGGGCGGGGAAGTCCACACTGGGCAGCATGCTGGGCGAGCGGCTGGGAGCTCCCTTTATCGAGCTCGATCGCCGGATCGAGCAACACAGCGGTCTCGGATTGAGCGTCATTTTTGATCTGTACGGGCAGAGTGGCTTCCGGCGCCTCGAGCGCGAGTGCCTCGAGCAGGTTTTGCAGCAGTACCCGGCATTTGTGCTGGCCACGGGAGGCAGTCTGGTCTCGGAGAGCGCGACGTTTGAACGGCTGCTCAGCGAGTGTTTTACCGTTTGGCTGCGGGCCACGCCCGAAGAGCACATGCAACGCGTGATCGCGCAGGGCGACATGCGGCCCATGGCGGAGAATCGCGAGGCCATGGCCGAATTGCAGAATATTCTGGCAGGGCGGGAGCCCTTGTACCGGCGAGCGGATGCCACGGTCGAAACGAGCGGGCAATCGCTCGCGACGACGTTTGAAAAGTTGCGGGCGGCGGTCCCGGGAGCATAGTTGTCTCAGAGAAAAAGGCGCAGGGTGCGGCGGACTCCGCGCAACAGCGCTGGCGGGGGAATGTAAGGGAGAAACGGACCGATGGCGAACCCGGTGAATGCGGAAAAAGAGCTGGTCACCTTTGGCGCGCCGGAGGGTGCCTACCGGCACTGGAAGTTGACGGTCGATGGACGCATCGCGACGCTCAAATTAGATGTGAACGAGGACGGCGGGCTGCGGCCAGGCTATAAATTAAAATTGAATTCGTACGACCTCGGCGTGGACATCGAACTGCACAATCTTCTGCAGCGCATCCGCTTTGAACATCCCGAGGTGGCTTGCGTGGTACTGACCAGCGCCAAGGAGAAGATTTTTTGCGCGGGGGCGAACATTTACATGCTGGGAACCTCATCGCACGCTTGGAAAGTAAACTTCTGCAAGTTTACCAACGAGACGCGCAATGGGATGGAGGACTCGAGCCGCCATGACGGGCTGCGATTTTTGGCGGCGTTGAACGGCACGACTGCTGGCGGCGGTTACGAGCTGGCGCTGGCCTGCGATGAGATTTTGCTGATCGATGATCGTTCAAGCGCGGTCAGTTTGCCGGAGGTGCCGCTGCTCGGAGTTCTGCCCGGCACGGGCGGGCTGACGCGCGTGGTTGACAAGCGGCGTGTCCGGCGCGATCTGGCGGATATTTTTTGCACCAATCCTGACGGGGTGCGCGGCGAGCGGGCCAAGGCCTGGGGTCTGGTCGACGAAATTGCCGCGCCGGCGCAGTTCGCCTCCGCCGCGCGGGAACGCGCCCTGCAGCTGGCGCGGACTTCCTCGCGTGCGGCAAATGCGCAAGGCATCCGCCTCAATCCCGTACCGCGCGAGGTACACGAGAGTGGCTATCGCTACGGGCACCTGGAAGTGAATTTCGACCGCGCCGCGCGAACGGCTACGTTGACGGTGCGCGGGCCGCAGGCTGAGCAACCGCAGACCATTGACGAAATCGTGGCGCTCGGGGATCGCTGGTGGCCGCTGGCAATGGCGCGGGAACTGGACGACGCTATTCTGATGTTGCGCGCGAATGAGCCGGAATGCGGCCTGCTGCTCATGAAAACCTCGGGCAGTGCGCAAGCGGTCCTGGCCTGTGGCGCGGCACTCATGAAGTTCTCCGGGCACTGGCTGGTAGGTGAAACGATCGGGATGCTGCGCCGAACGTTTGCGCGGCTGGATGTTTCCTCGCGCAGCATGTTTGCAGTTGTCGAGCCGGGTTCGTGTTTTGCGGGACTGCTTTTTGAGTTGGCGCTGGCCGCGGATCGCAGCTACATGCTGGCTTCCGAGCAAACCGAATCCGCGGCGGCGAATCCCGATGTGCCGCGCGTGGCGCTTGACGCCACCAACTTCAAATTGTTTCCCACCGTCGCCGGTGAGACGCGACTGGCCATGCGCTTCGCCGGGCGGGTGGAGCGCCTTGCGGAACTGGCCAAAGTGTCCGGGCGTCTGCTTTGGCCGGCAGAAGCTCTCGACGCCGGATTGATCACCGTGACGCCGGATGAACTGGATTGGGCAGATGAGCTGCGCATGGCGATCGAAGAACGCTCGAGTCTTTCTCCCGATGCGCTGACGGGTATGGAAGCCAGCTTGCGTTTTCCGGGCTCCGAATCGCTGGAGAGCAAAGTGTTCGGCCGCCTATCCGCGTGGCAAAACTGGGTCTTCCTGCGGCCCAATTCCACCGGCGAGAACGGCGCGCTGAAACTCTTCGGCACCGGCAAGAAATCGCGTTTTGACTGGGAGAGAGTTTAATGAGCATGAATTATCACGACCGCATTCCGAACAACGTTGAGTTAGGCGCAAATCGCACGCTGCAGCGCGCGTTGGAGCACTGGCAGCCGGCGTTCTTAAGCTGGTGGCACGGTCTGGGACCCAGCGATTTCAACGCTTCCGACGTGTATTTGCGCACCGCGACTTCGGTAGACGCCAAGGGCTGGGCCACGTATGGATTCGTGCGCATGCCGGAATATCGCTGGGGGATTTTTTTGGCGGAACCGGAGCCCGAGCGGCGCATCGGATTTGGCGATAATTTTGGCCAACCGGTGTGGCAGCAAGTACCGGGTGAGTATCGTTCCACACTTAGGCGGTTGATTGTCACGCAGGGGGACACCGAGCCTGCTTCGGTCGAACAGCAGCGGCTGCTGGGGCACACCGCGCCTTCGCTTTACGACCTGCGAAACATTTTTCAGGTGAACGTCGAAGAAGGGCGTCACCTGTGGGCCATGGTTTACTTGCTGCACGCGCACTTTGGACGCGACGGGCGCGAAGAGGCCGAGGAGTTGCTCGAGCGGCATTCGGGAGACGCCGACAAGCCGCGCATTCTCGGAACGTTCAATGAGCCGATCAGCGACTGGCTCAGCTTTTACATGTTTACGTACTTCACCGACCGCGACGGCAAATTTCAGCTGAAATGCCTGGCGGAGTCGAGCTTCGACCACCTTTCGCGCACCTGCAAATTCATGTTGACCGAAGAAGCTCATCATATGTTTGTCGGTGACACGGGCATTGCGCGCGTGATCAAACGCAGCCTGGAAGTGATGAGCGAGATCGGTTCGCAGGATCCTGAAGCGGTGCGAAGGGCTGGCGCCGTTGATCTTCCCTTGATCCAAAAATATTTGAATTTCTGGTTTACCTCGTCGCTGGATCTTTTTGGCGGCGATTCCTCTTCCAACGCAGCTTCCTACTTTGCGAATGGATTGAAGGGCCGTCCCGACGAAGCGCGCTTTGCAGACCATCTCGCCGCGGAGTCCACCTTCGCGCTGGAACTGCCCAACGGGCAGGGCGGTGTGAAAACCGAGCAGATTCCGATGCGCAACGCTATGAACGAAGTGGCGCGCGAAGCGTATGTGAAGGATTGCCAAATGGGCGTGACGCGCTGGAACAAGCTGATCGAACGGGCAGCTTGCGACTTCCGCATGACGCTGCCGAGTCCCCGCTTCCGCCGCAGCGTCGGGAGTTGGGCGCGTGTGCCGACGGATACGACCGGGCAGATCATCAGCAAGGAAATGTTTGACGCGCGGCAAACGGAATGGCTGCCTACGGAGGCGGATCGCGCATTTATTCGCAGCTTGATGAAAGGTGTTTTCGAAGTGGGCAAGATTGCCGGCTGGATTGCGCCCCCCGAGCGGGGGGTCAACAACCTGGACATAAATTACGAATACGTAAAATTCCACTGACAGCCGCTGCCGCGCCCACTGTAGCGGACGTCTGCTGACCCGAGCGTTTTTGTCCCCCAAGCACGAGGTTGTGCACTTGGCGTAGAATGGCTGAATCATCATAAATGCGAACGGAAGGCCCTGCTCATGCCGCAAACGTTGACCGCGAATCCGCCGACGAAATCCCGCACACCCAAGCCGCGCAATCCGGCACTGCCGCTCAGCAAGAACGACCACCTGCTGCGCTGGGTGGACAAAATGGCGGAGCTCACCAAGCCCGCCGCCATTCACTGGGTGGACGGCTCAGAGGAAGAAAACGACGCAATTTGCGAGACCATGGTGGCGAGCGGGACGTTCATCAAACTGAACGAAAAGTTGTGGCCCGGCTGTTACTACGCGCGTTCTGACGCCAGCGATGTAGCGCGCGTGGAGGACCGCACTTTTATCTGTTCATATTCCAAAGACGCCGCGGGTCCCACGAACAACTGGGAAGATCCCTTTGCGATGCGCAAAAAATTGCGCGCGCTTTTTAAAGGGGCAATGCGTGGGCGCACCATGTACGTGCTGCCGTTCAGCATGGGCCCGGTTGGGTCGCCGCTGTCGAAAATCGGGGTGCAGCTGACGGACTCGCCTTATGTAGTTGTCAACATGCGCATCATGGCGCGCATTGGCACACCGGTGATCGCGGAGATCGACAAGGGCGCGCGCGTGGTGCCGTGCATGCATTCGGTAGGCGCGCCGCTGGCCGCGGGAAGCAAGGATGTTCCCTGGCCCTGCAATAAGGAAAAGTACATCGTGCATTTTCCCGAATCGCGCGAGATCTGGTCTTACGGCTCGGGTTACGGCGGCAATGCCTTGCTGGGAAAAAAATGCTTTGCCCTGCGTATTGCATCGAATATCGCTCGCGACGAAGGCTGGATGGCGGAGCACATGCTGATTGTCGGCGTGGAGGATCCCGCTGGCGACAAGACCTATGTTGCCGCGGCCTTCCCAAGCGCCTGCGGGAAAACAAATTTCGCCATGTTGATTCCACCCAAAAGTTTTTCGGGATGGAAGGTGTGGACGGTTGGCGACGACATCGCGTGGATCCGTCCGGATGAAAGTGGAGCGCTCCGCGCCATCAATCCCGAGTCCGGATTTTTTGGCGTAGCTCCGGGCACCAGCAAGAAGACCAACCCGAATGCCATGGCCACGCTGTCCAAGAACACCATTTTTACCAACGTGGCCCTCACGCCCGAGGGCGGCGTTTGGTGGGAAGGCATGACCGACACGCCGCCGGCGGAGTGCGAGGACTGGCAAGGAGAAAAGTGGACTCCGGAAATCGCCAAAGCGACTGGTGCGAAAGCGGCGCACCCCAATGCGCGTTTCACCGCGCCGGCTTCGCAGTGTCCAACCATCGATCCGGCCTGGGAAGATCCTCAGGGCGTGCCCATCAGCGCGATTGTTTTTGGCGGACGCCGCGCCACCACCATGCCGCTGGTGTACCAAGCGTTTAATTGGAGCGCCGGCGTCTACGTGGGGGCAACCATGGGTTCGGAAATGACCGCGGCCGCCGCGGGCACGATCGGCAAGGTCCGCCGCGATCCCATGGCCATGCTGCCCTTCTGCGGGTATCACATGGGCGATTATTTTCGTCATTGGATCAAGATGCAGCGCTCACTGAGCGTCACGCCCAAAATTTTTCACGTCAACTGGTTCCGCAAGGACGCGGCGGGAAACTTCATGTGGCCGGGATTCGGCGACAACATGCGTGTCCTTAAATGGATTGTGGACCGCGTGAAAGGCCGCTCACTCGGCCGTGAAACGCCCATCGGCTGGATGCCCGGCTACTGTGATATGGATTGGAAGGGACTCGAGTTCTCTCCTGAAGATTTTGATGCTCTGCAGAAATTTGATCGCGAGGAGTGGCATCGCGAAGTTATCGGTCACGAGGAGTTATTCATCGAGCTGCACGACCACTTGCCGAAGGAAATGGTTTACGAGCGGGAGCTGCTGATCTGCCGGCTGTAGTCCGGCATCCGACCGGAGCCGCCAGATCAGCCCTTAAGCAACTTGTCCAATCGTCCCAGCGCGGGGCCCAACTCCTGGCGATTGTCCCAAAAATCCGCCCATAGATCGCCTTTTTTTCTCAGCCGCTGCGCAATCGTGCGTATATTCCAGACACTCGGGTCCTTCGTGCCTTTCAGCTCACTGGCGCTTAGCGGCGTGGACACCGGGGCCTTCGGGAACGCGCGCACGGAATACGCTGCGGCCAGCGGCTTGCCCCGGGCATTCTGCAGCGCATCAATTAATACCGTCCCGGGCGGCCGCTTCCGCACGCTGCGCTCAAAGGTGGTCAATTTTGGTAGCCGGGCGGCGGCTACGCGTCCCACTACTTCGGCGAAGGTGCGGGTCTGTTCGTAGGTGTACTGCGCCTCTAGCGGAATGAAAATGTGAAAGCCGGATGCGCCGGAAGTTTTGAGATAACAGTTCATCTTGATTTTATCGAGCAGGTCATAAATTTCTGCCGCAACTTTCAGTACGGTATCGAATTTAGCGTCCGGCGTAGGATCCAAATCGAAAAATACGTAGTCGGGCGTTTCCTGGGAATCCACGCGGCTGGACCAGGGGTTATGGTCGACGCAGCCCAGGTTGCTGAGGTACAAAAGGGCGGCGCGGTCCCCGGCCATCACGTAGCTCATCTCGCCACCGCGTTCGTCGGAGTAGACCGTGGCGGTCTTCAGCCAGTCAGGGATCCCTGCGGGCGCTTCTTTTTGAAAAAAGCCGGGCTCCGCGATGCCGTTCGGATAGCGCCGCAACACCAGCGGACGGTCCTTGAGGAACGGCAAAATGTAGTCCGCCATCGCTGCGTAGTGGGCCAGTAAATCCCGCTTGGTGATCCCGGAGTCGGGAAAATAGACCTTGTCGAGATGAGTCAGGTGAACATTCTTTCCGTCAACCGCGAGCGTCAAGTCGCCTGTCGCAGCGTCGCGGATGTGCGAGGCAATTTCCGCCCCGGATTCCTTTTTGTGCGTTGTCCGCGGAATTTGTTCCTCCTGCTGCTGCGCTGCCCGCGTTGCCGGCGTGCCACCAGAATCCTCAGTCCTGGTCGCCGCGCGTCTGATGGCCCTCCATTTTGCGGCATGAGATCGCGTCGCGGCCGGCCCCTCGTTGGGCGTTTGGTACCCCGCGCTGGCTGGAGCGGGCTTCTCGGCTTCAAACGTGCAGCTCTGCGCCAAACGATCATTGCGCATGGCTAAGAATACCGGGGCTCGCAGATTGTCGCCGTCCGTCCAGTTGGCAAATTTAACGCGTGCTACCAGTTCCGGTTGCACCCACTCGACCGTCTCGGCCGCAATCGGACTCGTGTGAAATGGGTTTTGCTTGCTCCGGATCCTCTGCAAGGCTTCGAATATCCGCTTTTGTTTCGGCTCATCAAAACCCGTGCCCACGTTGCCGATGGGTTCGAGCTTGCCGTCGCGATACAAACCGAGTACCAGAGCGCCAAAGTATTTACGGCTCCTGCGCGGAGCAGTCCATCCACCGATCACGGCGTCCAGTTCATTAACAATTTTGAATTTCAGCCACTGCGAGGTGCGGTCTCCCGTGTAATGGCTGCTGGCCTCTTTGCCGATGATTCCTTCGAGGTGCTTTTCCTTTGCAGCTGCCAAAAGCGACTCACCCTGCGCAAGGACATGCTCGGAATAGCGCACGTGCCCGTTCGCCATTAAAATGCTCTTCAATAATTCCTTTCTTTCGAGCAGCCCGGCTTTCCGCAAATCGTATCCGTCGCAATACAGCAAATCGAACACGTAATAAACAACCGGCGCCGTTTCCATTAATCTGCGCGAAGGCCGTTCCACGCCGATGCGATCCTGCAGGCGCTGAAAGTTACTGCGCCCGTCCTTGTCGAGCACCACGATCTCACCGTCGAGAACCGCGCTGGAAGCCTGGACATGCTTGGCCAAGTCCTGGAACTCCGGATACTCCAGCGTCACATCGCGCCCGGAACGGGCCTGCAGTCTGACGCCGCGCGCGTCTACAGCGGCCGCGGCGCGCACGCCATCCCACTTCACCTCAAAAATCCAGCCCGGAGCGGAAAACGGCTTTTCCTCGAGGCGCGCCAGTGTCACTGCGACTTTCCCCGGCATGGGCGCGGCTTGTGCGCCGGCCATCTTGGCCGCGCGGGCCTTGTTCGCAGCGGCGGGCACCTGCGGCAGAGTGGCGCGCTGGCCGCCAGCTTCCTTGGCGGCCAACTGCTTGGCGTTCTTCGCGCTATTTACTTCGCGGCCCGAGAGCACCGATTCCCCATGTTCTTCAATCTTCCAGATCTCGTCGGCGAACTCGTCGCGATGCTTGATCAATAGCCATTCATTCTGTTTTTCGCTGCGCCGGATTTTCACCAGCACAAAACTTCCTCGCAATTTTTCCCCGTGCAGCGTGAATTTCAAATCTCCCTTGGCCAGCTGCGCTGCCCCGCTAAGCGTTCCTTCGGTTTGGTAGGTGCCACGATCCCAGATAATTACGTCGCCCGCGCCGTACTGGCCCGCCGGAATCGACCCTTCAAATTTGCGATATTCAAAAGGATGGTCCTCGACGTGAATCGCCAGTCTCTTCACCTTGGGATCGAGCGAGGGCCCTTTGGGGACCGCCCAGGATTTGAGTACCCCGTCCATCTCCAGCCGTAAGTCGTAATGCAAACGCGTGGCCGCGTGTTTCTGGATGACAAACACATGCGAACCCGTGGCCCGCTCACCACCCGCGGGCTCGGAGGTCACCTTGAAATCGCGTTTGCGCCGATATTCCGCTAATTTCGCCATGCCGGACGTTTGGCCCCGAATGGTTCGTTCCCTTAGAATCGGGCCCTTAAGTATCGACCATGTTGCGCGAAAATGTCTCCTGCGTTGGGTATCTTCTGCATATTTCTCCGTTTTAGCGCATCCAAGCCGTTGTAATATCTGCGTTTCAAATTGTTCCGGGCAGCCCGACAGATCCCCCGCTCAGGTGTTCACCTGATTGCGAGCTTCCCCGCGGGCATCAAAGAATGAAGAGTTCGAGGAGGTTTAGGATGGCTTCGTCGGTCTGGAAAGGGGCGATCAGTTTCGGATTGCTCACCATTCCCATCCGCATGTACACCGCCGCGCGCAGCGAGCGCGTGCAGCTTCACCAGATTCACAAGAAGTGTCACACGCGCTTGCGTCAGCCGCTTTTCTGCCCGGAGTGCAATCGAATCGTCGACCGTTCTGAGGTCGTCAAAGGCTATGAATACGCCGAAGGCCAGTACGTTGTAGTCGATGATGAAGAGATCAAGAAGATCACGCCGAAATCCAGCCGCACTATGGAAATCCTGGCCTTCGTAAAACAAAGCCAAATCGATCCCATCTATTTCGATGCGTCGTATTTTGCCCTGCCGGAAAAAGACAACGAAAAGCCTTACGCTCTGCTGCTAAAGGCGCTTGAAGACACCGACCGCGTGGGCATCGCCAAAGTCACCATGCATCAGCGCGAATACACGGTTTTTATCCGCCCGCGCCACCGTGGCCTGACCATTCACACCATGTATTTCGCCAACGAAATTCACGAAGTCGAAGGCTATGGCAGGCTCGACAAATCCATCTCGTTAAAGCCGCAGGAGATCAAACTCGCCGAGCAACTGGTCGAGACCCTTTCCGAGGAGTTCAATCCCAAGCAATATCACGACACTTTCCAGGAAAACCTGAAAGCCTTGATTGCTGCGAAACAGCAAGGCAGGACCGTCAGGGAAGAGCAACCCGCCAAACGCGCTCCGGTCATCGACATGATGGAAGCCCTCAAACGCAGCCTGGCCTCCGGCGATCAGCCGAAAGGAAAGCGCGTCGCGAAAGAAGAGCCGGAGCCGCGCCGCCGCAAGGCCAGCTAGCGCCAGAAGAGAGATCCGCCCGGGAGGGTTGCCGGCCGGGCACCCAAAAATTACCAAGCTCCGGCGCCGGGCTCAATGGCCACTGCTCGGATCAATCTTTCCCTTGCACGCCGGGTGTCCGCACTTGCACTCAATATCGGGTATGCCTTCCATCGACTCGCACTGCACGCTGCAATATTTTTTGTCCGTCTGACACGAGCAGTTCGGATGCGCGCACTTCTTTGTTCCAGACATAGTCGCTCCTTGTTTTGTTCTAACACACGGTGCCTGGTGCGGGGCCTCTGATCTTCAGCAGCATAGCTCATTGCGCCGAAGCAGACCTGCTTTTTTCCCGCCCCTCGCCGAACAAGGCGACCATCTCGCGATTGAACGCCGGAATGTCGTTCGGCTGCCGGCTGCTCACCCAGTTGCGTTCGCGAATCACTTCCGCATCTTCCCATTCCGCGCCGGAATTGCGAAGGTCATCCTGAATGGAGTGATAGCTGGTAACCTTCCGTCCGCGAGTCAAACCCGCGGAGATCAGCAGCCAGGGCGCGTGGCAAATCACCGCGATGGGTTTTCCTGCCTTGTCCGTCTCTTGCACAAAAGTTTGCGCGTCCTTATTCATGCGCAGCGCGTCGGCGTTCAACGCCCCGCCCGGGAGCAGTACCGCATCATAATCCCCGGCTCGGGCCGACGCCAGATCGACATCCGCCGAGATTTTCTCACCCTTCACATCGTGATTGAATCCTTGGATCGACCCGCTCTTCGGGGCGATCACCGTGGTTCGCGCGCCGGCTTCTTCAAGCGCCTTCCGGGGCTTCACCAGTTCCGCTACTTCAAAGCCATCCGTAGCCAGAATCGCCACTCGCAATCCGCGCAACGTAGCGCCATTCCCGTTCCACTGCCTTTCACTCTCCGCGCGGCTCTCGGTTCGCTGCGTGTTGGTATCGTTCCTGAATCCATTCCTCCCGGTGCCTTTCCAGAGGAAACAACTAGGTCCACGCCTGATCTTCCGCCCGCAGTGTTCCTCGAGCCATACCCCAAATCCCCTACCCCACCCTACAACGGGCAAGCGCACGACCACTTCGTTTTCGCAACAATGTGCTTCACTGGTGAGGCTGGATTTATTTTTCATCTGGGGAAGATGTGGGTTAGTCGTCTGGCCCGGCCGTCTCGGCCACGGGCAATAGCACCAGCAGGCGGAGAAAGTACCAGGGCGGGGAAACCGCAAGCTTGTAGAAGAACAGCAAAGTGCTGCCGCAAGAGCGCTTATTCGTTGGCCGTCCGGCGACCAAGGACACGAATCGCAGCGCAGGAGGGCGTGGCAATGCCACACCTCGACGCCAGGGCTATGGGCTCGCGAGCATGTTCAACGGAAACAGCGGGACACGGCAGCGTGCGCTGCTAGCGATGCAACCACAGCGACAATAACCCGCCCAGCAGTGCGGCCAGCAGCGCAGCCGCCAAGATGCGCATCGACAAGGAGCCGGTTCCCGACGGCTTGGCCGGAGGCAGGAGCGGGTCAAGCACATCCACTCCCACCACATTTTTCGGGGGGCCACCGCCGCGCGCGGAAGCCGACTGCGTTTCCGGCTCGTATTCCCATTCTCTAAATGCGTAGGGCATTGGGAGATAGTAGCTCCGGCCGCGCGTGCTGTCTAGCACCGGGAGCGTGCGAACCTTGCAGCCGGCTGTGATGCCCTGCTTGGGGAACCTCGTGCAGGGATGCGCGGCGCCCTCATGGCCATACTCTGACCATGACCCGCTTTCAACGCGGCGATTCCTTCTCCTTCCGGACTGAAGCCGGTGCACGGTTCTGCCTGTCAAGCTTGTTTTCTTGAGCTGGGGCGGTCATTGAAAAACACACCGGGAGACGGGGGTGTAGGCCCTGGCAATTTCGGGAATTTTCCTCACACGGCGGCAAGGCCGGAGAGCGCGCCGAGCAACGCCACCGGGAAATCGCCAAGCACATCGCCCACGTCGAGCAGGTGCTCCTTGTCCGCTGCGTGGACCTTGTTTAGCGCCCCGGTCAGCACATTCGTCCACGCTTCGGGCGCGTTTTTCGGCACTACGATCGCCGTGCCTCGCCAGGTCCCATCGCCGGCTTTCTCGCGCGCCAACCACCGGGGAACGACGCTCAGCGACCATTCGTTTTCGTGGCAGCGAAAAAAGGCCATCACCTTTTCGGACGCCGGGCCGCGCACTTCGGTCGGGAGAAATTCGCCATCGGCGAACAGCGCCGCGTGCTGCCGCCGGTATCCCAGGATTTTGCGAATCAGAAAAAGTTTTATCCCGCCATCCGGCCAGCGCTTTAAAAGTTTCCGGATCTTGACAGTCGCCGGCTCGTGCGACGGGGCCGTTGTTTCTTGCTGCAGTTCTTTTAACTCCGAGATGCGCCGCGCAAAATCTACCGGCGTGCGATTATCCGGATCCACCAGACGCAAATCCCATAGCTCCGAGCCCTGAAAAAAATCCGGCACGCCGGGCGCGGTCATCTTCAGCAGCGTCTGCGCCAGCCCGTTCACCATGCCGCAATACGCGAGCGATTTCTCGAACTCCCGCAAATCCGCCAGAAATTCCGGAGCCGATTGCGGCGACAAAATCGTGGCCACAAAATCGTGCAAGGCCGTCTCGTGCGCTTCGTTTGGTCTGGTCCAGCGCGTGTGCACCATGGCTTCGCGAATCGCTTTGGCCAGATACTCCTGGATCCGGGCTACAAAGCTGGGTTCCATCGAGCGCTGCAGCGCAGGATCGTTGTGCTCCTCGAGCGGCCAGGCCCCCAGCAGTGTCTGGTACAAAAAATATTCTTCGTTGCGGTCCGGAACCATCTGCCCGTCGACTTGGGTCTTGTGTTTGGCGTTCCACGCCGCCCAGCGATGCAGCCGCGTTTCCCATTCTTGGGGAATTTCGGAGAGCACATTGATTCTGGCACGTACATCTTCGCTGCGTTTGGTGTCATGCGTGGTGCTGGCATTCAATCCGTGGGGCCAATGCTCGCGGCGCAGGCGCAGAAAATTCCAGAACTCCTTCTCCGAGCTCGCCATGGTCACTTGCGGATCGCCGCCCACTTCGTTCAGCGACAACAGCGGGTGGTACACGTACAGCGCGGTGTCCTCCACGCCCTTGGCCACGATCGGGCCGGTGAACTGCTGCCAGCGCATCACGAACGCCAGCCGCGCTTCGCGCTGCCCCGGCAGCACGTGCGGCGGGTTGGCGAGCAGCAGCACGTCGCGCAAAAAATCGAAACACGCCGGGTCCAGATGCGGTTTCCGTGCGCGCGCTTCGCCCACCGCCCGCTCGATGAAATCCCGCGCCGGGGCAGGTATGTCGAGGCTGCGGACATACGTGCGGTACGCCGGCACGCAAGCGGTTGTCTCGATCAGCGCTTCGAGCAAACTCGGGCGCGGCAATTCGCCCGCGTAGCGGTCTTGCGCCGCCAGTTCGCCGAGCTGCCGCCCCAGCGAACGCATCTCCACCCCCAGCAGGGTGTTCATGACCAGCTTTTTCTTCTGGTACAAAACGTCGGCGAACTTGGCATCTTTGCCGGTAAAGGTGGCGTAGATTTCTTCGATTTTCCTGGCGTTCGAGGGATCGACAAAAAGATCGTTCGCGAAATTCAAGTACTCATATCCGGTAGTCCCACTGACCGGCCAGTCTTGCGGGAGGGTTTCGCCGCGCGCCAGTATTTTTTCCACCAGCACATACGCGCGCGGACTCTTTGCGGAACGGTCGCCCCCCGCATCATCCGGCGCTGGGCTGTCCGGCCCCGCCAGCCTTTGCTGGAGCCGCGCCAGGTATGCCGCGGGATCCTTGAGGCCATCGATATGATCCACCCGCAGCCCGCTGAGCACGTCCTTGGAGACCAGCCGCAGCAGCGGGTCGTGCAGGGCCCCGAACACCATGGGGTCTTCAACGCGCAAGCCCACCAGTTCGGTGATGGCAAAGAATCGCCGGTAGTTGATGCTTTCGTTGACGTTCTGCCAGTACGCCAATTTGTAATGCTGCTCGGCCAGCAGGGCGTGCAGCGCATTGAAGCTTGCGGGACTGTTTTTGTCGCCGTTCATCTCCGCCAGACGATCGATGATGATTCGCGCCGCGCCTTGGTTCTTTAGCAGTTCTCGCAGACGTTCATGCAGGGACGCAAAACGCGAGCGCCTTTCGCTGCCGGCCTGCCGCCGCTCGCCCGCGGCGAAAGCCTCGAGACCCGAGAGGATTCCCGCGTACTCCTGAAAGGAAGAGGAATGCTCCCCGAAAAACGCGCGCAAAGGCTCCTCGGCGCGCTGCAAAATCCCGCGGTAGGAGCGCGGCGCGACGGGGAAGACCTGTTCAAAATACCTGATGAAGAACTTGCCATCGTCGAGTACAACGGAAAATTCGCCAGCGTCGAGAACCTCGCCGAACGGTTTCCCGAGGACCGGCAGCAGAATCCGGCCATCCATGCTCTTCCATCCCGGATGCCAGTCCACGTCAAAATACGAAGCGAACGCCGAATCCGGTCCGTTTTCAAGGACCTCCATCCACCAGCGGTTTTCACTGCTGGCCGCCATGTGGTTGGGCACCACGTCGAGCAAAAGTCCCATCCCGCGTTTCTGCAACTCCTGCTGAAACGCGGCGAACTCTTCTTCTGTTCCAAGGTCGGGATCGATGCGCGTGGGATCGGTACCGTCATAGCCGTGGGTGCTGCCGCGGCGGCTGGTCAGGATCGGCGAGGCGTAGACGTCGGAAATTCCCAGAGCCGCGAGGTAGTCCAGTACCTTGGAGGCATCCGCAAAACGAAACTCGCGATGGAATTGCAAACGGTACGTGGCGATGGGAATGCGCGCGGCAGCCATCGCCCGTTACGAAGCTCCGGCAGTGGCCTGCACCTGTGCCGGAGGGGGCTCGGGAACGGGCGGCGCCGCAGCGGCCGAAGGCCCCGCTGCGGGTTCCTGCACTGACACTGCTGGGGACTCCTCGGTGGGCGCAGCTGCCGGCGCGGGAGCCGGCGATTGGATGCGCAATTTGTCGCGCAGAATCTCAAGTTCGCTCATCCAGCGCTGCGCCGTGGGGTCGCCGGCCTGTGCAGCGTCGCCATTCGCCTTGAGGGCACGGATCAGCGGTTCGTAGCACATGTTTTGCGCTTCCCAAATCACCACCGGGAAGGGCAGGGAAAGAGCGAACTCCAGGAATCTGCGCAGTTTCTCTACGGGTTCCAGGTCGTCGGGGTGCGCTGAAAATTCGGCGGCCTGTTTTTCAAGGCGTTTGCGGATGGCGTATTCGAGCGTAGTGGTGTCTACGGCGATGTGACTGCTGGCCGCCTCCTTCAGAAAGCTTTTTATGGTGTCAGGGTCGATGTCCGGGCGGTCGACAGCCTGGTGCAACTGGCTATTCAAGGCCACTTCCGCGGCGGCCTTAAACGGCGCGGGAATGGGGATATTCAGCCCATCGAGAAAACGCATCATGGCACCCTGATTTTCGTAGATGGTTTTGTACGCGGCGGCGGCGGAGTTCAGGGAATCCTTCAAGATGATGTCAGTGATCTTTCTCTGTTCATCGCGAAACAGGTTGCGCAGGGAGATCTTATGATTTGGAAACGCTTCGTCGATCAGGCGGATGACTTCGGCGGTTTCGGCGCGTGAAAAGGCTTCCACGAAGGCCTTGGCCATTTTACTGTCGGACTCCGGTTCCGCGGGTTTGGCGCCCCCGGTGATGTTGTGGTCGCCAAGATGCAACGCCGCAAAACTCATGGTGGCGCAGCCGCGCGTAATTTCGGAACAAAATTTTGCCCGCCCGCTGGCCAGGCGCAGTTTCCCTTCGGCTTCGAGGGAGTATTCCTCGCGACTGACGTCGTAGCAGTAGATGGCGGTTTTGTCGCCGTAATTCTCGAAAAGGGAACTGATGGCGTAATGACCGGCAAGTTTTTCCATATCCACGCAGGCGGGGCGCACCCATTTGTCGTAGATTTGCGCGCCGTCGCCGTGTTCCGGCAGATTGCTTTTCGCGGCCCGCAATTTGTCCACGAACTGTTCTTCAATGCCGCCGTCGAGGACCTGTTTGGCGAGTTGGATGGCATGCCCGGCGTAATGCATCACCTGCACGGTTTCGAGGCCGCTCAGTTCATCGAAGAACCAACCGCAACTGGTGTACATGAGCATGGCGTGGCGCTGCATTTCGAGGAGCTTCAAAGCCGTGACTTGCTCTTCGCCGTTCAGTTCGTGCGGGGCATGAACGGCGAAAAATGCCGCGACGGATTCATCGGAGCGATCCAGAATCACGCCAATGTACTCGTCGCGGGCGCCCCAGGGATCCTTAAGCAGCGGAGCCCCTTTCTGTTCGTAGCCGGAAGCCAGACAATCGCGCAGCCAATCGAGCGCAGCACGCAGCGGGGCGCGCCATTCCTGATTCCAATTGCCGTGCCCGCCGGAATTGCAGCCGCAGTTCGAGCGCCAGCGCTCAACGCCATGCACGCAGCTCCAGGAACTGTTGTCCACGATCTCGACCCAATGATTGGCGGGATGTTTGGCGAGATATTTTCCGTAATTGGTGAGTTCCGCCAGCTTGTTGGCTTCGATGTAATTCAGCGCGTAGGTCAGCGCCAATTCTCCGTAGTGGTGGTGGTGACCATAGCTCTCACCGTCGGTGGCGATGTGCGCGATTTGCGGCCAGTCGCGCGCGTCGGAAAGTCCGGTAAGCAGACGCTCGGCAAAGCGCTTGCCGTCGTTAAGCAAGCCTTCAAAGGCCACGCCTTGCGAAATCGGCCCATCATAGAAAAACACACTGATAGATTTCTTGCCGGGCAGGCGCACCTGATAGGCGCGGCTGGGGTCGATTTTGTCCCCGGTGACATCTTTCCAGGAACGGCCATCCTTGCGGCGGACACGTTTGGCCTGGCGGGGAGCCAGAATGGTAAAGCTAATGCCATTGTCCGCCAGCACTTCGAGAGTCTCGGTGTTGACGGCGGTTTCCGGCAGCCACAGGCCTTCGGGTTTGCGGCCAAAGCGCTGCTCGAAATCGCGGATGCCCCATTTGACTTGCGTGATTTTGTCGCGCTTGTTGGCCAGCGGCAAAATCATGTGGTTGTAGCCTTGCGCGATGGCCGAACCGTGACCCGAGAATTTTTCCTGGCTTTGTTTGTCGGCGCGCAAAATGGCCTGGTAAACCTTGGGGGCTTTATCTTCTAGCCAGGAAAGCAGCGTGGGTCCGAAATTGAAGCTGATTTGGCCGTAATTATTCACCAGCTGAAGAATACGTTGCTCGTCGTCCACGATGCGCGAGGTGGCGTTGGGCGCATAGCATTCCGCAGTGATGCGCTCGTTCCAGTCATGATAGGGATACGCGGAGTCCTGCAGCTCAATGGCTTCGAGCGAAGGATTCTCGCGAGGCGGTTGGTAGAAATGGCCGTGCACACAGACGTATCGCATGTTCACTCCGCTATAGGGAACTGTGATTTGCAAAAACCAAAAAAGAACGCGGTGCCATGGCAAGGGCCGTCGAGCCCTCGCGAAAAACGTTTTCGCGCAACGCCCCGTTCTCCGACGAGGAATCAAGGAGCAGTGTCCAATTGCCCGGCGGCAGCGCGCACGCGAGGCGGATTGGCGTTTCCCCAAAGTGGAAAATCATCAGTAACTGGGACGGCGAAGTCTTGCGCAGCACCACGAGAACGCGGTCGGCCTCGTGCGGCGTTACCGTGATGGGCGAAGCCTGGCCGAGACGGTATTGCTTGCGTATGGCGATGAGCTGTTTATAAAACTCGCGCACAGCCCGGTGCGGCTGCTGTTCTTTTTTGGCATGCTGCAGCGTTGCGGTGTGAAAGGTGTGTTCGCCCTGGGGATCGAGAGGTTCACCTTTCCAGCCGAATTTTGTGGACTCTTCGCTGCGCCCTTTGCGCACGGCGGCGATCAGGTCAGGATCGCCGTGGCTGGTGAAATAGAGAAACGGCGCAGTCTCGCCGTACTCTTCGCCCATGAACAGCATGGGCACAAAGGGCGATAGCAGCATTACGCCGGCGGCTAGTTTCTGGCTGGCAAGATCCACGAGGCTGCTGAGGCGGTCTCCGGTAGCGCGATTGCCCACCTGATCGTGATTCTGGATGCAAATCACAAATCGCTCCGACGACAGCCCGCGCGGAGAATTGCCGTGCTTGCGGCGCCGGAAGTCGGAATACTGGCCCTCGTAATGCCAGCCCTGCCGCAAACATTGCGCAAGGTGCCGCAGAGAGCCGAAATCCGAGTAATAACCAGCGGTTTCGCCGGTCAACAGGGTATGCACGGAGTGGTGAAAATCGTCGCTCCACTGCGCGTCCAGAGCGAAGCCGCCGCAGTCGCGGGGGTCAAGAACTTTTCTGTCGTTAAGATCGCTTTCCGCGATGAGAACTTTTTTCCGGCCGGTGCGTTGCTCCAGTTCCCCAACAGCTTCTTTTAACTCCGCGAGAAAATGACGCGCTCCGAAATCGCGAATGCCATCAATGGCGTCAAGGCGCAAGCCATCGAAGCGATATTCTTCCAGCCAGTAAAGGGCATTGGCGATGAAATATTCGCGGACCGGGCCGCTCTCGGCCCCGTCAAAGTTCAACGCTGAGCCCCACGGGGTGCGATAGCGCGTGGTGAAGTAGCGGCCGAACTTGCCGAGATAATTGCCTTCCGGTCCGAGGTGGTTGTAGACCACGTCCAGAATCGCGGTCAGCCCGCGCTGATGCGCAGCATCAACCAGGCGCTGTAATCCCTGCGGTCCGCCATAGCTATTTTGCGGGGCGTACACGTAGGTCCCGTCGTAACCCCAATTGCGGGCACCGGGAAACTGCGCGACGGGCATGATTTCGATGGTTGTGACCCCAAGTTCGGCAAGCTCGTCGAGGTGCGCGACGACCCCGTCGAAGGTGCCTTCCGGCGTATAGGTGCCAACGTGCAGCTCGTAGAGCACGGCCGACGGCAAATCGATGGGCTGCCAGTCTTCGGCGCTCCAGGGAAAGGAAGCGGTGTCCACAATCTGCGATGGACCGTGCACACCGTGTGGCTGCCAGCGCGAGGCGGGATCGGGCCATTCGTCCTTGCTGTCCAGGCGGAAAAGGTAGGTTGTGCCGGATGGGAGTTCCGGCACATCCAGGCTGTGGAAGCCCGCACTGTCTTTGCTCATGGTCACGAGTCGGTCGAAGGGAGTCTTGATGTGCAGTTCCATGTGAGCGGCCCGCGGGGCCCAAACGCAAAAGCGCCATGCTCCTCGGGAGAGAGGAGTAGCGCCGACAGTGCGTGCCGCGGATGAAAAATGGGTTTCCAAGTTTCCGGATCGAGCCACAGCGCCGCCGAGGCTAACAAGAACACCCACGTTGGATGCATGCTCCAAGCGATTGTAGACGATAGAAAAGCGATTTCTCTGCCCCGCTCAGTTTTTTTCCCCCGACCGCGGCGCCGCCGCGGGCTTGTTCCCCGCGTTTTGCGAAGGCCGCGTCGCGCTCGCCGCTGGGGGGACGCTCGAAGAGTCGCTCGTCGATTCCCGTGGCCAATTCGCAGCGTGCTTGGCAGTCACAGTCAAGGTCTGGCCTTTTACATAGGCGGCTGCCGTGGCCGGATCGATGGAGACGGGCCACCTGATTAGCAGATAGGCGAACCCCTCACCTTGCGCTCGGCGAACGCCCGCCACAATGGCGCGATCCCTCTGGATCAGGACTTCTAGATCTTTGGGGTCGGACTCAGGCAGAGAGGCATTGGCGGTCATCCACGAACCGGTCTCGCGGACTTCAGAAACGCGCTCGAGGAGTTCGCGCTCCGCGCGCAGCCAGTGGGCCTCTTGATTGCCGTTGATTCCGCCATCTTGCTCAAAAAGCTGATAGGCGCGTTCGGCGACACGCTGGTGAAGGCGCGCGTGGAATTCGTCGCGGCGATCCTCGGGCACAATCGTGACATTGTGCTGGGAAAGGGGTTGTGGAGCTGCAGCCGGTGTGGACATGGTTGACCTCGAACTTAGCACTGTGCGCGGGAATACTGTGAACCCGCAGGCAAATCAGAATGTAAGTGTTGCGACCCCAGGCCTCAATACAGCGGAGTGTGTAGCGCAAAACACAGCGAATCATCGGAGCGAGGCGCAAAGGCTGAAGCTCGCGAAAACATCTGCTCCCCGGTTTCAGCGGGAGGAAGAACAGGTGCCTGTGTTCGGAGCAGGCACCTGTTCGGAGAGAGGTCGTTACATTGAGGCTAACTTACACAGAGTGTAGCGATGACCGAGCAGACCGACTATCCGGTAATCCCTGTAGAAAAGCTGGTGGTGTTAGGGAGTTTCCGTGGCTAACGGTATGGGTTTATTCGGAGATTCGGCGGTTTCTCGCGCCTTTTTCCCGCGCCTCGCGAGGAACTTCGGGGGCACGGCGCGCGGCGTTTCCGCGAGCAGATTCGAGAGGTGAATGAGCGAGGGGTGCGAATCGGCCACGATTTTGACGAATGCGGTCAGCGGTATGGCCAGCAGCAGCCCCACGACACCCCACAACCAGCCCCAGAAGAGGATGCCCAGCGTTGCGGAAACCGGCCCGATATTGACGCGCGAGCCGACGAACTTGGGAATGAGAATATTCGCGGAAATCAGATGCAGGGCGATGACCGCGACGGCGATGATCATAAAGGGCGCAACAGAAGTAAATTGCATCAGCGCCGCGATGCACGGAACGGCGGTGGCCAGGACCAGACCGAGGAACGGAATGAGATTCAGGATGCCGCTGGCAATGCCGAGCGGGATTGCGCCCTGCACCTTTAATAGTTCGAGAACGCCAACGGTCACCGCGGACATGACTACGCCGATGATCAAATTCCCAAGCACAAAGCCGCGCACCATTTTGGCGGCGCGGGCCACGAAAAGCGGCACGTCAATGCGCTCCCCCAGCCAGCTTTCAATGCGCACGCTCATGTGCTCCTTGCGAATCAGCATGAAAAACACGAGGAAAGGCACCACGCCGGCGATGACCACCGCGCCCCACACGGAGCCCACGCCGCGCACAATGTAGGAGGGCCACGTGGGCGTTTCGTGAATCTTGACTTCCGTCACTTTCTTCGCCGGCGCGTTGCTGAGGGTCAGGCTCCCGGCGGTGTCTTGCACTTGCTGGATTTTGTCGGTCAGCGGGCTGATGGTGTTGCGCAGCCGGGAGGTCAGTTGCGGCAGGTCATTGACGAACTCGAGGCTCTTGTTATACGAAGCGAATCCCGCCAATCCGACACTCGCCATGCACAGCAGGACGATGAGGGCTGCCGCCAGAGAGCGCGGGATATGCCAGCGCTGCAGTTGCGTGACGAGGGGATCGACGAGCACCGCCAGAAACACCGACAGCAGCAGCGTGAGGCATACCGAGCTGGCCATGAAACAGAAAGCCACGACGATCGAAATAACAATGAGTCGCAACGATATTGCGATGCGGGCGAGCAGCTGGGTTTGCAGCGCGGTGCGCGAAAATGGCGACATGGGCTTTGTCAGAAGGTGATTGCGGAACGGTCGCCAGCGAGCGCCTGGCGCGAACTTTTTGCCGGAAACGGGGCGCCCTTTTTAAGGGCGCCCCTCGGACGGCGACCAGTCGATTAGTAAGACCCGGCGGCGCGCTTTGCGGGAACGTCTGGGGTTTTGTGGTCGGCGGAGGATTCCGATGTGGAGGAGATATCTTCCGCGCCGGTATTGTCCATGATCTTCTTGGCGCGGCTGATTTCCTCGGAACTGTCGCAATGCACGGAAACGAGGATGCCGCCTTTCTCGATGCGGCCCTGGTAGCGCTTGGCTTCGTATTCAGGAATGCCGAGACCCACGAGCGCGCCGGTTACCCCGCCCACGGCGCCGCCAACTCCGAGGCCCGCCAGTGCGGCCATGATCGGGCCGGCGGCGATGAATGGTCCGACGCCGGGAATCGCCAGAGCGCCAATTCCCGCGAGCCAGCCCAGCGCGCCGCCGATGACCGCGCCGGAAGTGGCTCCGGTGGTGGCCCCTTCGGGAGCTTTGCTAGCTTTATCGGTGGCGATTTCCTTGGAACCGAGATTCTCGGGCAAGAGCACGGAAATGTCGGTGTTCGAGAAGCCGCCATCCTTGAATGCCAGAACAGCGTTTTCGACGCCATTGCGCGTGGCGTAGATGCCGAGTACGGATTTATTCTTTGCCATAAAAGTCTCCTTGTGGACTGCACGAATTGTGGAACTGCTCGAACCGCAACGTCCACAGGTTGCGCCGCGGAACCTGCGCGGCCAATACAATGAACGCTGCAGGAGAGAAGAAAACTTCACTGCATGGCCCCTGGTGGCATTCCGCGAGGAAACCCGCTTTTAGAACAAGCCAGGGTTGCAAAAGGATCAAGCCCGCCTGGCGCAGGAGGGATCCGCGGGTGGCCGGAATCTCAGCAGAACATCGTTTGAATGGTTGGAATCAACTCGGTGTACAGCGCGCCCTTCGAGAGAAACGCCGTGGCGCCCACGGCCATGGCCGCCTTGCGGTAGGGTTCGGCGGCCATCGCGGTGATGATAATGATTTGCGGCGAGAGTGGTTTGTTGCGGATGAGCCTGGTGGCTTCCAATCCGTTCAATTGCGGCATGGCGATGTCCATGACGATCAGATCCGGGGCCAGTTCGCTGCTGAGGTGCACGGCGGTGCGCCCGTCGGCAGCTTCGCCCACGACCTCAATGTTGCGTTCGGCCTGCAACAGATCCTTGGCCATATGCCGCAAGCGATCTTCGTCATCGACGACTAAAACGCGAATCCTTTTCGCTTGTCCCATGGCCCCGACCTCGGCTCCGGAATAGGCTTCCTGAACCGCACCATACGGTGATGTCTCTTAGCTTCGGCCAGCGGCTGAGGCAGGGGTGTGTTCGCAGCCACCGCAGTTTTGAACCTAGCAGCTAGAACAGTTCACTTGCATACCCGGAACAGTTGATATCGCCACAAGGATTCGCGTGCTGCCAGATTGGCACGATGTAGGAAGGCCTCGGAATCGCGGTACTAGGTCTAGGAGAAATTTACCGGGGGCACGAAAAGGCTACGCTGGGCTCGGCGGGCAGAAGGGTTCCACTGCGAAACGCGGCCTGTAAAGCATTGAATACGGACGTTATAAATCGCCAAGCCCTTTGGTCCGCCGGTTGCCCTGAGCAAGAGCAACAAAATCGTCTGAGAGCAAGCAAAAGATGACGGAACGCTACAAAGCTCCAGAAGGAGAGACTGCCATGTCACTGGCCTACGATATTTTTGAGCGGTTGCCCGACGGACAGCCTTTATGGGTACAGGCGGTGGGCACCATTGAAGAAGCGCGCGCGCAAATTGCGACGCTCGGAAGAATCCGCCAGCGCAGCGCGCGCGACTTTTTTGTCTACGATGTGCGGCGCGGCGCGGAAGTCACGATTTCCGAGGTTTGAGCGTAACGAAGTTTAGGCGTGAGGCCGCTTAACCGGCTCCTGGAATTTTTTCCGGCAAACCCACTTGTTTGGTCCTTCCGCCCGGGCGACGGATTTCTCTCTCGGCCGCAACACGAGCCCGAGGCGTTACTGGCCCTCAGTTGTGAAAGCGACATAGAGCAAGCGTTCGTCCCGCTGAATCTGCATGGCCACCGCGGCTCCCGGCGGAAGTGCCTTTAGCGCGGTGCGCAAGCGCTCGAGGGTGGTCATAGGCTCGCCGTTAAGGGTGCGGATCACGTCGCCCGCAGCCAGGGGAACTTCGATGCTGGCGCCTGCCGTGCGGGCAGCCACCAGAATGCCGAAGGGGTCGCGCAGCTCCGGCGCTGTGGCCGCGATTTTTTCGTCAATCTCCACCCCCAAAATCCCCAGAGCCGGCACCAGACTTTTTTCCGGATCAGCGAGCGCGGCGATTTGATCCATGTCGTGTGGCGGGTCCATGACCTTCACGTCAAACACCAGGCGCTGTTTGGCGCGCAGGACTTCCAGATGCACTTTGTCGCCGTTCTCGCGCGCAAGAAACTGCAATCCGACAAAAGGAAGATTTTCCGCCGAGCGGCCGTCCACGGAGAGCAAGACATCGCCGATCTGCAAACCCGCGGCCATGGCGGGCGTGTCGGGCTTCACGTCCGAGACAATTACGCCATAGGCGCGCGGCAGTTTCAGCGCGGTCGCTAGTGTCGGTGTGATTGTCTGGATGCCGATGCCAATTTCCGTTTTGTGCAGGTGGCCGAACTGGCGCAGTTGCTTGTAGGCGATATTCACGACGCTGCAAGGAATGGCAAAGCCCAAGCCTTCGTTGCCGCCGGACTGCGAAAAAATAAAGGTATTTACGCCCACCACTTCACCGTTTACATTCACAAGCGGGCCCCCGGAGTTGCCGGGGTTGATGGGCGCGTCGGTCTGCACATACATCATCGGGGAATCAAGGTCCGTCTGGCGGGCGACCGCGGAAATGACGCCCATGGTGACGGTGTTGCGCAATCCTTCCGGACTGCCGAAGGCGAAAACGATTTCGCCTTGATGAAGATTGCGATAGCTGGCGACGGGCAGCGCGGGAAGTTTAGCGCCGTCGACCTTGAGCAGTGCGAGGTCGATGTCGCGAGCCACGCCCACGATGCGCGCGGCGACGATGTTGCTGCGTGTCGAGAGCGCGTCGCTGGCGGAGTTCTCGTTGCTGCCCGCCACGCTCATGGGCAGCACAACCCGCACCAACTGCGCCCCGTTGACCACGTGCGCGTTGGTGACGATGTATCCGCTGGGGTCAATGACAAAGCCCGAGCCGATGGCCCGCTGACGACCGATAATCACGGCGGTGCTGCTGCGGTCGCTCTCTTCGAGCGGGCCGTAGCCGGTGACCAGGATTTGCACCACGCTGGGGGAGACTTTTTTAATCAGATTATCGACGGATTCGTTCAGCTTGTGTAGCGTGTCAGCGGAGGCGTCCGGAGCCTGAGCCCAGGCCGAAGGCGGACCGCCTAGCGCCAAGGTTGCGCACAGCAGGCTCAAGATACACGCGTGACGCAGGATTGCGCGGTGCCGCCGACCATTACAGGACATGCCGAAAACTCCTTCGAGCCATTTACACTGCGGGCGTTCTTGGTGCCTTCAAGTTTAGAACGAAAGCAGAACCACGAAAGGGTACAACGAAACCGCCAATCGCGCGGTTTTGGCGCGTCAAACGATCGGTCTGTGGGGCGCTGCCCGTCGATGCGCGTGCGGCATCCGCACGTGGAAGCTGCTGTTAGATGAAAATTAGCCTTGTGGGGATACTAATTTTCCTCGGCACCCGTACCCGACGGGGCACGTTTTTTTTTCGCCGCAACGCGGAACTACCCGAATGATGCCACCATGTCCTAGACTTATTCGCTGAACCGAGGTCCAACCCATGCCCAGACTGCAAACCATCGAAGACCGCCGCCTGGAAGAGGCACGCACGCGTAAAAACCACTGGAAGCGTTGGGGACCGTATCTCTCCGAGCGGCAATGGGGCACGGTGCGCGAGGATTACAGCGAAAACGGCACGGCCTGGGAATTTTTTCCGCACGATCACGCGCGCTCGCGAGCTTATCGCTGGGGCGAAGACGGCATCGCGGGCATCAGCGACCGGCACCAGTACGTTTGCTTCGGGCTGGCGATGTGGAATGGCAAGGATCCCATTCTCAAAGAGCGCCTCTTTGGGCTCACGGGGAATCAAGGCAATCACGGCGAAGACGTCAAAGAGTGTTATTTCTATCTGGATTCCACGCCAACGCACAGTTACATGCGCATGCTGTACAAATATCCGCACGCGGCTTATCCCTATGAAGAATTGATCGAGGAAAACAACCGGCGCACGCGCAAGGACCAGGAGTTTGAACTGGTGGACACCGGCATTTTCGCCGAACACCGCTACTTCGACGTTTTCACCGAATATGCCAAGGCCGACGTCGAAGACATCCTGATCAAAATCACCGCGGTCAATCGCGGGCCTGAGCCGGCCACGTTGCATCTGTTGCCCTCGCTGTGGTTTCGCAATACCTGGTCCTGGGGCAAGGATCCCCGCCGCCCGGTGATTCGCAAGACCCATGCCATTCCCGGCGGAGCCTGCATGGAAGTGCAGCACTGGCAATACGGCAAGCGCTGGCTACTGTGCGCCGGCCAGCCGGAGACCTTGTTCACCGAGAATGAGACCAATTTCGCCAAACTATTTAATACCAAGAGCGCCTCGCCCTACGTGAAAGACGCCTTCAACGAGTATCTGATCGCGGGAAACCACATGGCCGTGAATCCAGCGATGAAGGGCACCAAGATGGCTGCCTACTATCCGATGACCCTGGGGCCGGGCGAATCCAAGACCGTAAAACTGCGCTTAACCGATCTCGAACCACTGGGAGAATTGGACTCGAACGCAGGCGTCGTGGGCACCACGGCGTCCCCCGGACACGGCGACCGCTCAGAAGGCGTGCCCGCGGCCAACGATTTCGCGGAAGGCTTTGAAGGCGTTTTCATCGCGCGGCAAAAAGAGGCGGACGATTTTTACGCTTCGCGTATCCCCAAGCAATTGTCGGAGGACGCGAAAAACGTGATGCGCCAATCTCTCTCCGGCATGCTGATTTCCAAACAGTTCTATCACTACGACGTGCTGACCTGGCTGCAAGGTGATCCGGCGCAGCCGCCGCCTCCTCCGCAACGCTGGGAAGGTCGCAACAAGAATTGGACGCACCTGTACAACGACGACGTCATTTCCATGCCCGACAAGTGGGAGTATCCCTGGTACGCCGCATGGGACTTGGCATTCCATTGCATTCCCCTGGCTCTGGTCGATCCGGATTTTGCCAAAGAGCAGCTGGTGCTCTTGCTGCGCGAATGGTACATGAATCCCAACGGCCAATTGCCGGCCTACGAGTGGGCTTTCAGCGACGTAAACCCGCCGGTCCACGCCTGGGCCGCTTGGCGCGTTTACAAGATCGAGCGGCGCGTGCGCGGCGTGGCAGATCGCGGCTTCCTTGAAAAGGTTTTCCACAAACTCCTGCTCAATTTCACCTGGTGGGTGAACCGCAAAGACCCCGACGGCATGAATATTTTTCAGGGCGGCTTTCTCGGGCTCGACAACATCGGAGTTTTCGACCGCTCCGCCCCTTTGCCCACCGGCGGTCATCTCGAACAATCGGACGGCACCAGCTGGATGGCCATGTTCTGTCTGAACATGCTGGCCATCGCTCTCGAGCTGGCCAAAGAAGATCCCGCCTACGAAGACGTGGCCAGCAAGTTCTTCGAACACTTCGTGAACATCGCGCGGGCCATGAACGATGTGGGTAAAAAGGGCATTTCGCTCTGGGACGACGAAGACGGCTTCTTCTACGACGTCCTGCAATTGCCCAACGGCGATGAGCACTTCATGAAGATCCGCTCCATGGTCGGACTCATTCCGCTGTTCGCCGTCGAAACACTCGAGCCCGAAGTCATCGACCGCCTGCCCGGCTTCAAGCGCCGCATGCAGTGGTTCATCGACAACCACACCGGGCTGCCGGAGCACCTCGAGAGCACGCAACGTTCCGCGCGCGGCGTGCGCCGGCTGTTGTCGCTCGTGAATCGCAAACAGCTTACGCGCGTGCTGGCGCGCATGCTCGATGAAGCGGAATTCCTTTCCCCGCATGGAGTTCGCGCGCTCTCGCGGTACCACAAGGACCATCCCTACGAAGTGGAAGTGAACGATCACATCAGCCGCGTGGACTATGAGCCGGCAGAATCGGGCACCGGGATCTTTGGTGGCAACTCCAATTGGCGCGGACCGGTCTGGTTTCCCGTGAACTTTTTGCTGGTGGAGTCGTTGCAGAAGTTCCATCACTATTACGGCGAAGATTTTAAGGTGGAATGCCCGACGGGTTCTAAGAACGAGGCCGACCTCTGGCAGGTGGCCGCGGAAATTTCGCGCCGTCTGGTGCATATTTTCCTGCGCGGCGAAGACGGGCGCCGCGCCGTAGCCGGCGGAGAAGAGCTGTTTCAGAGTGATCCGCATTGGAAAGATTTGCTGCAGTTCTACGAATATTTTAACGGCGACAACGGTGCGGGCATCGGCGCCAATCACCAAACCGGCTGGACCGGTTTGGTGGCCAAACTTCTGGAACAGAGCGGCGAGTAGCACGCGGCCTGGGGATGCGCGTATGCTGCAAGCGGCGGTGAGGTAGAGAAGGCGCGCATGGCCAAAGAAGATTCGCAGAAGGCGCGGCCGAGGATTCCGTCTCCGCGCACCGGGCAGCCGCCACCTGCTCTGAAATCGCCCGCCGGCAAGTCCGCGGCGGCTTGCGCGAGCGGCAACTTGGCGAAATCCTGCACACCCGCTCCGCTAGCCGAGATTCGCCTTGGCCGCGATATTTGCGGCGGGCTGGATGCGGCCGAAGCGCGCGAGTGGCTGGTCAGCAACGGCCTTGGCGGATACGCCTCTGGCACCATTGCCGGCAGCGCAACGCGGCGTTATCACGGATTGCTGGTGGCCGCGCTGCAGCCGCCCGTGGGGCGCACGGTACTCGTCGCAGGCGTCGACGAGATTGCCCGCTATGGCGACGACATCTTGGGCTTGAGCACGCATCGCTGGACGAGCGGCAGTATTGACCCGCAGGGCTTCCGCTGGCTGCAGAGTTTTCATCTCGAAGGCATGAACCCCGTGTGGACCTACGCCTTCGCCGATGCCCTCCTTGAAAAACGCGTGTGGATGCGGCAAGGGGAAAACACCACTTATGTGCGCTACACCCTGCTCCACGCGAGCCGCCCGCTTGCGCTGGAGCTGAAGGCCCTGGTGAATTATCGCGATTTTCATTCTCTGACCCACGCCGGCGATTGGCGCATGGAAATCGCGCAGGCGGAAAACGGCGTGGCGGTTACGGCTTTTGCCGGTGCGCAGACCTTTTATCTGAAGAGTTCGGAAGCGGCTTGCGCAGTGCGCGGCGAATGGTATCGCGATTATTTTCTGCCCGCGGAAAAAGAGCGGGGTCTCGACGACCACGAAGACAATCTGTTTGCCGCGCTTTTTAGTGTTGAGCTGCAGGCCGGCAAAAGCGTGACCTTGCTGTGCAGCACCGAGGCTAGCGCTTTGCGGGACGCGGAAACCGTCCGAACCGAGCAAGCCGACCATAACGTGAAACTTTTTCAATCCTGGCAGCAGGCAGATTCCGAGGCTGAGGCAAAATCCGCTCCAGCGACGCTTGGCCCGGCCACGGCCCTCGACGATGCGCCGGCGTGGGCGCGGCAACTGGCGCTGGCCGCCGATCAATTCATTGTGCAGCGGGGGCTGCCCCCCGAAAGCAATGCATCCGCCGGCAACGCCGCCGCGGAATCCGATGGCCGCACAGTCATCGCCGGCTATCACTGGTTTGCGGACTGGGGGCGCGACACCATGATCGCGCTGCCCGGATTGACTCTGGCCACCGGTCGTGGCGATGTGGCGCGGCAAATTCTACTCGCGTTCGCCCGCTACGTGGACGGCGGAATGCTGCCGAATAATTTCCCGGACGCCGCCGGAGCGCCGCAGTACAACACCGTGGATGCCGCCATGTGGTATTTCGAAGCCGCGCGGCAATATTTCGCCGCGACCCGGGATGTGGCGACGCTGCAACAGCTTTTTCCAGTTCTCGCGGGCATTGTCGCGGCGCACGTGGCGGGCACGCGCTACAACATCCATGTCGATCCGGCCGACGGTTTGCTCTATGCCGGGGGTCCCGGAGTGCAACTCACCTGGATGGATGCCAAGGTTGGCGATTGGGTGGTGACCCCGCGCACGGGAAAGCCCGTGGAAGTGAACGCCCTGTGGATCAACGCGCTCGCGACCATGCAGGAGTTTTGCCGCGTGCTGGCGAAGCCGCCTGGCGAGTTCGAAAAACTTGCGGCCCACGCGACCTCCAGTTTCGCGAGATTCTGGAATGAGTCGAGTGGCTGCTGTTACGACGTGATCGACGCTCCGGGAACTGGCAACGATGTGGCTCTGCGCCCAAATCAGATTTTCGCCGTGTCGCTACCGGTCAGCCCGCTTTCTCCCGAGCAGCGCAAGCGCGTTGTGGACGTTTGCGCGCAACAGCTGCTCACCTCGCACGGGTTGCGCAGCCTGGCGCGCGGAGAGCCCGGCTACCAAGGACACTACGGCGGGGACCAGCGCTCGCGGGATGGCGCATATCATCAAGGCACGGTGTGGGGCTGGCTGTTGGGGCCCTTTGTTCTAGCGCATTTGCGGGTGTATCAGGATCGCGCCGCGGCATTGCGCCTGCTTGATCCGCTGGGCCGGCAAATTTATACCTATGGGCTGGGGACCATCGGGGAAATCTTTGACGGCGACGAACCTTGCACGCCGCGCGGCTGTATCGCCCAGGCCTGGAGTGTTGCGGAACTTTTGCGCGCCTGGCACGTGATCCGAAGACCTGGGCAAGCCTGATTGTTGTTCAGGGAGCGCGCGCCTCTGGCCTTGCCCTCCCCGTCCCGCAGGAGCGAACCGCATAAATACGTATTGTGCCAGCGAATTGTATGGCAGTATTATGTCCATTCGTGGGAGACCGCATGCAGAAGCTCTTGGCACCGCGTGAAGCGGCCAGCGTGTTGGGCATCAGCTATCCCACGCTGAAGCAGTGGATTTACGCCGGCAAAATCAAGACCGCAAAAACTCCCGGCGGGCATCACCGCGTTCCGGAAAGCGAAATTGACCGTTTGTTCCCGCAGAAGTTCGAGCGGGGTGAACCAGGGCAGCGCCGTGGCGATTTTCGCCGCATCAGCGGAAGAAACCAGCTGATTGGCCGCGTTCGCGAGATCAAGTTCAGTGGTCTGCTGGCGCAGGTGACCCTGTCCATCGGGGAACAAAGAATTACCTCCATCATCACCGCGGATGCCGCGCGGGAGTTGCGTCTGAAGCCCGGCGAACGCGTGGCCGCCCTGGTAAAGTCGACGGAAGTAATGATTCTGCGTGTGTGACCCGGATTTTAGGACTAAACGCCATGCGATCTTCAACGCGAAACCATAAGCAAACCCGGAAATTCGTTCGCGCCTTGGCGGCCATGGCCATCCTGGCCTTGGCTCTCACGGAAGCCGGGGCCTCCCCGTTTGCGGCCCGCGCGAGCGCCGTACAAGCCGCGCCGGGGGCGGCACTGCCCCTCGTGCAGGTCGCCGCGGCGGCGGATTTGCAGTTCGCCATGCCCGATCTGGTGGAGCAGTTTAGAAAGAAAAATATCGCCCAGCTCCAAGTGACCTACGGTTCGAGCGGAAATTTTTTCTCCCAGCTGCAGAATGGCGCGCCATTTGATGTGTTCTTTTCCGCCGACCTCGAGTATGCGAAAAAACTGGACGGCGCGGGTCTCGCGGAGCCGGGGACGCTTTGCGAATACGCGGTGGGCAGATTGGTGCTGTGGGCGCGGGCGGACTCCGCGGTGGATGTCGCCAAGGATGGCTGGAAGACGTTGCTTGATCCGCGCGTCGAGCGCGTGGCCGTCGCGAACCCGGAGCATGCGCCTTACGGAAAAGCTGCCCTGGCAGCCCTGCACGGCGCAGGGATTTACGAGCAGGTGAAAAACAAGCTGGTGTACGGCGAAAACATTTCCCAGACCGCGCAGTTCGTGCAATCGGGAAACGCACAAGTGGGATTGGTGGCGCTGTCCCTGGCGGTCTCTCCGGCGATGAAAGACGGCCGAAGCTGGGAAGTGCCCGCCGGTGCCTACCCGCCGATCGAGCAAGGCGCGGTGGTTTTGCGCAGCGCGAAAGATAAGGTTTCCGCGCGGGCGTTCCTGGATTTTGTACAGAGTGCCGCCGGGCGGGAAACCTTGAAGAAGTACGGGTTCTCATTCCCAGCGTCCGCGAAATAGCGGTGGTAACCGGGCTGCGCGCGACGCGGTGCAGCAAGAACGAGATTCCCGGGGAAACTCAAGAATGGCTCCGTTGTGGTTATCGATGGAACTGGCCGTCACCGTGGCCGCGCTGCTTCTGGTGATCGGCGTGCCGGTCGCGTACTGGCTGGCGTTTTCGGGTTGGCGGTTCAAATTCCTGCTGGAAGCGGTCGTGGCCCTGCCGCTGGTGCTGCCCCCGACGGTCTTGGGATTTTACGCGCTGGTAGCCATGGGCCCGCACGGGCCACTCGGAAAGTTGTGGCAAGCGGCCTTTGGCCATGGACTGGCGTTTACCTTCGCGGGCTTGGTTCTGGCCTCGATCTTTTACAGTTTTCCTTTTGCGGTGCAACCGTTAATGGGTTCTTTCGAGGCTGTTGACCGCAGGCTGCTGAACGCTTCGGCGGTTCTGGGGGCCAGTCCGTGGCGCACCTTTTGCTCCGTGATTCTGCCGCTTTCCCTTCCGGGAGTTGTTACCGCCGCGGTGCTGTGTTTCGCGCATACCCTCGGAGAATTCGGCGTGGTGTTGATGGTCGGCGGAAATTTGCCGGGAATCACGCGCACGGCGTCCATCGCCATCTACGACCGGGTGCAGGCGCTTGAATATGGCGAGGCCAATCGCATGGCGCTGGTCTTACTGGTGATTTCCTTCAGTGTATTGTCGCTCGTGTATGCCGTGAACCGCCGTGCGCGCCGCAGTTTGTGGACGCCGTGGGCCGCGAAATAGGCGCGCCATTGCAGGTGCGCGTGCGCAAGGCGCGCCAGGGCGCGAATGGCCAGCCCTTCGTATTAGAGGTGGCCCTCGAGATTCCCCCGGGGATCACCATTTTGTTTGGTCCTTCCGGCGCGGGTAAATCCACGCTGCTCGATTGTATTGCGGGATTGGTGCGACCCGAGACCGGAAGCGTGAGGGTCGGGCAGGAAACCTGGTTCGATTCGTCGGCGGCCATCGACATCCCAGTGCATCAGCGGCAAATCGGCTATGTGTTTCAGACCCTGGCGTTGTTTCCGCATCTGACGGTGGAAGAAAACATCGGGTATGGAATTACCCGTTTGGCGGCGCGGGAACAGAAGCAACGCATCGAGGAAATCCTGAACGCGTTCAAAATCGGCGGGCTGCGCACCCGGAAGCCCGGCGAAATTTCCGGTGGCGAGGCGCAACGCGTCGAACTGGCGCGCGCGCTGGTGACCGAACCGCGTGTTCTGCTGCTCGACGAGCCGATGACCGGGCTTGATGAGGAATTAAAGGCCCACATCATCGAAGATTTGCGCGCCTGGCGAACCGCGCGGCAGATTCCGATTCTGTACGTCACGCACAGCAGGATCGAAGCGCAGGCCCTCGGGGACCACGCGATCACTATGCGCGCAGGAATAGCCGTGCCGGAGTAGGGAGTGCCGCGCAGCTAGACCAGTGAACCGGGAGTTTTCGCGGCAGGAGCCTTTATGGGCACGGAGAATTTGATCTCGTCCGCTTCCAGTCCGCTGTCTCCTTGCGTGGCGTGTACGACCACCATGTCCCCAACGGCCAGGTCGCCGGCCTTGGCGGGCTGATCGGCGTTGTTGCTGCGCAGGGTGTAAGTTGTGGCTTTGACGAGCTTTACTTCGACAGGTTTGCCGTCGGCGCCTTTTACCGTGATGCTCGTGGCGGTAACGACCGTCAACGTTCCCCGAAGATGGATTTTGTCGCCATGCGCATAAGCGCAGACCGCCGCCAGTGTGAGCACTATCGCGGCCAGCATCGCGTAGATTCGCATCAGACCCTCCAGCAACAGACTAGCATTTTCGCCGCGCGGGATTCATCGTTACGCCCGGCAAGAGCGCATTTCAGCTCGCTTGAAAGCATCCGGGAGCGAGCTATTTTGGTTCAGCATCCCGGGTATTCGGTGCTGGTGCCTTAGATGCCGCCGCCGGTTTTGGCGTCTGGGGCGCCTGATTCAGGAATTCATCTTCCTGTTGTTCTTCGGCACGTTCATCGAGGCCTTTCGGATTGTAGCGCGCCATCTCGGCGCGCTCCGCCGGAGTAAGTTCGGGCAGGTGGCGGATGAACAACACAAGCTTCCAGCTATCGTCACCCTTTCCGTGATGACCAGCGAACGCCGGCATCCCGGTAAACCGCACACCGTTCTGGATAATTCCGAACAGTTCGCCATCAGAAAGGTTTTGCGTGGCGGGCAGACGCAGGTCCGGCGGCTTAGGGTACATGCCGTGGCCATACACGGTTTCTCCGCTGCCGTCATTTCCGTGGCAAGTGGCGCAGTGATCGGCGAAGTGCAATCGGGCGTCGTGCAGATTGCCTTCGGAAGGCTGCAGGGGATTGGCCATCGCGCGGGCGCCGGAGGGGGTGGCCAAACGTCGCGCATTGCGCGCCAAAAACTCTTCCAGTTTCGTTGGCGTTGCCGTGGCGCTCAAACCGTCGTGGAGCACCAGCGCGGCAAACACCCCTGCCAGCGCGAGCAACACGAGGATGATCCCGAGAAAAAGTACACCGCGTCTCACGAGTGCTCCCGAGGAATGCCAGACATGGCGGTCCCAGCATAGAGACCGGTCAGCTGCCACGCTAAGAATACTCCGGAATGCGCTCAAATACTCGTAGCGGATAGCGGGCAGGACTTTTGGTACGATACGCGGATGTCCATGCTGCGGCAGGCAACGTGAAAAACAAAGTCTATCCGACGCTGGACGCCGCCGTGGAAGCCGTTGAGGATGGCGCGCGCATTATGTTCGGGGGCTTCGGCGGCTCGGGGTTTCCCAACAATCTGATTCAGGCGCTGGTACGCCGCGGAGCAAAGAATATTACCGCCATCAGTAACAACTGCGGGACGCGCGACGGCGAACTCTCTCCGCTGTTCAAGAGCGGGCAGATTCGCCATGTCATTGCCGCGTTTCCCGGGCCACATTCGTTTGCGTTTCAGGAGCGTTTCGCGGCGGGTGAGTGCAGCATAGAACTCGTGCCGCAAGGAATCCTTTGCGAGAGGATGCGCGCGGCAGCCGCCGGCTTGCTGGGATTTTACACTACCGTCGGCGTAGCCACGGAAGTTGCCGCGGGCAAGGAAGAGCGGATCATCAATGGCCAGCGTTGCATTCTCGAGATGCCCATTCATGCCGACTTTGCCTTTATCAAGGCTGACAAGTCCGACGAGTTGGGGAATCTGACGTACCGTCTGGCGGCGCGCAATTTTAATCCGGTCATGGCCCAGGCGGCCACGACGACCATCGCCGAGGTGGAAGAAATCGTGCCGGTGGGCTCCATCGATCCGGAAGTAGTGGTAACCCCGGCTATTTTCGTGCATCGCGTGGTGGCGGCCAGGGGCATTCGCTATGTCTGAGAAAAAGCGGCTGACGCGCGAAGAGATCGCGGCGCGGGCCGCGCGGGAACTTTCCGACGGCGCGTACGTGAACCTAGGCTGGGGAATTCCGAATTTGATCGCGGATCATTTGCCCGCCGGCATCACGGTTTTTTTTCACAGCGAAAACGGAATTTTGGGCATGGGAAGGCGCGCGCGAGCCGGCGAAGAAGATTTCGATCTAGTGGACGCCATGAAGGTGCCGGTGACGCTGACTCCCGGAGGCTCCTTTTTTCACCAGGCCGATGCGCACTTGATGACCCGCGGCGGGCACCTCGATGTGGCGGTGCTCGGTGCCTTTCAGGTTTCCGAGCGTGGAGATCTGGCGAACTGGAAAGTGCCGGGAGCCAAGGGCGCGGGAGCCATCGGGGGAGCGATGGACATTGCCGCGGGCACGAGGAAAGTGATTGTTTGCATGGAGCACACCACGCGCGACGGGGAGCCGAAAATCGTGCGGGAGTGCAGCTATCCGCTGACCTGTTTGGCCTGCGTGGACTCCATCGTGACGGATCTGGCGGTCATTGATGTTACCGAGCATGGTTTGGTGTTGCGTGATTTGGCTCCGGACTGGACTGCCGAAGAGGTGCAACGACTTACCGGGGCGCGATTGCATGCCCAGATCTGATCGTTGCGCATGCGTATTCCTCGAGCGGGGGTTTTTTTTTAAATCGCGAAAAGCGCAGATTCCTCGCGGCCCGGGAAATGACCATCACCTCGCTCTCCGGCTCTTTAGAGGCGGGCGGCGACGCGGGCAGCCACGTGGCCTGCACCGTCGCGGATGATCATGACCAGGCTATCGGTCAGCGGGACGCCGGCGCTCGGCAGACCCAGGGCGTAATACCACTCCAGGCGTTCGGGCAGGTCCTTGGCTTCCGGATTGTACGGGGCAATCGGATGGACGGAAAAATCCACCGGCAGGTAGCCGGTTAACGGTCGGAGTTCGACGCCGCGCTTCCAAAACAGCGACAGGCGGAATTCGCTGACCATGGTGCGCGTCAGATACATGCGCGAACCGGCGGGTTGCAGTTTTGCGCTGCAGGGTTCGTCATAGAGCGTGAATTCCAGCAAAAGCTTTGCGGGAAATTCCGTCAGCGTTTGAGTGCCGCGCTGGAAGATGGTGTCGGCGCCGATCTTGTCGATGCGTTTCAGGTCGTCGAAGAAATGTCCGGAACTGACTCGTCCTTTCAGACGGAAACAGATGCCGCTCGGCAAAGTGCCGTCGGTTTCGAGCATCAGGCCACCGTCGTAGCTCCAGACGGTTTGCTTGTCGCGGGCGCTGGCGGGCGGGATGGCGACGAGGCAGGGGAGCGCGGCGCAAACCAGCAGCGCAAAATAACCAGCGATGTGACGGCGGGCAGCCATGTCGGGTCACTCTTTTAAAACACGGGACTCAGGCTACAACGAGGTTCGGGCTATGCCGGATGCGAGTTTACACTCAGGCGCGATGGGCGTCCAAGGGTTAAGCCGGGAAACCTGCGGGAATTTGCGCGGCGACCAGACGAGCAAGAGCGCGCTGCATGGCCGCGGCGTATTGATCCTCCTCAACCATTTGGGTCTTGAGAGTCTCGGCGAGGAAGCGCGAGACGCTGGTGTCGCGCCGAGCGGCTTCGATGCGAACCCAGCGAGCGAGGTCGTCATCGAGAGTAACGGTAATGTCGCGAAGGCGGGTTCTCATGACACGGAAATTTTGTAACACGAATCCCGTGTCGCGGGCCGTTGCGCTGTTTCGATTCGTGACGGTGCCGTCAAATCACCCACCCTCCGGACGCGAAGGAGCCGAGAGGCCGGAAGGAACCGCGGCGGAGCTGTGTTTCTACGGGTGAGTCATTCGTTCGGGGCGGACCTGGGCGTCGAATTCTTCGGCCGTGAGGAAGCCGAGTTTGACCGCCGCTTCGCGGAGGCTGGTGTGTTCGTGGTGGGCGGTGTGGGCGACCTTGGCGGCGTTGTCGTAGCCGATTTTGGGAGCCAGGGCGGTGACGAGCATCAGGGAGATTTGCACGTAATGCTCGACTTGCTCGCGGTTTACCTGGATGCCCTCGACACAGTGTTGCACGAAGCTCAGCATGGCATCGCCAAGCAGTTCGACGGAGTGGAGGTAGTTGAAGATCATCACCGGCTTGTAGACGTTTAGCTCAAAATTGCCCTGGCTGCCGGCGATGCCGATGGCGGCGTCGTTGCCCATAACCTGGACGGCGACCATGGTCAGGGCTTCGCACTGCGTGGGATTCACTTTGCCGGGCATGATGGATGACCCCGGCTCGTTTTCAGGGAGAGTTAATTCGCCGAGGCCGCATCTCGGGCCGGAGGCTAGCCAGCGGATGTCGTTGGCGATTTTCATCAGCGAGGCGGCTAGGGTTTTTAGGGCTCCGCTGGCGAACACGATCTCGTCGTGGGCGCTGAGGGCCGCGAATTTGTTAGGGTGGGAGCGGAAGGGCAGGCCGCTCAGTTCAGCGATCTTCTTGGCGGCGCGCTCGGCAAATTCGGGATGGGCGTTGAGGCCGGTGCCGACGGCGGTGCCTCCAATGGCGAGATCGTAGAGGCCGTCGAGGGCCACGGCGATGCGGGCGCCATCGCGATCGAGCAGGCTTACCCAGCCAGAAAATTCCTGACCCAGGGTGAGAGGCGTGGCGTCCTGCAGGTGGGTGCGACCGATTTTCACGATGTCGGCGAATTCTTTGCGTTTGGCTTCGAGGGCGTCGCGCAGCGATTTTAACGCCGGGAGGAGACGACGGGCGGTTTCCGTGGCGGCGGCGATGTGCATGGCGGCGGGGAAGGTATCGTTGCTCGATTGCGACATGTTGACGTCGTCGTTGGGGTGAATGGGCTTTTTGCTGCCCATTTCGCCGCCGGATATCTCGATGGCGCGGTTGGAGATAACTTCGTTGACGTTCATGTTGGTCTGCGTGCCGCTGCCGGTCTGCCAGATGCGCAAGGGAAAATGGTCGTGAAGTTTGCCGGAGATGACTTCGTCGGCGGCCTGGATGATGAGTTGGGATTTCTCCGGAGCCAGTTTGCCGAGGTCCTGGTTGACGAGGGCCGCGGCTTTTTTGAGGATGCCGAAGGCGCGAATCAGTTCGGGGGGCATGGTGTCTTTACCGATGGCGAAGTGGATCAACGAGCGGGCGGTTTGCGCGCCGTAGTAGCGGTCGGCGGGCACTTGTATTTTGCCCATGCTGTCGGATTCGCTGCGCTGGGCGGAGAGTTGAGCGGTGTCGGCGGTGTCGGCCATGGGTGGCTCCTGCGATGAGTGCTGCAGTATGAGTTTAGCAGCAAGGCGTGTCACGAGGAGTCCGGTGGCGGCCGAAGTACCGAATCAGGAGCGGCGACGGTTGTCGGTGTGCCCCGGGCTTGGGCGACCGCCAGAAGCCCCTTTTCCGGGGCCCCGCCGAGATCGCTGCTGGCAGGTTATTCGGCGCGCTTTTCCGCCAGGGCCTTGTGAATTGCCTGCTCCGCGAGGGGGGCCATGATCTTATATCCGGCATCCGTGGGGTGCAGCCCGTCGTCGCTCAGAGCGCGCTTCAGCATGCCTCGCTCGTCGACCAGGGCGCTGAAGTAGTCGAGGTACACGAAACCGTTTTTGGCGCAGTAGTCCTTTAACCACTGGTTCAGCGCAAGGATTCTGTCGCGGGGACGCAGGGCAAAGGATTCCTCAGCATCGTGCGTGTAGTTGTTCACGGGCAGGACGGAGGCAAACACCATTCGGATGCCGTGCGCGCGCGCCAGATCGGCCATGGAAGCGTAGTTGGCTTCGATGTCCTCGTTCAGGGTGCGCCCGGTAACGCCCGCGATGTCGTTGGTTCCCGCGAGCACCACAAGCACTTTGGGGTGCAGATCAAGGACATCCTGGCGAAAACGCACCAGCATTTCGGGTGTGGTCTGTCCATCGATGCCGCGGTTGACATACGGCTGGCCCGGAAAATAGTCCGGCAACTTCCAGTAGTCGGTAATCGAGTCGCCAATCAATACGACTCGATTTTCGCGGGCCGCCGGTGGAGCGAGCGCGGCGTTGGCCTGGCGATAACGCGCCAGTTGCCCGAAATCGTCGGTGTAAATTGCGACCCGCGACGCCCGGTACTGATCGAGCCCGGGGAAGCCAGTCGAGGGGATGGACAGAGCGCCCTGTTGGGCCACGGCTGGGAGGGCGAAAAGGACTGCGATCAAGGGTTGCGATAGGGCGCGAATGATGGGGGTCAGGCTCATGTTCTCCTCGGAAAACAGGATAGCCCAGAGTCGGCCTTCATTCCCACGGCGAAACTCTCCGACCGTTTCCGGGGTACCTGAGGCTTGCAAGCCTCGGCAGGAGGAGCTATGAGCGCCGCCAGGAACCGAGGCAGATCCGTAGGCTTTCCGCTGCCGCGCCTGGCCGTTAGAATCCTTCGCTTTAGCGACCCGCTCCGGCAAGATGGGCGTACAGTGGTGCGCGCTTTTCTGGCGCCGAAGAAAATTCGTTCGTGGAGCGACGGGAATGACACGGAAGCGGACTTTGGTTTTTGTGGCGGCGGCGATTCTCGCAGGCGGCGTCCCTCTGGGTGCCGCAAATGATAAGAAGACCGACAAGAAGGCTGAGGAAGTAGCTGCGGGGTGGAACGACGCGCAGATGCAGCAGCCGGCGGCCGAGTCGCTCGATTTGAATGCCTACAATCTGATCCGCGAGGAGGGGCTGCAGCACTCTCATGTGATGGATTATGCCGGAGGGTTGGCCGACGGGATTGGGCCGCGGTTGACGGGATCGCCGAATATGGCCAAGGCCAATGCCTGGACGCGGGAGCAGCTGACCAAGATGGGGTGCGCGAACGCGCATCTTGAGGATTGGGGCGAGTTTGGCATGGGCTGGCAGCAGCTGAACACCTGGGTGCGCATGACCGAGCCGGATACGGCGGTGTTTGTGGCGCAAGCTACGCCCTGGTCGCCGGGGACAAACGGGGTACTGACCGGGCAGGCCATCGCCGCCGTGATCAGCGATCCGAGCGACATGGAGAAATACCGGGGCAAGCTGGGCGGGAAGATTGTTTTTCTGGGGGCCATGCGCGAGGTGCCGGTTCCCGATAAACCGTTCTTTCAGCGTTACACGGACAAGGAATTAAAGGACCTGGAGACGCTACCGGTCGGCGGCGGCGATGCGAGCATGGAGGCGCGCATCGAGCGTTATCTGAAGCGCCAGAGGCTGGCGCGCATGGTGACGCCGTTCCTGGCCGAGGAAAAAGTCGCCGCCGTGGTTGTGCCGAGTCGCGATGGAGAGAACGGCGGAGGAACCGGGATACTTTTTGACGACACCGGTGCGGGCCTCGGGCGCAATCCTTATAAGCGGGAAACAGCGGTGCCGTTTCCCGTGGTGGTGGCGCAGATTGAGAGCTACGGGCGAGTGTTCCGGCTGCTGCAGAATCATGTGCCGGTTTCCCTTGAGATGAACGTGGACGTGAAATTTACCGGCGACCACGAGCATGGGTTCGACACCGTCGCGGAGATTCCGGGGACAGATCCGCAGCTGAAGGAGGAAGTGGTGATGGTCGGCGGGCACCTGGATAGCTGGATCGCGGGGACCGGGGCTACGGACAACGGAGCGGGCTCAATCGTGGCCATGGAAGTGATGCGCATCTTGAATGCGCTGAAGATCAAGCCGCGGCGGACCATTCGGATTGCCCTGTGGTCGGGCGAAGAGGAAGGGTTGTTTGGCAGCAAAGGCTACGTGGGGCAACACTTCGGCAGCGCGCCGCTTTCGACGGCTCCCGAGCAGATGCAGATGCCGGAATTTCTGCGGAAGGCGAGCGGTCCGCTGGAGTTGAAGGCCGAACAGAAGCTGATCTCCGCCTACTTCAATGTGGACAACGGTACGGGCAAAATTCGCGGCATCTACACGCAAGGGAATGCCGCGGCGGACGGTATTTTCGAGCAATGGATGGCGCCGCTGAGGGACTTGGGCGTGACAACCGTCACGAACCAGAATACTGGCGGCACCGACCACCTTTCATTCGACGCCGTCGGCATCCCGGGCTTTCAGTTTATTCAGGACCCCATGGATTACGATTCGCGTACCCACCATTCGAACATGGACACATATGAGCGGCTGCAGCCTGCGGATTTGAAGCAGATTGCCACGGTGGAAGCGATTTTTGTGTATAACGCGGCCATGCGCGAAAAAATGATTCCCCGCAAGCCGCTCCCGCATCCGGAACAGCGCGACGAAAAGGACAAGCAGCTTCCCGGCCTCTATCCCACGGCCACCATGCCGGATGAGGGCAAGGGACCGGCGCCAAAATAAGTCCGCAACTCTCGGGTCGTCGCATCGACAAGACGAAAAAGAGACCTGCCAGCTGTTTTTGCTCGCCCGGTGCTCAGGCGCGGCACAAGAGAGGTTTGCCGAAAAGGCATTGTGTATACTTGTTGCTAGCGGATTCTGGGGGAGTACGCGGAATTATGCCTGCTGCGGTAAATAAAACGGGACCGACCAGCAAAGTGCGTTGGCAGCGCGGGTTGCGCTTTGTGCGCACCCGTACGCGCGAATTGCTGATGATCGGGAAGGCGCTGATTTCCACCAAGCATCCCATCCTGGTGCACATCATTCCGATGCGGCGCTGCAATCTGGCGTGCGGGTATTGCAATGAGTATGACGATGTGTCTAAACCCGTGCCCGTTGAGGAGCTGAAGCGCAGGCTGGATTTACTGGCGGAGATGGGCACGTCGGTGATCACCATCAGCGGGGGTGAGCCGCTCATGCACCCCGAACTCGAGGAAGTGATCCGGCACATCCGGCGTCGCGGGATGATCGCCGGGATGATCACCAATGGGTTTTTGCTGAGCCTGGCGCGGATTCGCACCTTGAATGAGGCGGGTCTTGAACATCTGCAGATCAGCATCGACAATGTGACCCCCGACGATATGTCGCTGAAGAGTCTGAAGACATTGGATTCGCGGTTGGAGATGCTGGCGGCGCACGCGATTTTTCAGGTAAACATTAACTCCGTGCTGGGCAGCGGGGTGAAGAATCCCCAGGATGCCCTGACCATCGCGCACCGGGCCGTGGATTTGGGATTTACCAGCACTGTGGGCATCATTCATGACCACAGCGGACAGTTGAAACCGCTGGGCGATGTGGAGACGGGGATTTTTGAGAAAGTGATGGAGCTCGGGAAGCGCTCGTTTTCGCGGTTTAACGATTTTCAGCACAATGTGGCGCGCGGGAAAGAGCATGTGTGGCGTTGCCGTTCCGGTTCGCGGTATCTGTATATTTGCGAGGACGGGCTGGTGCACTGGTGCTCGCAGCAACGCGGGTATCCGGGGATTCCCCTGGCCGAATATACCCCGGAGATGCGGCATCGCGAGTATGCCACGAAGAAATTTTGTGCCCCCCGCTGTACGGTTTCGTGCGTGCAGCAGGTAGCCATTTTGGATAACTGGCGCGATCCGCAGACCCTAAAGCCCAATTTGCGCAAGCCTGCGGGGCCTCCTGCGACCCTCGCCCCGGAAGTCCAACTCGTGCAAATCGGCAGCACACCCAGAGAGTCTTAGCTGCAAGCAACCCTGCGCGGCGTTCGTTCTTCGTATTTTCTCTCCGCGCACATCCGTGGCGCAGCGGGGTTGCGGTTCCTGGCGTGCTTGTTAACAATGACTCCATGCCAGGTCCCGCCATTGCTATCGAAGATCTGACCAAGGAATACCCCTACGGTTTTCTGCACCTGAAGAAGAAAACCTCGCTCGAGGGGTTGACCATGCAGGTGCAAACCGGAGAGGTTTTCGGCCTGCTGGGTCCGAATGGCGCGGGCAAGTCCACGACGATAAAACTGTTGATGGGATTGATCTTTCCGACCAGGGGCCAGGCGCGGCTGCTCGGAAAACCCACAAGCGATGTAGAGATGCACCGCGGCATCGGCTACCTGCCGGAGCAGCCTTATTTTTATGACTACCTGACGGCCGCGGAAGTGCTGGACTATTTCGCGAAGTTTTTCGATTTCACGGCGTCAGACCGCCGCGAGCGCGTGCAGCGCATGCTCAGAAAAGTCGGGCTGGAGACGGCAGGGAAAATTCAGTTGCGCAAGTATTCCAAAGGCATGCTGCAGCGCGTCGGGCTGGCGCAGGCGATTTTGCACGATCCGCAACTGGTAATTCTGGACGAGCCCATGTCCGGGCTGGACCCCGTGGGGCGTAGAGAAGTGCGCGACATTATTCTGGAGCTGAAGCACGCCGGGAAAACCATTCTCTTTTCCACGCACATTTTGCCGGACGCCGAGATGCTGTGCGACCGCGTGGGCGTGATCGTGGGCGGCAAGCTGCAGGGCGTAGGCGCTCCGGGAGAGATTGTGGGCATCGCGGCGCACAAGATGGAGATTCTTTTTGCGTTAAGCGGGAACCCGCCGGCGCACCTGCCGCTGCTGGCGAACACCACACGCACCGGTGACCGTTACCGTCTGGAGATTCCCGAGAGCGATTTGTACGGGGCCCTGACGCAACTGCGCGATAGCGACGCGAAGATTCTGTCCGTAGCGCAGGTCAAACCCTCCCTGGAAGAATATTTTATGCACCTGGTGGCCGCTGACCGGGCCCAGGCTGCGGCCGTCGAGGTAAGCGGCAAATGAAGAACATCGCCGCCGTGGCGCTAAATACCTTCCGCGAAGCGGTGCGCGATCGCGTGTTGTATAACCTGGTGTTTTTTGCCCTGCTGATGATGGGGGCAGCCATTCTGGTGGGCCAGATCTCCATCGGCATCGAAGAAATTGTGATTGTGAGCTTGGGACTGAGCGCCATTTCCTTCATCGGGTTGCTGATGGCGGTGTTCATCGGCGTGGGTCTGGTCTCCAAGGAGATGGACAAGCGGACGCTGTATGCCCTGCTGGCCAAGCCGGTGCGCCGGTGGGAATTTCTGGCTGGCAAGTTCGCGGGCTTGGTGTTTACCTTGGCGGTAAACACCGCGGCCATGGCAGCGGGATTGTGTCTGGCACTGCTCTACGTGCGCCATGGCCTGCAACGTTCCGACCTCGGGGTGCTCGTGGCGGTGTATTTTATTTTGCTCAAGCTGGCCATTGTAGTGGCCCTGGCGCTGCTTTTTTCCTGTTCGACGACTTCGCTGCTGTCCATCCTGTATAGCGCGGGACTGTATATTGCCGGTTCCTTCGTGCAGCAGATGCGCACGCTGCGCGGCGACCTTGCGGGTCCCGTGACGGCGGCGATCATGCGCTGGCTGTCGTACCTGTTGCCAAATTTTGAGAATTTCAGCGTCACGGGCAGCGTGGCGCACGGGGTGGCTGTTCCGCGGGCTCTTATTTTACAAAACACCTTGTACGCTGCGCTGTATTGCGCGGTGGTGCTGATCGCCGCGGCGGTCATTTTTTCGCGCAGGAACCTAAAATGAGCGCGCGCAAAACCGCGTTGCTGCTTTTGGCCATTTTGCTGGGCTTTGCGAGTATCTGGCAATTGCAGACGCACATCGACGAGCAGCACGCCGCGCTGCACCAAGAACGCAACGACCTGTTGCTGGCCTCGCCGCGCCTGCTGAAAATCATGAGCATGGAATATGCACCGCTGATGGCCGACGTCTATTGGACGCGCGCGGTGCAATACTACGGGCAAAAACATTCCGACCGGGAAAATAGTATGGATTCCCTGTGGCCTCTGCTCAACATCACCACCACGCTTGATCCTCATCTGCTGCCGGCGTACCGCTTCGGCGCCATGTTTCTTAGCGAAAAGGCTCCGGATGGCGCGGGGCGGCCGGATTTCGCCGTGGAGTTGATCGAGCGCGGTATTCGCGAAAACCCGTCG
>JBEKSZ010000011.1:0-52325 GCA_049516615.1 Candidatus Acidiferrum sp. | reverse complement strand
GCAATCCGCACGTGTGTTCCACGTGGAACGTTGTCGTCCCGGAAATCCACAGGTTCCGGGCTTCGCACGTGAAACATCTTGCATCCCGGCCTCGCGTTTGTTAACTTGCCCGGTGTCTGGAGAGTGGCTTGGCTCGTATTATTGCGGTCGCGAATCAAAAAGGTGGCGTCGGAAAAACCACGACAGCAGTGAATCTGGCCGCCTGTTTGGCCGCGGCGGAGCAACCCACGCTTCTCGTTGACTGCGATTCCCAGGCCAACGCCACCTCCGCCATCGGTTTTGCCAAGGATCCCTCCCGCAGAACCCTCTACCACAGCCTGATTATGGGCGAGCCGCTCGACAAACTCGTCCAGAAATCGCAAGTCGATGGATTGGATGTCGTCCCCGCCGACAAAAACCTGGCTGGCGCAGCCGTGGAGCTCGTAACAGCAGAAAATCGGGAATATAAGCTCCAGGGCGCCTTAAAAACGTTTCAGGACAGGTATCGCTTCGTAGTGCTCGATTGCCCGCCGGCACTCGATCTCCTCACCCTCAATGCGCTGGTATCCGCAAGCGCTGTACTCGTGCCCATACAGTGTGAGTACCTTGCCCTTGAAGGGGTGTCGGAACTGCTCGACACCCTCATGCGCATTCGTAGAACACTGAACCCCACACTCGAGATCGAGGGAATTCTGCTCACGATGTATGACGAGCGCACCTCGCTCTCCCGGCAGGTCGCTACGGACCTGCGCAGTTTCTTTGGCACCCAGGTCTTTCAGAGCGTGATCCCCCGCAACGTACGTCTTGCGGAGGCGCCGAGTTTCGGTAAACCTATTATTTTCTATGACATTCACAGTCGGGGCGCTGAAGGCTACACGCAGCTGGCCCAGGAGGTAATTGCTAATGCTGAGAAACGCGCTGGGACGGGGGTTAGGAGCGCTCATTCGGGAGCCTGAAGCGCAGGCGCCGGGAGAGCCAGCGGTTCCGCAGCAACCGCCCGCCACAACGGTATCCGCCGGCGGCGGCGCGGCAGCCGCTCCTGCAAAAGACTGGGCGGTGGGCGGGCCCCACCAGATCGATATCGATCTCATCGACCCGAGTCCCTACCAGCCACGCACGCGTTTTCGCGAAGAGGCTCTTGATGAGCTGGCGCGCTCCATCCAGTCGAGCGGAATCATTCAACCCCTCGTGGTGCGCATGCTTGGCAAGCGTTTTCAGCTGATCGCCGGTGAGCGGCGCTGGCGCGCGGCACAGCGGGCCGGGCTCGACAAGGTTTCTGCAATCGTCCGCAACGTGCCCGACGCCCTGGCGCTTGAAATGACCCTGGTTGAAAACATCCAGCGCGAAGATTTAAATGCCATCGAGGCCGCGCGCGCCTTTGAACGCTTGATGGCCGAGTTTCAGCTGACCCAGGAAACGGTGGCGGAGCGCACCGGCAAGGACCGCGCCACGGTTGCGAACTCGATTCGCCTGCTGAAACTCGAGCCCACGATTCAGGACTGGATCGAGGAAGGAAAACTGAGCGCCGGCCACGGACGGGCGCTCCTCGCCGTCCCGGATTCGCAGCTACGCATGCGTTACGCGCAGCGCGCGGCCCGCGGGGGCTTGACCGTCCGCCAGATCGAGCGCCTGGCCTCGCGCCGCTCGCGCAACAGCAGCACCCCGGCAAGCGAAGCACACGCGGACGCCAACATCCGCGCAGCGCTCGAGGATTTGCAGCGCGAACTGGGTACGAAAGTCCTCCTGCGCCAAAAGACCAAGCTGCGCCCGGGGCAGCTGGTTCTTGAGTATTACGACGACGCGCACCTCATGGGCATTTACGACCGCCTCATGAAATAACCCGTTCCTCCGTCTGCCGGGCCCTAGCACCGGACAAGATCGCGCATTCCGCCCTTTGCGGCGCTTCCTCCTCATGCTGCGGGATATAACTATTCGGCAACGCGCTGCGCTTTGCGGCGTTGACTTCGCCGAGCCCGCGGCTAGAGTAGTGAGGTGTGGCGTGGGGGCTTGCTTATGGCGTGGCGATGGCCGGGCGTTTCTAAAGATGGTTCGCAGGAAGAATGGACAGGTTTTATCGATCAGGGCGTCACGATGGAAGGGACGCTGCAGGTCAAAGGCACCTTCCGGATCGATGGCAATGTGAAGGGCAACATTATTTCGGAACAAACGGTCATCCTCGGGGAAGGCGCCAAAGTCGAAGGACAGATCGAAGGGAACCGGGTGGTTATCGCCGGGCGGTTTGACGGCGTGGTTTTCGCCAAGGGGCGCGTGGAAATTCAGGCCAAGGGCGTGGTTACAGGAGAGGTGCATTCTCCCTGCATGGTGATCGATCCCGGCGGAATTTTCGATGGGCGCTGCCACATGTTGGGTTCGTCGGATTCGACATCGGCGCCAGTCACGATCCCGATTCGCGCCGCGAGCATGGGCTGAGCCGGCCAGGCCAGGAGCGCGGCTAGACGCTCGAGATCGCAGGGATCCCCTCGGCCTGCTCCGCAGCCTTCATGCCTGCCTGGATGTTCGATTCCCAATCTAGGTGCGGAACCTTGGAAGCATTTGCCGCCCGATAATAACCCAGCGCATCGGCAGGACGCTTGAGCTGCTTGAGGGCCAGGCGACCGGCCGCGAGAAGTGCAAGAATGGACTGACGCTCGGCCGGATACGCATTGGCAAGACCGGCGTATTCGGCGACTGCACGCTCGTACTCCTTGCGCCCTTCTGCCATGCGGCATAGCTCGAGCCAGGTTTCCGCGGGCAGGCGGTCTCCGCCCGCATTGGTGTACTCCTCGAAGTCCTGCCAGGCGGCTTCCGGGTCCTGGGCTTTGACGTGCAGCTCGCAAAGCCTGGCTGTGGCGTCCCGGTATGCGGGAATATCATTTTTCCGCCAATAGAGTTGCCGCAAGATCGCGTAGCCGTCGACGGCATCGCGCTTCGCGGTCACGTACTTCAGCACCACCGCGATTCCTTCGTCGAACTTGCCTTGCTCCATCAGCTCCGTTCCCTCTACAACCGCGCGATCCGCGCTCCAACCAATTTTTCCCTCGATGACTGCGTTGGCCTGGTGCTCCCAGCCCGTCCGCGCGATGACCAGCGCCCCGGCGGCGCCGAAAATGAAGCCTCCGACGTGTGCCCAGTGCGCGACCCCGGAGGCCTGAAAGGAGACCAAGCCGTCAGAGATTTCCATCAGCAGCCACACGGGCAGAAGCCAGTAAGCTTCCATCTTAAAGCGCAGCCTGACGATAAACAGCAGCCAGAGCATCTCGATCTTGAGCTTTGGAAAACGAATCAGGAAGGCGCCCATGAGCGCCGCGATAGCACCAGAAGCTCCAAGGAGGGGAGATAAGCTTGAGGAATAGAACATGCCATGAAAGAGCGTTGCCACAAATCCTGCGACGAGATAAAAGATCGGATAGATGATCCGGCCCCAGCGATCTTCGAGGATAAAGCCGGCCAGCCACAGGAACCACATGTTGCCGATCAGATGGAGCCAACCGGTATGAAGAAACATACAGGTTAGGGTGGCGAGCAGCTTCGGGTGTGCAGGGATGTAGGCATAGTTGTCGAGAATCGAGTTTTTCTGAACTTCCGAGAAGCTTTGCGCCAGCGTATCCATTTCCGTCTGGAGCTGCTCGGAATCCTCGATGGAGCGAATGCGCGCCTCCCAGGCGTCGGCGACGGCACGATTTCGCGATGCCAGCTGTTTCCAGGAGGCCTCAGGAATCTGGCGTTTCACGTCGTCGACAAACGACTCCAGGGCGGCCGGCATGTTCAATTCCGGGTGCATTGCCGCCATGAGCAGCACGTGCGTTCGCGCTTCCATCCGCTCTGGTTCCTGCTGTTCGATCTTCCAGTGGGTTCCAAGGAATATGAGGACGTTGAGCGCGATCAGCGTAAACGTGACCACCGGCCAGCGACGGCCCTCCATATTTTCATGGCGCAGCGGAATCAGCAGCATCGCGCACCCCTTAGGAGCAGGAAGTGATTGAGAGAGATAGCTTCAACCAGGGTAGCGGAGAGAAATGCCCGCGCATAACTGGTCAAGGGTACAGTCGATGACCAACTGATCAATATGACATTTGATTTACGCCTGGGGTTTCCTGCCCGCGCCGCGACGGGGCGATGTTGAGGGGCCGGACCCTAAAAGCAGACCGCGGGGCTCCGGTTGACACGATGGGTGGTGGCATCTATCGTCGAAAGCGTCGCTGACAGGGGATTGCGGATGAAGATTCTGGTGGTGGGTGGCGGGGGACGCGAACACGCTCTGGTCTGGAGGCTGAAACAAAGTCCCAGCCTCGAGAAAATCTGGTGCGCCCCGGGGAACGGCGGCATCGCCACAGAAGCCGAGTGCGTCGCCATGGACGCCGGCAACGTCGCGGCGCTCGTCGAGCTCGCAAAAAAACTGCAGCCCGATCTTACGGTTGTCGGTCCCGAGCTTCCCCTCGTCAAGGGCATCGGCGATGCCTTCCGTGCGCGAAACTGGGCGATTGTCGCGCCCTCGGCGCAAGCCGCGCAACTGGAAGGCAGCAAAATCTTCTCCAAGGAATTCCTTGAACGCCACAACCTGCCGACCGCGCGCCGCTACGGAACGTACGATCAGGCGAGTGCCGCGTACGCGGCACTCGACGGAGTCAGCTGGCCGCTGGTGATGAAGGCCGACGGCCTCTGCGCCGGCAAGGGCGTACTTCTTGCAAAGAACAAAGAAGAAGCGCGGGACTTTATCGAGCGGGCCCTCGAAAAGAATGAGCTTGGGCCCGGCGGGCAACGCTTGCTTTTTGAAGAAACGCTCGAAGGCGAAGAACTCTCGTTCATCCTGTTGAGCGACGGCGCGACCTACGCGCCGCTTGTTCCGACCAGAGATCACAAGCGCGCGTTCGATGGCGACCAGGGCCCCAACACGGGCGGGATGGGGGCGTACTCAACCGATGATCTTTTGCCCCCGGCTTTGCGGGAAACCATCATCGATACCATCGTCGAGCCCGTCATGCATGGCTTAGCGGCAGACGGCGTCCGTTATCAGGGCTTTCTTTATATTGGCCTGATGCTCACCAGCGCGGGCCCTAAAATTCTGGAATTTAACTGTCGCCTGGGGGACCCGGAAGCCCAAGCCATCCTGGCGCGCATGGATTTCGATTTCGCGGAAGTGCTTGCGGATGTGGCCGCTGCCCGCCTCGATGCCGCAAAACTGAAATGGCGTCCGGGCGCCAGTGTCTGCCTGGTCTTGGCCTCGGGCGGCTACCCCGGCAAATTCCTGACCGGGAAGCGTATCGAGGGGCTCGCTGATGCCGGCCGTATTCCCGAGGTGAAGGTACTGCATGCGAGTACAACGCGCCGCGCCGCGCCGGGCAGTGGCGTAGAACTCGTGACGAGCGGCGGCCGTGTTCTCGGCGTGACCGCAACAGGCGCCAGCCTCGACGCCGCGCTGGCATCGGCTTACCGCGGCGCAGGGGAAATCCATTTTGAGGGCATGCACTACCGCAGAGACATTGGCGGGCGCGCCGCGGCTTGGCACGGTCGAACGGCCGTATAGCAGGGCGAGTTCCGTGGCGCGGGTGCAGAAACTTCGAAGCGCGGCCGAACGGGCAAGCGCCAGATGCTCGCGAGTTTGACCGCGAAAGATCACTCCGGGCGGCGGGGGTCAACAATTCAAGAACCGGTGAGCAGCTCCCCCAGGTTCAGAACGCGCAGTCTGAAGTCAGCCGGGACTAGGAACCTCGGGGGGCGGCTCGAAACCGTTCCCTCCGGAACGCCCGGGCGCCGACGGAGGTAGCGAGCAGCACGGGCAAGCCATCGATGGCTCGCCAGAGTCATTGCGGCTTCGGCTTGCGACGCAACGAGGGTGCTTCGGGCGGCTCATTTTTGTCCGGCACGGCGGTCTCCATGGGCTCGTCCGGGGCGACCACCCACTCGAAACCCTGCTCCTCGCCGATGGTTCCGAGCGCGAAGCGCGCGTTGCCGGCAATTATGGGAACCAAGGCGCGCAGCAAATCCGTCGAGTCGGCATCGGGCGCTTTGTGCGCCTCTCCCTTGTCGATCTGCGCCAACACTTTCGCAAATCGCTGATCCGCCGCGCGCAAATGCCCGATACGGGGGTCGTCTCTGACGATCAATGCGTTCAGGTCCGCGCCCTCGAGGTCTTCGGGATAGCGCGTCTCGACCAGCCTGCGCGCGGATTTTTTTCCTTCCGGGGGGTACAACTGGCTGAAGCGCGGGCGCAGAATGTGCGTCTGCCAGTAATCCCTGCCGCGCGACCCGAGGTCTTCCTGTTCGATGCGATAGTCCACTTGCCAGACTTCCGGCCCATAATCCTTCGCGTAGCCGATAAGAATCACTTCGAAAATCGGTTCGTCGGCGTTGAGGTTCAGCTTATTGTGCAGTTGCGAAACCAGCGGGCGCAGCCGCTCGAGAAAGCCCACGCCAATGCTCTCCAGATCCGGCTCCGCTTCGTCCGGATAGGCTTGATAGCGCGGATCCTGTTTGGTGACGCGCGCGAAGTTGTGATCAAGTCGCACGGGCTTGGGATCCGCGGAGACCTGCCATTCTGCGGCCCCGAAGAGCACGCCGACGTGCGTGGCGTCTAGACTCATCACGCGCGGGGGATGGGAATTCGTTTCAATCGGATGATCGATGACCGCAAAGGAAATCAGCTCCCGGGAAACATCGACGATCACCCGCCCGCCCGCCAGGTTGGCCACCACCTCGTTCTCAAGCGATTCTTGCGCGCGACCGTTCTGCGGCGAGAAGATCGCGAAACCGGCCAGCAGGAACCCAGCCGTCACGCGAAGAGCTGTTGCGCCGTTGATTCCTTTACGCATGGTCTCGCCGCCCGACCGGCAGCGGTCAGCCCCCTGGGGATATCGCCTTATTGTAGGCGCACGCGGCCAGTTTGAGTAAACTGGTAAGGGACCGCAAGGGTTACGGAGGCCGGACCGTGCCGGCGCTGCAGCTGGCGCGGCCGCAAGGGATCTTTCTGGGGATCAGGAATATGAGAAAAGCAAAAAGCATCAAGCACAATGGCAAGACGTTGCGCGACATTCTGGCCGCCCACGAACTCTTTTTTCGAGGCCAGGAAGGGGGTGTGCGCGCGGACCTTTCCGATGCGGAGCTTTCCGATGCAGACCTGGAAGGCGTGAATCTCACAGGAGCGATCCTGCGCGGCGCAAATCTCCAAGGCGCGAATCTGCGCAAGGCCAAACTGGCCTCCGCGGATCTGTCGGGCGCCAATCTGCATAAGGCGGAATTGCGCAACACGGATATGACCGAAGCGATTCTGCCCGGCGCGGATTTATCGGAAGCGCAAGCGAGCGGCATCGAATTTTTCCGCTGCGACCTTTCCAACGTGAATTTTCAGGGCGCGCAACTCCGCAACATCAACCTGCGCCTCGCCAATGTAAAGGGCGCGCGCTTCAGCGGCGCGGACATGGGCGTCGCCATCCTGCGCGAGACGGATTTGACCGGCGCGGACTTGAGCGGCGTGGATCTGAGCACGGCTTTGCTTCCGAAGGGTTTCGGGCTGGCGGAGACCGTCAAGTAGGCGTTACGGACCGCGCGGGACGTGGCACGCATCATGACAATCCGCGGCGAGGCGTGATAGCCTCGTCTAGCGCCACCAGAAGCCCCCTCCCAGAACAACTGTGGCCACCGCAGGCACCCAACTCGACCGCAGCGCCGTGCGCCAGCGCGTGCTCGAGATTCTGCGCGAACTCCTCGTTGAGCTCGGCAGCACCGGCGCGCTTCCCAGACTGAGCGCGAACTCAGAGCTCGACGCGGACCTTGGCATGGGCAGTCTCGAGCGCGTCGAACTGCTGGCGCGCATTGAAGCCGTCTTCGGCGTGCGCCTCGCGGACCGCGTGGTCGCCGAAGCGAACACTCCCGATGATCTGGCCGTGGCCATTGCCGGCGCCGGCGAGCTTGATGTGCCGGACGACGCGGGCAGCTCCGCGCTGCGCGCCTCCGTCACCGCCGGCAGATTGCATCGCGAAGCGGTGGCTGCCGGAGCGTACGAGACGCGGACCCTGCTCGAGCTCCTGCGCTACCGCGCGACGCATGACGCCGACCGCACCCACCTGCTCATCACCGAAGAGACGGGAGACGGCGAACGCGAAGTCACGCTTACCTTCGGGGAACTTTACGCTGCCGGGCAGCGTTGCGCCGCCGAGCTTGCCCGCGAGGGCGTGGCCGCCGGCGCGCGTGTGGCCTTGATGCTGCCGAGCGGCCGGGCATTTTTTGTTTCCTACGCTGGAATTCTGCTGGCTGGCGCGGTTCCTGTACCCATCTATCCGCCATTCCGCGCCGACCGCATCGAAGAATACGCCGCGCGGCAATCCGCCATTCTAAGCAACGCGGAAGTCTCCGTGCTGCTCACCTTTGAACGCGCCGAAGCCGTTGCCAAACTGCTCAAGCCGCGCGTGCGTTCGCTCACGGCCGTACTGGACGCCGAGCGACTCATCGCCGCCGCCGACAAACCCGCAGAGGTTATTCCGGGTGCCCTGCCCCTGCATCTTTCAGGCGCGCGCAACCGCAAGCCTGACGATCTGGCGCTGCTGCAATACACCTCCGGCTCGACGGGCGATCCGAAAGGCGTCATGCTTACCCACGCCAATCTGCTCGCCAACATGCGTTCCATCGGCGAGGCCATGCGCCTCGGTCCGGACGATGTGGGCATCAGCTGGCTCCCGCTTTATCACGACATGGGCCTCATCGGGGCCTGGCTGTCGCTGCTGCACTTCGGTACGCCCCTGGTGGTGATGTCGCCGCTGGCCTTCCTCACGCGCCCGGAGCGCTGGCTGCAGGCCTTTCACAAGCATCGCGGCACCATCGCCGCCGGCCCGAATTTTGCCTACGAGCTGTGCGTCAGGAAAATTGCCGATCGCGATATCGCGGGCATCGACCTGAGCTCCTGGCGCATTGCCCTGAATGGCGCGGAACCCGTTAACCCCGACACTCTCGAGCGCTTCAGCAAGCGTTTCGCGCCGTACGGGTTTCGCGCAACCTCCATGGCTCCGGTCTACGGTCTCGCCGAGGCCTCCCTGTGCGTGACGTTTCCGCCCCTTGATCGCCTGCCACTCATCGACCATGTCGAGCGCGAGACCTTCACGACGCGCGGGCAAGCTGTGCCGATTCACGGCGCAGAGGCCAAGGCCATTTCCTTTGTTTCCGCGGGCCGGGTCGTCAACCGCATGGAAGTTTCGATCGTCGACGACGCCGGCAAGGAAGTTCCCGATCGCAGCGAAGGATTTTTGTGGTTTCGCGGCCCTTCGGCAACCAGCGGATTTTTTCGCAACCCCGCGGCCACGGAGAAATTGCTGCCGCTGGGCCCCGTCACGCAAGAAGGCCAGTACGCCTGGGTAAACTCCGGGGATCGCGCCTATCGCGCCGCGGGCGAGATTTATGTCACCGGGCGCGTCAAAGACATCATCATCAAAGGCGGCCGCAATCTTTATCCGCATGAAGTCGAAGAGCTGGCCGCGCGCGTTGAAGGAATTCGCAAAGGCTGCATTGTGGCCTTCGGCATCAAAGACGAAGCCAGCGGCACGGAACGTTTGCTGCTCGTAGCCGAAGCGCGCGAGGGCAACGCCGCGCGCCGCGCCGCCATTGTCGCGGCCATCACCGAGCAGATCACCAAAGGTCTCGGCCTGCCGCCTGACCGCGTGGAACTGCTGCCGCCGGGCAGCATTCCAAAAACCTCCAGCGGAAAATTGCGCCGCGAAGAGACCAAGCAGCTTTATGTGCAAGGCACGCTCAGCAAATCGAAAGCTCCGGCCTGGCTGCAAATCGCGCGCCTCGGACTGGCCAGTGCCATCAGCAATAGCGGCAGCTGGTTGGCCGGCGCCGCGAGACGAACCGGGCAAGTCGCCTACGGGATTTATTTCGCGGTGGTATTTTCCCTGTGGATTGTACCTTCCTGGATCATCGTGCAGTTCATCAAGGACCATCGCGCGGCGGGAAGATTTACGACCAGAGCGTTGAGGGTTTTATTCGCTTTTACCGGGAATCGCGTCGACGTGGTTGGCAAGGAGTTCATGGACACTCCCGGCGCAAAAATCTATGCCGCCAATCACAGCAGCTACATCGATGTTCTGCCGCTGATTCTTGGCCTGGGCGTTTCTTACCGCTTTGTTTCCAAAGTCGAAAATCGCCGCGTCCCGTTCATCGGCACGTTTTTAAAGCAAATGGGACATCTGACCTTCGATCGCGCCGACCGCGACGCCCGCCTCAATCAGTCGAGGGAAATCGAAGAGCTGTTGCAGCGCGGCGAATCGGTCTTCGTCTTTCCCGAAGGCACATTCCTCCCGCAAGACGGCGTGCGACCTTTTCAACTGGGCGCTTTTAAAGCCGCGGTCAGCACCGGACGACCCATCATTCCTGTTTCCGTCGCCGGCGCGCGGCAGATTTTGCGCGAAGGCACGTGGCTCCCGCGCCCCGGGAACATCACCATCACGCTCTCGCCGCCGCTTTATCCGCAAAGTCCCAACGGGCATTCCGCGAACGCGAGCGAACCTGGAGACTGGCACCAATTGATTCAGCTGCGGGATGCCACGCGCGAGGCCATCGGGCGACATTCCGGCGAGCCTCTTTTGTAGTTCCCTTTTTTGAAATATTTATTGTAAAAATTGTAGCGGATCGCCTTTCCCGTCAATCACATCCGCGAAACAATTTAGGAAAAGGCTGCAACTCCGTCGGCCCCGTTTGCATCTCTACTACAACGAAAAAAAGAACGCGGATTGCTGCCTCCCTGCCTGAGGCCACCCGCAAGACGCGCAGCCGCATAGCCGTGACGGGAGTCGTCACGCCGGCCTGCGCCAAAAACTAAATCTCAAAGGAGCCATTATGAAATGGAAGCTATTGGTGTCTGTGCTCGTATTCGCGGCGTTTTTTGGCACTTCCGCAAAAGCGCAGGATGATTCAAAGGTCGACGTTTTCGCCGGTTACTCCTACCTCCGGGTTTACCCGAGTAGCACCACCGAGATCGGCAGTTACGGTCTCAACGGCGGCAGCGCATCGGTCTCTTACAAGTTCAGGCCCTGGCTGAGCGCCGTTGCTGATTTCGGCGGCTACACCAATTCCGGCATTTTCAACTCCGGCTCAAGCGGCACGGCCTCGACCTACCTGTTCGGTCCGCGCATCGGCTTTCACCACATCTGGCGGATCCATCCCTTCGCGGAAGCGCTCTTTGGCGTGGCGCACGGCAACGCCAACTTGTTTGACACCGTAAACTCCCACAACGCTTTTGCCACGGCGCTTGGCGGCGGCTTTGATTTTCGCATCAGCCGCCACTTCAGTCTGCGTCCTCTCGACGTCGACTACTTGCCGACGCGTTTTCCGGAACTGGCCGTGGGACGGCAGACGCAAGACAATTTGCGCGCGTCGACCGGCTTCGTCTTCCACTTCTAGCCCACTCGGAAAGGAGGCGACAGAGTCAGGCACATGTCTGTCGTGCCGTGCAGGCAGAAGGGCCGGTGTAAGGCAGAACCGGCCCTTCCTACTTTTGCTTCTTGCTCCGGGGGGTTTGTCTTACTGCCCTAAGGTATAGATCACCGTTATATACGTGTCGACCTTCACCGGCACGCCGTTCAGAGTCGTCGCGCGATAGCGCCACCGCCGCACCGCATCGAGCGCCGATTGCTCAAACAGCACGTCCCCGCCGACCATTTCGACGGATTCAATTCGGCCATCGGTAGAAATAATGGCGCGCAGTTCGACCCGTCCCTCCCGGCGAATCTGCCTCGCCAGCGCCGGGTACACAGGTTCGACGCGCTCGATCAGCATCGCGGAGTCCAGGTGCGTAACCTTCACAATGCGCGGCGTGGGAGTTGACGGGGGCTCTGGTCCTTCGCTCCTCGCGACGAGGCTGCAGCCCGTCATGCACGGATTGACGCTGGGCTGGCCCAAAGGGTCATCGCCCGTCGCGGACTCGGGGCCAAGCGCGTGGCTTTGATCCGTTCCCGCCGAAGGATTCCTCGGCCGCCCTGTCGCGCAGCGAAAGCAAACCGTCACGCTTCCGCCCGCGCGCGGCTCGGGCCGGCTGGTGTGCTCACGGATGGCATCTCCGAGCGGGCGGTAGGGCGGCAGGGGAGTAACATTGGCTAGCGCAATGCGCTCGACTTTTCCAAAGAACGGAATCGCAACGACCCCTAGCAGCAGCAAGGCCTGCAACAGCGTGGAAACCGCCAGGGCCTGCCGCCGCAGCGTACCTTCCCGCCGCGACTGTTCCGCGTCTCCGTCCACCAGGCAGCCCCGCAAAATATCCGGGCGCGGTCCTTGCCCGGATCCTTCCCTTCCTTGCTCTCCGCCCGCGGACACACCACGGCCTCGACTGGACATTGCACACCTCCACCTGGTTGCAGAATTTTTACTTTCGGATCATTTCGCGGCGTCAGCGGCTGCTCGTCACTTTCGCAACGGGCCGTCGGCCAACGCCGCGCTCGCAGGGATGTGAGGTGCGCGCGTCCTCACTTACTTTGGACACCGCCACGCCGTGCAAGTTCCCGCCATAACATCCGGGCGGCAGTTCCGAGCGGGCGCCGTCAGGAAATCTTGCAATGGGCACCGCGCCCAGCGCGAGTAGTGCGAATCGACTAGCTGCGAGCTGCATGACGAGACGAAAATGTATCGCCCGCAGCCGTTAGCGCATCTGATTGTCGTGGACGTGGAGCTAAAGGGGGTACAACCGATGCAACGCCGAATCATTGAAGTTGTGGGCGTGCGCCGCACGGGCTGGGCTGCTCTGGACCGCGATCCGCAGCAGGACAAGGTGGAATTCATCTGTCCGCACTGCGGCACGCGCGACCAGAAAAATGCCCGCCGCGAGCGCTCGCTTTATCATTTCACCGATGGTTTTTTGCAGGACTTACAGGGCGAGGTGACACAGTGTCATTCTTGCAAGCAGCAGGTTCGCGTCGTGCCCGTGGTCATGCTGCATGACCAGGGCGAGACCCGCCGCTTTGAAGCCGTTTTTGCCGATCAGCCGGAATCCCCGGAAACAGAGGAGTCCTCCGGCGCAGCGCCGTCCGCAACACCGTCGCTCGTAGCGACGCACTAATCTTGCCAATCCAGGAATGCGAATGGGGCGCCTTAAAGTGCGCCCCTTTTTTGTTGTTACCAACCATCGTTTTACCAGCCACCGCTAAGCGTCGGCGGCGTTTGTCTCGTCGTTCAAATTACCGGGCCCCGTTTGCAACGATACATTCAGCAAGGTTGGCCCGCAGTTCGCTCCGAGCCATGATCGCGGTTCGCCAGAGAGCGCATAGAACTTTGGGCCGGGCGATGCGCTCTCTCTGCGCCGCGAGATTCGCATTTACGGATGCCAGTAGCCGAAGCGATCGCGCCAGCCGTGGCGCACGACTTCGTGGTGCCAGTAGTTCGCACGCCAGCCGTAGTAGCCGCGATGCTCGTAACGCACGGGCGCGCGGCCTCGCCACTCCTGGGCCTCGGCTGCAGGCGCTCCCAGAAAAACCAGGAAACCGCTGAGGGCCACCGCGCTCAAAATCAGCTTACCAAACAAAGACTTTAGTGAATGCTTGCCAAAGTGCATAACAACCTCCGGTGGAGCGCGCCCCGGAACCTGTCTGGGTTGGCGTCCTGCTGGTTCAAACCCGCAAGCGGGAAAAATGTCGCGCCTCGGGCAGGCGCGGAACCCGCCTTCCTCAGCACGCAAAAAAGGCGCAGCCAGCAAGGCTGCGCCCCCAGAAAGCGGTTGTTTTATGCTTCGCGAATCCTAGTGATGATCGTGGTCGTGCTCGTCCCAATCACGCTCCGTGTGCCAGCGCTGTCCATCTTCATCCCACCAACGGTGCCCATGATCCCAGCAGTACTGTCGTGCCAGCATCAACTCCTGGCGTCGCTTGGCGGTTTCCGGATTGTCCCACCCGCGCTTTGCGGCCGTTTCGTGCAGCCGGTGGTCGGCTTTGATGATGCGATTGCGGCAGGCATCGTCATCCGCGCGCAACGCCGGCGCTCCTGCAAACAGCAAAAAGCCGCTCAACGTGGCCGCGGCTGCCGCAGCCTTGGCAAACCTGGTCAATTCCCTTGGGGTTGTCATATGGTTTAGCGCCTCCTTATGCAGCGCGCCGGAAGCTTAAGGCTCTCGGGCAAGAGTCGACCATACAGCGTTCCAAGTAGAATGCGCCGCCCGGTCTTCTACCATCGCTAAACAACCAGCCCTAATAGGCTTGCAGAAACGGGTCGACTTCCATGTGGTACTTTTCCATATCCGTACGGATCTTCTCAAAGGCCTCGTCCACGGTGTCGGCAAACTGAATCAGCTTGTATTCTTCCGGATTGATCATGCCCCAGCGCACCATGGCGCGAAAATTCAGCACTTGTTCCCAATAGCGCCGCCCGTAAATCAGGATCATGTTGTTCTTCGACAATTTTCCGGTTTGCAAGAGCGTCATCATTTCCCACAATTCGTCCATGGTCCCGAAACCGCCGGGAAAAACAATCAGGGCCTTGGCGATTTGCGCGAACCACAATTTGCGCATAAAAAAATAATGGAAATTCAGGCTCAGCTCCGGACTGATGTACGCGTTCGAGAACTGCTCGTGCGGCAGTTCAATCGATAATCCGAGCGATTTTCCGCCCGCCTCGTACGCCCCGCGGTTCGCGGCCTCCATAATCCCCGGCCCGCCTCCCGAACAAATCACGAAGCGCCGCGGCTTGGCCCCGAGCGAACTGGCCCACGCGGTAATCTTGTGGGAAAGCTCGCGCGCCTCTTCGTAATAACGCGACATTTCAAGAGCGCTCTTGGCGTCCTTCAGCACCATGCGGTGCTTGGTTCGCTCGGCGTTCGCCAACTTGGCAACCTTGGTTTTTTTAAGCCGGCTCAAGCGCGCCAGGGCCGTTTCCCGCGATTCAATCCGCGCCGATCCAAACATTACGATGGTGTCCCCGATGTTCTCTTTTTTCAGTTGCACCATGGGCTGCAGGTACTCGGCCAAGATGCGCAGCGGCCGCGCGGGGGTACTTTGTAAAAACTCCAGATCTTCATGCGGGGGTTTCGGCGCATGTTGCGGCTTGAGCTTCCCCTGACGCTCGGATGGCTGGCGCACGGACGGTTTCGGACGGGACATGGGTCACGCTCTCTCTAGACAAGCAATCTTTTATTCTAGAGAGTGCCAGCACCCGCGGCAACGCCATCCCTCTAGCCTGCGTCGAATCGAGTACACTTCGCGAGGGCCGCTCAAGGAACCACAGCACAACAAAGGCGCGGCGCAAGCTGAACGCGCAGGGAGAACCAAATGAATGCTCCGCCGGGGATCTCGGCCCGCAGAAGACTCCTGCCGCGTCTGGCGCTGGCGCTTCTCGCTCCCTTCTGCTCGGCGGCGCAAACCCCCGAAGGCCCCATCTCCCCGCGGCCGGGCGCGGCCATCCAGCAACCTCCCGCGCAGGCCGGTATCAAAGTCCAGGCCACGCTGGTCAACACCCCGGTCGTTGTCCACAACAACAAAGGCGAAATGATCACCGACCTTGAGGTCAAGGATTTTCAAATCACGGAAAACGGCGTCCCGCAGCGAATCACGCACTTCGATCTCGGCAGCGACCCCATCGCCATGGTGGTTCTCGTCGAGAACAGTTCGCGCGTCGCCCCGCTGCTGCCGGAAATCCGCAAAACCGGCATCCTCCTCACGCAAACCGTTCTCGGCCCCGCGGGGCAAGCCGCGTTGCTGGCCTTCAATGACGAAATCGACAAGCTTCAAGAGTTCACGGCTGACAACGAATTGCTCGAAAGCAACATCGCCCAGCTCCCCGCGGGAACCTCCGGCGCGAAGCTCTACGATGCCATGGCCGTGGGAGTCGAAATGCTGAGCGGCCCAGCGCCGCTGGCAAAAGAAACGCCGGCCACCCGGCGCATCCTGCTGATCCTTGCCGAAGCCATGGACCTTGGGAGCACCGCGAAACTAAGCCAAGTCCTCCGCCGCGCCCAGCTGGCCAATATCACCATCTACAGCGTCGGCCTCTCCACCACGCGCAGCGAGCTCAACAGCAAACCCGAGGGCGACAACCGCATCCAGACTACCCCGCCTGGCACCTTCGGCCGCCCGCCGATCCCCGGCACGGCGCAGACTCCCGAGACCGAAGAAGCGCGCGACGGCGTTAATTTGAGCGGCGCCGCCGTGTGGACCATGCAGCATGCGAAAAATCAGATCGAGAACCAGGCCTTAGAGGAGGCCGCCGTGGCTACCGGGGGCGCGCATCTCTCGACCTTCAAGGACCGTTCCATCGAAAAGGCCCTCGATGCCATCGGGGCAGAGCTGCACGCGCAATACAACCTGAGCTACTCACCGAGCGATGGCAGCAGCTCCGGCTATCACGACATCTCCGTTACCGTGAAGCGCAAAGATGTGCAAGTCCGGTTCCGCCCCGGTTACTACCTGCCCTGAGCTTGCGCGCGACCCCGCTGGCCGACTTGCACGCCGCGGGACAAAACGGGGTGAGCAACGTCGCTTGCTCGCAGGCCCTGGCATGCCCGGCAACTACCCGGTTTGCGCGGGGGTGTTGCTCGGCGCAAAACCCGCACAGCTCAGCACCGGCAGCCGGGGATATTTGGCAAACCGCGCGTCGCTGAAGCCCAGCTGGCAGAGCAAAAATACGGATTCCTTGGCGGAAATAATCCGTCTCGCGTGCAGGCAGGAGTCGCAGAGGCCGGCATTTTGGCCCTGCTCCTGCAATTTTGTTTCTGTAATGGGCATAGCCGAACACTGAAAAGCAAAGGCAACGCTAAATCCGAGGAGCCCGGCGACAAGGGCCCGCGGCGCTAGCGAAGCAAAGCCACCACGTGTGTATCTTTCAAACGCGCCGAAGCGCGAGGCGTCGCAAGAACCGGCTTGGCGAAATGTTCCTCGTCGATCGGTGGATCGATTTCAATTTTTGAAATGGTGATGCGCTGCTTCTGCTCGCTTCCGGGTGAATCGGAATCGATTTCGAACGCAAATTTCACCCCTTGCACGTCGCGGTAGTCGCTGAAAAAGGTTTCTACCGCGATTTCCTGGTTCTCGCTTTTGCGCTTGCCTTCCCACTTGGCCAGCAGATAGGTGGCGGCATCAAAAAAGTACGTTCGTTCATCGCCGTTTTTGTTCGTGAGCTTCAGCTTGATCACCGCTTTTCCGTCCACCTCATCCTTGCCGGCCAGCTCGAGGTGATTGCCTTTGCTCTGATAGTCGAGCAACGGCCCGTCGAAATCCGCTTCATCGGAAATATTGCGCAGGTCGTCGGCTTCCATGGGCTGCACGTCCTTGTTCGGAGCGAAAGGATTCACCACCCAGCCGACGGACTTGCCGTCGTAGATGCGGAGGACGGTCTGTCCCGCGATGGTGATCTCCATGTGCATTTTTCCGGGGCGCTCGAATTCCACAACAAAGGGACCTTCGGCGCTCGGACCGAACGAAATTTTGCCGCTGACGCGCTGCCGCTGGATCGTCCTGATCTTGTCCACGCCGCCCCGCGCGGCGAGCACCTTGGCGGCCAGTTCGTCTGCCGTTTGCGCCCGGGCGCGAGGCGCCGCGAGCGCGCTTGACAGGAGGCTGAACAGCGCCAGAAAGAGACCGTTTCTTCGGCGTACGGGGAATATCGAATTCTTCACGGTGAACTCATTTCGCTGGCAGATCTCGCCAGAAGCAGGAAGTTTCCATGTTAGGAGTGGATGGGTGCGCCGGTCAATTCAGTTGTCCGCCCGGGTGTTCAGAATGGCCCTTGTTGAAGATATTTCCGCGGCGTATGCTGCCTGGGTTGCTCCCGCGCAGCAAGAAATCGAAAAAGTGGCCCGCAGTTCCGGCCTACTGGAGAAGGCAATGAAATCTGCAAAACTCATGGCGGCAATCTCGTTGAGCGTCTTCCTGATGGCATGGGCTCCCAGAAGTTCCGCGCAAAACGAACCGGTGGCCAATCCCCTAAGTTCCTCGGTGAAAAGTCAACTGACGCGCTCCAGCAAGAATATGGTGGCGGCCGCCGAGGCCATGCCCGCGGACAAGTTCGGCTTCAAACCGACGCCGGACATGATGACCTTCGGGCACCTGCTGATTCACATCGCTGACACCAACACCACGCTGTGCTCGAAGCTTTCCGGAACTCCGGCGCCGGACGGCAAACTGGAAGAGACGGACGGCAAGGACAAGCTGGTAGCGGGACTGAAAGCCTCCTTCGATTTCTGCACCAGCGCGCTCGGCAACGTCGATGACGCCAAGCTTGGCGAACAGATCGCCGTTTTCGGCGGCCGTATGGTGCCGCGCGCGGCGGCGTGGCTTATTTTGTCCGGCTCCTGGGCCGATCACTACAGCACCGAAGCCGTGTATCTGCGCCTGAACGGAATTCTGCCTCCCACCGCGCAGGCAAAGAAGTAGCAGGCCGCTACACCTGCAAGACGTCGCCCTCGCGCGCCACAATTTCGTACAGCACGGGATTGACGAAGAACCCGAGCAGCAGGCGTGAAACCAGCCCGGCCACCACCACGATGGCGAAGGGCTTTTGTGTGTCCGAACCCACGCCGGTTGAAATGGCCGCCGGCAACAGCCCCAGACAGGCCACCAGCGCGGTCATCATAATCGGTCGCAGCCTCAGCAGCGAGGCCTCGAGCGTGGCTTCGCGCACCGATTGGCCCTCGAGGCGCAGCTTGTTGATGTAACTCACCAAGATCACCGCGGTCTCAACCGAGACTCCGAGCAGTGCCAGCAAACCGAGAATGCTCGAAACGCTGAACGGCGTGTGCGTCAGCTTGAGCGCGATCAGTGCCCCGACCGGCTCGGTCAGCACCACGCCGAGGGCGATGGTTATGGGGAATTTGAAGTTGCCGTACAAGGCGAAGAGAATCAGAAAAATAAGCATCAAAGCCAGCGGCCCGATCACCACAAATTGCGCTTTGGCCTCCAGCAGTTCGCTGTATTCCCCGCCCCAGTTGAGGGTGTAGCCGGGCGGCAGCACGACTTTTTTCTTGATCGCGGCCTGCCCTTGGTTGATCACGCCCTCGAGGTTGCGCCCCACGATGGAGAACTGAATTCCGATGTAGCGCGAATTGTCTTCGCGATAGATGAACGAGGCGCCGCTGGCCTCGCGAATGGTGGCCAGCTCGGAGAGGGGAATGGCCTGCCCGGCGGGGGAAGGAACGAGGAGGCCGCCGATGTCGCCCGCGGTCGAGCGGTATTTGGGCTCCATGCGCACGACCAGATCAAATAATTTTTCGCCTTGTATGACTTGTGTTGCCGCCTGCCCGCCAATCGCGGCCTGGATCACCGCTTCGACGTCCGCGACGTTGATGCCGTAACGCGCAATTTTCGCGCGGTCAGCCTCGATAATCAGGTTGGGCTGGCCGAGTTCGCGAACCACCGTCAACTCCGTGAAGCCCGGCGTCTTATCCAGAATCTGCTTGATCTCCACGGCCTTTTTTTCGAGCACGTCGAGGTCCGGTCCGAAGATCTTCACCGCCAAAGAGCTTTTCAGTCCGGTAAGCGCCTCGTCGACGGCGTCTTCAGCAGGTTGCGTGAAATTAAAAATTACGCCGGGATAGGTATCAAACTTTTTTTCCAGGTCTTTGGCGAGCTGCTCTTTGCTGTGAATGGAACTCTTCTGCCATGCTTTGTCGCCGTAAGGCAGAAGCCCGACGTAAAACTCGCAGTTGAAAAATCCCGTGGGGTCGGTGCCGTCGTCGGTGCGTCCGAGTTCGGAAGCGACGGTGGTGACCTGCGGGTATTGCATCAGCAGGTCGCGGATCTTGGGGGCGAACTTGGCGGATTCCTCGAAGGAAATGGTGTAGGGCATGGTGGCGCGCACCCACAAGGCGCCTTCGTCAAGATGCGGAAGAAATTCTCCGCCGATCAGGGGGACCAAAAACAAGGTGGCGAGGAAAATGGCGCCGCTGACCAGCAGCGTGAGGCGCGGACGATTCAAGCACCATTCAAGGCGCCTCGCGTAGGAGTTGCGCACCCACTCAAAAATCCTGTTGGGTTTTTCCGTAACCCCGTTCTTGAACCAGTAGGAGGCCATCACCGGCACAATCGTGAGCGTCAGAATCAGCGCGCCAACCAGCGCGAAGGCCATGGTATCGGCCATGGGATGAAACAGTTTTCCCGCCGCCCCGGTCAGCGCGTAAATCGGCAGATAACCGGCGATAATCACGGCCACGGAATAAAAGATGGGACGGTCCACATCGCGCGCGGCTTGCAGGATCACTTCGTTCAGCTTGTAGCTCTGGCCGTGGCGCAGGCCCAGCTCGCGATAAATGTTTTCGACCATCACGATGGTGCCATCGATCAGAATGCCGAAATCGATGGCCCCGATGGACAGCAAATTCGCGGCTTCTCCCGTGGCGTGCAGAAAAATGAAGGCAAAGAGCAGCGCCAGCGGGATGGTCAAGGCGGTGATCAGCGCGGCGCGCAAACTCACCAGAAAGAAAATCAGAACCACCAGAACCAAAACCATGCCGCGCACCAGGTTCCACTCCACGGTATCGGTGGTCACGCGCACCAGATCGCTGCGGTCGTAATAGGGATGGATTTTTACATCGGGCGGAAGAATGCCGCTGTTGAGCTCGTCGGTTTTTTTCTCCACGCCGCGCAGCACGGTTTGCGCCTGTTCGCCCGTGCGCATGAGAATAACGCCCTCGACGGCATCGTCGGTTTTCTCGTAGCCAAAAATACCGAGACGCGGCGCGTGACCGATTTCCACGCTGCCGACATCCCTCAGCCGGATGGGTACGCCGTTGCCGCTGCCCACCACCACTTCTTCGATGTCCGCGGTGCCGGTAAGCAAACCAATGCCGCGCACGTAATAAAATTGCCCGCCCTGGGTGTAAAAGCCCCCTCCGGTATTGGCGTTGTTGGCGCTCAGCGCGGCGATCACGGCCACGACCGAGAGGTGAAAATTGTTCAGCTTCACGGGATCGAGCAGGACGTGATATTCCATGGTCGGCCCGCCAAATCCGGAATCGTCGGCCACCCCGGGAACGCTGCGGTAAGCGCGTTCAAGAACCCAGGCTTCAATGGTGTGTAACTCCTGCGCGCTGCGGTCCGGGCTGTCGATCACATAGCGGTACACCAAGCCGCTGGGGCTGAAGAGCGGCGCCATGCTGGGGGTTACGCCGGCCGGCAGCGAGGCGTCGGCGATGCGCTGAAAAATCTGCTGGCGGGCGAAATAGGGATCGGTGTTGTCCTCAAAGGTCAGGATCACGTCGGACAGGCCGTAAAGAGAAATGGAACGCATGATTCTCAGCTTGGGCGTGCCGTTCATGGCCAGTTCGAGCGGCAGGGTGGTGAGGCGCTCGACCTCTTCCGCGGCGTGGCCGGGCCATTGCGTGATCAGTTCGACGATGGGCGGGGACAAATCCGGATAGGCATCGACGGGCATGCGCTCAAAGGACATCGCGCCGGCGATGACCACCAGCACGGTGAACAGCAGCACCACGAAGCGCTGCTTCAGCGCGAACTGCACGATGCTATGAATCACGAAGTTTGCCCCGTAAACATTTACGCTCTTTTTGTCGCGGCCCTAGTGCTCGAGAGAATTCTTGAATTGCAGAAACAGGCTGCCGTCGCCCACAACCTTCTCGCCGGCTTGCAAGCCGCCGGCGATGCGCGTGCGCCCGGCGTTGCTGTCGGCTATCTCCACGATGCGGCGCGCGAACTTGTTGCGCTCAACCTGCACGTACACGAACGGCACGTTTTCCGAGTCGTGCAGTACCGCGGCATCGGGAACGGTCAGCGCATCGCTCAGCGCGCCCGCTTCTACCACGGCCGTGACATACATGTCTTTCTTCAGCTTGCCGCCGGGATTGCTGGCTTCGATACGCGCCGGCAGCGTGCGCGTGACGGGATCGAGAGCCGGGGCCAGGTAAGAAATCTTTCCGTGAAACCGGTCAGGATAGCTGTCGGTGTCGATCTCCACGCTGTCGCCCACGTGCACATAGGCCAGATCGCTCTGGTACACGTTCACCAGCACCCACACGGTGCTCATATCCGAGATGGTGAAACACTGCGTGCTGCCGGCTGCCAGCAGCTGGCCTGGTCCCACCAGGCGTTCCACGATTTCCCCGCCGACCGGAGCCAGCACCGGCACTTCGGAAGTGGCCTTGGTGTCGGCAAATTTTTCCGGATCCTTAATTCCGAGAACGCGCATGGCATCTTCGCTCGATTGCAAATCGGCCAGCGCCGCTTCGCGGTCGGACTCGGCTTGCTGCAGATCGCGCTCGGCGATGGCCTTGTGTTCGTAAAGATCCTTGGAACGCTGGTAATTTTTATCCGCGAGGAGGTACACGCTCTTCGATTTTAGATAGGTGGAGCGCGCCGCGGAATAATCCGGGCTGCTGACGATCAAAAGGGGCTGATTGAGGTGCACCACCTGGCCGGGGTCCACCAGGATTTTTTCCACCGGTCCGCCAATCGCGGAAAATACCGGTGTGGTGGCAAAGGCGTTGTAGGCCACCGCGCCGGTGAGGCGCAAAACTCGCGGCAGGTGCGATTTTTCCACGCTGACCACCTGCAGGTGGGCCATTTGGTCCTGCGGCACGGTGAACAGCAATGCCGTGTCGTTTTTGCCTTCGTTGGTCGAAAACGAAGTCATTTTGGATTCAGATTCCCCGGGGCCGCTCGAGCTGCAGCCCGAGAAACCCGCGGCCAAAGCCAGCACCGCGACAAATGTCAAAAATATGGGGGAAAATGGCGGCCCCCCGGCGGCCGCGCGGTAGAAAAAGCGTCGACGCGTGAACAGTCTCATGGCAGGATCCTCGTTCCCACAGCTTGGCGCATCTGTTCGAGCGCGGTCATGTAACTGGCCAGCGCCTGGCGATAAGCGAGTTGATTGGCGCGATAGGTGCGTTCCGAATCCAAATAGTCGAGCAGGCTGGCGGCGCCGCGCTTGTAAGCGTACTCGCTGATGTCGCGCGACTCCCTGGCCTGGTCGACATACCCGCCCTGATACAAGCGAATAATCTCGTCGTTGGATTTCAGATTGCCATAGGCGCTCGCCACATCGGTCAAGACCTGCTGCGCGGCTTCGAGTTCGAGCTCCTGTGACTGGGTGATGGCGTACCTAGTGCGCGCAATCTCGCCCTGATTGCGGTCGAAGATCGGCAAGTCGATGTTGAAGTAAAATGCCCCGCTGCTCTGCCCGTTCGTGTGCGTGTAGTCGAAGGTGACATTCAAATCGCGTTTGCCGTTGGCTTCGGCGAGGGTTTCCTGGCTGCGGGCCGCGACCACGCCCTGCTGCGCCGCCTGCAAATCCGGGCGCGAACGCAGCGCCAGCGCTTTCAGATCGTCGATACCAGCTTTGACCGGCGTGTAGGCCAGCTCGCCGTCCACATCGTAGTTGTCCGGCACGGATTCAAATCCGAGATACTGCCGGAGCGAGGCCAGCGCCTGAACCTTGGCCACCTTGGCGGTCGACAGGTCGCTCTGGAACTGCAGCAATTGCAGGCGAATCTTGAGCAGGTCGCCTTCGCTCATGTCGCCCAGTTTGTAGCGCTCGTTGCTGATGTCCACGGTCTGCTGAAAACTGTCGAGGTCTTGATTGGCCAGATCGATGGTGGACTGCGCGAGAAGGACGGCCACGAACTGTTGCGATAAATTGAAAATCAGCTGCCGCTGCGTGTCGTCGACCTGGTCGCGGGTTACCGCGGTCTGGTCGCGCGCGGCCTCCAGGCGATGCTGGCGTTTTCTGCCGCGTTCAAACAAATACCCGATGCCCAGGTCGAACTGCGCCTGGGTGTTCAGGTAACTCGTGCCAAACTCCTCGGGATGAAAGAGCGGGAAGAATTGCGAGTCCCAGGAGATGACCGGGTTGGGGCGAAGGTTGGCGGTAATCTCCTGGGCCTGATTTTGCAAGATGGTGGTGCGCGCGGCGGCGAGGGCGTGGTCGCGCTCCAGGGCCAGGCGAATGGCATCGTCGAGCGTGATGCGCAGCGGAGGCGCCTGCGTGGTGTCCGCGCGCGGCGGGTTGGCCGGCTGCGGCGGCAATGGATTCTGTTGCGCGGCGGCAAACCCTGGCAGCAGGGCCGCAAAGATCGTGGCCAGCACCGCAGCCACGGCCGATCCTTTCTTCATCGCAATCAACCTCATGGGTCCGGCACAGGGACCTGTAGCGAAGGAGACAAAAGGGGTGGGGGAAAGTGCGGAACTACGAGTGCGCCGGAGGGGCGCGCGGCGAAGTGTCGCGCGGAATTTCGGGGGAAGTCCTGAAAGAATGAACGGGAGCCTCAAGCGGTCTTATCTGCGCGATCAGTACGATGCTCGGCGAGGGGGTGACCACGGCGGTACCCAGCGACGAGCACACCGGGCAAAGGTGTGCCCGGGAAGGCGCTTTAGTTAGATCGGCGCATGAGTGCAATTGCGCGCCCAGGAAGATGATTCCGATCAGCACTGCCAGCAAGCGGAGTTCGCGGATGCAATTGGGCATGAATCGGGACTGTGGGGAGCATAGGCTCGAAATGCGACGCGGTCAAGCAGTAGCGCTCGCCTGGGGTGCGCGGAAGGGATCCTCCCCGCTCGTCTGCAAATCGTCTCGCAACCAAATTCCCTTCCCGGGAGTCTAAGCTGCCAAGGAAAGGTGTAACCCTTGCTAGCCGGCCTGCGGATGAAGAAGCGCTTCACCCCCGAACGGTTCTCGCTGCGACGCGGCCTGGCGCTGCTTGCCTGCGCGGCCTTGCTGTACTTCGCCTGCGGCGGCGCGCTCCTCCACGAGCACACCAACGGCCCGGAAACGCCCTGCCATGTCTGCCAGGCATTACACATGCCGGCCCTGGCTGCCGCGCGCGTGGCGTTTGCGATGGCCCTGGCCCCGGTCACGCGCATCTGCGCGGTGTCCCAGCATGCCGCGCCCAACGCTTCCTTTTCCCTGCATCGCCCGTCCCGCGCACCCCCGCTCGCTTAAGTTCCCTCCCCCAGGTTGTTTCCTTGGCGCGCTGACTGGAACCGCTAGCCGTGCGGCAGAGCGGCGTCGGCGCGCTCTCTATCCACAACCAAACACATAAACCCTCGCGAGGGATGGAGAAAAAATGTTGAAAATTCGGTATTTGTATTCGTTTCTATTTTTGGCATGCGTGTTGTGCTTTGCCACGGGTAAAGCCAAAGCCCAAAGCGGCAACTCAGGTTCGATTGAGGGCGCGGTAAAAGATCCCTCTGGTGCGACGATCGCCGGCGCATCCGTCGAAATCAGCAATCCCGTGAGTGGTTACACGCGCAAGGCCACTACCGGCGCCGACGGCGCCTTCCGGTTTCCCAACGTTCCCTTTAATCCGTACCACGCGGTGGTCACCGCCGCCGGGTTCACGTCCTACACCCAGGATCTCGACGTGCGCTCCTCGGTGCCCGTTGTAGCGCAAGTTACGCTGCAGCTGACCGCGGCGGCAGCGACCAGCGTCACGGTGACGGCCAACGGCGGAGATCTGGTCGAGAATGATTCGACGTTCCACACCGACGTGGATCAAGCCTTGATTGATAAACTCCCGCTGCAAAGCGCATCGTCTTCGGTGAGTTCGCTGGTGACCCTTACCACCCCCGGCGTCGCTGCCGATTCCAACGGTCTGTTTCACGGCTTGGGCGACCACGCATCGAACTCTTTTTCCGTGGACGGCCAGGCGATTACCGACCAGCAGAGCAAGGTTTTCTCCAACCAGATTCCGGCCGATTCCATTCAATCACTGGAAGTGATTTCCGGAGCGCCCCCGGCCGAATTTGGAGGGAAAACCAGCCTGGTGATCGTGGTGACTACGCGCTCCGGCTTGGGTGTGAACCCGCCGCACGGCCAGGTCACAACCTCCTACGGGTCGTTTGGAACGGGCAACACGGGATTCGACCTGGCGTACGGCGGCAATAACTGGGGCAACTATGTTTCAGGCAACGGCCTGAACACCGGACGATTTCTCGACGGACCGGAGGTCGGGGTGATGCACGATCGCGGCAATGAAGAGAATTTTTTTGACCGCGTGGACTTCAAGCTTTCGCCGAAAGACACCATCAGCTTCAACTTGGGCTACAGCCGCTCGTGGTTCGAGACGCCCAATTCCTACGACGCGGAAGACGCGACGGCATGGACGTTTCTCTCGGCTACTCCAGTTTGTCCCGCGGGGCAGATGGCCTCGTGCGGTGGCCTCGGACCGAACGGGGAGCCGGTTGGAGCGCAGGATCAACGCTCCAAGATTGGAACCTTCAACATCGCGCCATCCTGGACGCGGGTGATCAATACCGAAGCGGTTTTCACCCTGGGCGGTTTTGTGCGGCGCGATCAATACAACTACTATCCGAGCGCCAACCCTTTTGCCGACGCGTCGCCGGATTTACAGGAGGAGACGATCGCGCAGAACCGTAACCTGACCAACGCCGGGGCGCGCGCCGTGCTCTCTTACGTGAAGGGCATCAACAACGTGAAGGCCGGCGTCACCTTTGAGCATACGTTCTTGAACGAAAACGATCGGTTCGGGATCGTGGACTCGACGGCGAACGCGGTGTGCTTGAACCTGGCGGATTTGAGTCCGGACACCAACCCGGCCATCACGAGCCCCGCGCAATGCACCGGAACGCTGGTGGCCAACGCCGGGCAGGGATCCGTCGCGGCATTCATTCCGCTCCTCGGTTGCTACGATTTGACGCGCACCGCGGCGCTGCCGGCATCGGACGGCTGCCCCGCGGGACAGACGAGCAGCGGATTTTTCACCTTCAACGGCCACACGGACGTCAAGGAGACGGCGTTGTACGTCCAGGATGCCATCTCCATCAAAAACTGGAGCTTCAACCTCGGGGCGCGCGCGGATTTTTACAACGGGCTCGCCACCGCCAAGCAGCTCGAGCCGCGCCTCGGTGTGGCCTACAACTTCAAGCCCACCAGCACGGTGCTGCGCATCTCTTACGCCCGCACGATGGAGACTCCGTTCAACGAGAACCTGATTCTGGCCAGCACGGGCTGCAACAATCCGGTGATCTTCGACTTGCAGGAATCGGTGGCCGGCGGGCAGTGTGTGTCGTCCTCGGTGCCCCCGCTGAGTCCCGGTCATCGCAACGAGTTTCACGCAGGGCTGGAGCAAGCGTTCGGCAAATATCTGGTGGTCGACGGTGAGTACATCTGGAAATACACACACAAAGCGTTCGACTTCAGCGTGCTGGGAAATACGCCCATCACTTACCCCATCGAGTGGGACAGCTCGAAAATTCCCGGCTACGCGATTCGCGCGACGGTGCCGAATTTCCACGGGTTCACCGCGTTTGTGGTGATGTCCAGCGTGGCGGCGCGTTTCTTTACGCCGCAGGTGAGCGGAATTGGCGCCACACCTTCCACCGGCGGGACCGGTTCGGTGTTTCGCATCGACCACGATGAAACATTTAACCAGACCACACACTTGCAGTATCAGCCGTGGCAGCGCGGGCCGTGGGTGGGCTTCAACTGGCGTTACGATAGCGGCTTGGTCGCAGGCCCGGTACCGTGCTTCGGCGGCGATTCTTGTGCCAACGGGCCGGGGGGTGGTGGCCCGGACAATCTGATCGATGTCTCCGGAATTACGCCGGACCAGCAATATCAGGCCGGACTGTTCTGCGGGAGCGTGTTCGCAACTCCGACCACTCCGATCAGTTCCTCGGCTGGCGCGAATCTCTGCCCCGCGGCGATGTACGGTTCCAAATACATCAGCATTCCCGCGCCGGGGACCGAGAACGACGACCACAACCCGCCGCGCATCGCGCCGCGTAACCTGTTTGACGTCGCGGTGGGCGAAGACAATCTGTTTCACGGAGACCGCTACAAGTGGAGCTTGCGGCTGACCGCCGTCAACGTCACCGACAAGGTCGCGCTCTACAATTTCCTGTCTACGTTCAGCGGCACGCATTACGTTACGCCGCGGGCGTTTACAGCGGAGCTGGGCTTCCACTTCTAAAGCGGTACGCCAACATCAGGCCGAGGGCCGGTCACTCCTAAGCGGGTGGCCGGGGGGCGGCCTGCGCTTTAAGCTCTGCGAGTTCAGGGCGGTCCGCCACGGGATCCGCAATAGCGGATAGCTTCGCGAAATAATTTTGCGAGACGGTGGTGTCGCCGCCGGCTTTAGCCGCCAATCCCGCACCGTACAGCGCATCAAAACGGTTGGGCGAATATTTGAGGGCGGTTTCGTACGCAGCTAGTGCTTCTGCGGGCTTTTTCATTTCCTCGTAGAGGTCGGCGAGCATTTCGCGCGCGGGCATGCGCACGGACTCGGCGCCTTCTTTTTCTTCGTGCTCCGCGGCAACGGTTAGCTCCGCGATGGCGGCGGCAGAGTTTCCCTCGGCAAAGGCGAGCCACGCTTCGGCTTCGCGCAGGTCGGTAGCTTTTTCTTCGCTTACCTTGTAGCCTTCGCTGCGATTGTGCTCGTCGCGCAAAGCCACAATCTTCGTCAACTTCTCGACGTCCTTCTGGGCGCCGGAGATGTCTCCGCTGCGAGCGGCGCCAATCGCGCGTGCCCAGTAGGTAGTGTCCTGCCACAACTCCCGGACCTCCGGCACTTTCAGCGAGGCTGCTTCCTTCCAGCGATGCAGCTCGACGGCGTTGCGAGCCTCGAGCAAAGCGCGATGATCGAGGTTGTCTTCCTCGGTCGAGCCGTGGACGTTCATTTCGGCCTCAGCCACGGCGCGCGCTTTGCCTTCCTGGCCGCTTTGCAGATACGCGTAATCGAGGTAGTCCATGGCGTGCGTTTGATAGTGCGCTTCAGCCATGTGCATGTCCGTGGCGTGTTCGGCGGAGGCCGACGCCGCGATGTTGGAGGCGATGGATTCTTGCCACAAACCCAGGCGATTAAAGATATGCGAAGGCATGTGAATGGCGTGCGAAGAATCGGGCGCGATCTTCGCGTAGGCGCGCGCGGCCGCCAGGCCCTGCACTGCAAACTCCGGCGTGTCCGCCGCGTGAATTAAATAGTGGGCCGCGCCCGGGCTGTTCGGCTGCTGCTCGAAGATCGGCTTTAGGATGGCCATGGCCGCGAGGCGGTTAGAGCGCGCAGCGACATCCTGTTCGGCCAGGGCGATGAGAGAAAGGGCGTAGAGTTCGGCGGCTTCCACATCCTCGGGAGCGAGCTGGTGCAACTTGGCCATGGCCGCGGAGTAGGCCGCAGTGCGTTGCTCTTGCGTTAATTTCGCGTCCGCTTGATAAAAAGTCGCGGCTGCGCTGATGTAAGCGCGTTCGCGTTCCGTGGGCGCGTTTTGTTTTTCCGCCTGCTGGATGTCCCTGAGACCGTCCTGCAATGTGCCGGGCTGCGGGAAGTCCCACAACTCGTGATAGTGCGCCATGGCTCGGCCCCAGTAGGCCATCGCGCATTGCGGGTCCTGCTTCGCGGCCGCGCCGAAGGTTTCCTTGGCCTGCGTGTACTGGAAAGAATGCAGCAGGGCCAAACCTTTTTCGAGCCCCGGCTGCGCCTGCGGAGCGCAACTGGTGGGAAAATTCACGCGCCCCAGTTGGTCAGCAGCAGCCGCATGGTCGGCAAAGAATCTGTCGGGCAAAGCGAAGCGGAGCGCCAGGGGCAAAATCAGGAAAGTGCCAACCGAGAAGGCCACGAGGGCCAGGAGTCTCGCTGGAGGAACCGGCGGTTTGCGTATGGCGAGCATCAAAGGGCTCCTTTGAAGGGGAGATGAAAATTGTACGCCGGGGAAAGCCCGATTACATCTTCAGACCGACCAGCCGCATCAGCTCGAGGGCGTTGCTCTTGGTGACGACGCCGTCGCGCAACTGGTAGTCGAAAACCATTTCTCCGCCCACCACCTGATCGGCGAAATGCATATTGCGCAGCGGAGCACCGGTCGGCGCGCCCATTTCCGTCAGGGCCAGGTCGTGGGTGGTGACGATACCGATCGCTCCCTGTTCGAGCAAGGCTTCGAGCAGGCCTTGCGCGCCGATGCGCCGGTCTTTTGAATTTGTGCCCTCCAGCAGCTCATCGAAAAGGAAGAGCAAGGGATATTTGCTTTGCTCCATTAATTCAAAGACCCTGCGGATGTGCAGAATCTCGGTATAAAAATTCGAGCGGCCTTCCTGCAAGGAATCGCCGCTGCGAATGCGTGTACCGAGGGCCAGGGCGGAAAGCTGCAGGGACTGGCCGCGGATCGGCGCGCCAGCCATGGCCAGCACCGCATTGATGCCCACGGTGCGCAGGAAGGTGCTCTTGCCGGACATGTTCGAGCCGCTGACCAGCAGCACGCGCGTATGCTGGTCGAGCGAAACAGAATTGCGCACGCATTGCGCTGCCGGGAGCAAGGGATGACCGAGCGCCACGCCGTGAAACAGGGGACCCGCGTCCGGTTTGTCGCTGAAGCTTGGAAAGGGATCCTGCGGGTGCTCGTAGGCGTAACCGGCAAGCGAGAGCAGCGCTTCCATTTCGCCGGCGGCCGCCGCCCAGGCCCGCAGTTCGCGGCCCCAGCGTCGTCTCCAGGCTTCTGCCGCGTAGCCCACCTGCAGGCTGTAGAGAAACGGCAGTTCCGCGAGGTGGCCGAGCAGGCTGTGTTGGCCGTCGATCCAATAAACGATGCGCGCCAATTTCCGGATCAGCTGCGACGCGGGTTTGCGGTCGAGTTCCCTGCCGCGCAGACCCGCGGCCATGGCTTGCAGCTTCGCGGACGTGAAATTCTCCTGTTCAAAGCGTTCCAGAATCTGCGCAAAAAGCAGCAATCCCTCGGCGTTGCACGCGATGCCGTGCGTGACCTGCTCTGCGCGGGGCCGCAGCCAGCGCCGGAAAAATGCTTCGATCGCCAGCACCGCCAGGCATGGCTCGTAGAGATTGCGACCGGTAAAATAGAAAACGATCGCCGCGGCAGCAGCCAGGGACAGCAAGAGCGCGATCACGCGCCAGGGTCCCGCGGGCAGCAACGCCGCGCTCTCGGCCCATTCTGTCAGCGACTCCGGATCGAGCCGCAGGCGGAGGGCTTCCCCGGTAACCGCCAGGTATTCGCGCAGATCCAGCTTCTCGCGCAACTCGGCCACGAACTCCTGCCGTTCCCGAATGGCCTTTAGCTCGGCTGGCGCGCACAGCCAATCGGCCAGGCGGTTCTCTCCCATGGGCAGGCGGGCCTGGGAGAGCAGCTCAAAGAGGCTGCCTTTGCCGAAAATATCGAGATCCTCCGCGTAAAGAAACTTGCGCTCGAGAAACCGTTCGCCGGTCTGTCCCGTGCCCGCCCAGCGATCTTCGATGCGCTCGAGGCCCCGGCGATAAAGATTGCTGGCGAACTCGGCGCGCCGCCGCGCGCGCAGCACCAGCTCATGGGCCACGGCCAAAACAAGGTACACAGAGAGGGGCAGAAACAGCCAGTAGGCCGCAAAGAGGTTTTTGGCGAGAACCAGCCATACCCCGGCAAGTCCGGCAGCGATGATCGCCAGTTTGCTGTTGCCGAGATAAATATGGCGGCGATCTTCGACGGCTATCTGCCGGGCAAAATACTCGAGACGTCTGGCGTATTCCGCGCGGGGGTCAGTCAAGGCTTGGCCTCAACAACTGAATGCCCTCTCAAGCATCTTCGCATCATGAAACCCCGCATGGCGAGTGGGATTCCGCTTGATTCAGGCTCCCGCCCGCCGGGGGGCAATTGGACGCGGCTTCCGCCCGAGAGCTACAATGCTGGTGGAGCGTTCTTCGAAGCAGGTGTGGGTGCGAAAGCTGTTTGAACCAATGACGAATCTCTGAGGTGCTGCGGATAGCCATCCTGTGTGCACGGCCTGTCCCGTTGGGGTGCCCGTAAAGCCTTTCGGGCACTCGAGCGGGGCAGGAAAGCCTAACGGCTGGCTCGTGGCGCCCACTTTATTTCAGAGGTTCACGGCCTAGCTCCCCACGGCCAAGCGGTTCGCTCCATTTCTATTTATGCGCATACTTTTCATCGGGGATATTGTCGGTTCGCCCGGCCGGCAAATCGTACAGGACCGTCTGGCAGATCTCGTCTCGCAGCGGCACATCGACCTGGTCATCGCCAACGGCGAGAACTCCGCCGCGGGCTTTGGCATCACCCCGCGCATCGCAGAAGAGCTGCTGGCCACCGATATCGCCGTCGTGACCGGCGGCAACCACAGCTGGGACAAGAAGGAAATTCTCGATTATCTGCCGCACGAGCCGCGTTTGTTGCGTCCGGCGAACTTTCCTGACGGCAGCCCGGGAAGCGGGCTTTTCATCGGTGTCACGAAAAATGGGGTTAAGTATTGTGTAATCAATCTGCAGGGGCGCGTATTTCTCCCTGCGATTGACGACCCGTTCCGCAAGGTGGATGAGCTGCTCGCGGCTCTGCCCCCGGACGTAGCCGTGGTGTTCGTCGACGTGCACGCGGAAACAACCAGCGAGAAAATCGCCCTGGGCTGGTACCTCGACGGCCGCGCCACCGCGGTCGTCGGCACCCACACCCATGTCGCCACCGCCGATGAACACGTCTTGCCGCAAGGGACCGCCTATATCACCGATGTGGGCATGACCGGACCGCACTCCGGGGTCATCGGCATGGACCGCGAGGCCATTATTCGCAGATTTATCAACTGTCTGCCCGCGCGCTTCGAGGTTGCCGCAGGGGATGTGCAGATGAATGCGGTGCTGATCGAGACCGACGACGATGCCCCTCCGAACGCCGCCGGTCGCTTGCGGTCGCGTTCGATCGAGCGCGTGCGCTTAAAGATCGACTAGCTTGAGCTCGCCAGGGGCTTTGCCGCTTCCTGCCGGAGCAGCAGCGGAGGCAACCCGCTGGCGCACCGCGAAGTCCAATCGACCGTCCGCGGATACGGGCACGTCGACTTGCCATTAAAGACCTTTAAAAAAGGGGTGGGCGCTTTTGAAGATCTTTCGATTACTGGGCTTGCTGGCGAGTCTGTCGGTGGCCGCCGCCGCGCAGGAAGCCGCGGTCGAAGAAAACCAGAATATTGAGCTTACCGCGGGCCGGCGGGTATTTAGCGAAATTGGTCCGGGCTTGCGCGCCATGCGGGAAGGTCCCGACGGTCGCGTCTATTTACTTGTTTCCCCTCAGCCGGGCGTGCTGGTGTATGCCGCGAACGGCAAACCGCTCATGCAGCTCGGAGCGGCGTTATCCGCAATTTCCGGCCTCAAGACCCGTCCCGCTGCCATCAGTTTTGGCGAAGACTGCGACGTGGACTCCGAAGGCCGGATTTACGTCGCTGACCGCGGCGCAAACGCGGTGCTGATCTTCTCCGGCGAAGGCTCGCTGCTGCGCTCCATTCCGGTGACCGGGCCAGTATCGCTGGCCGCTTTGCCCGAGGGCGAGGTGGCCGTCTCGACCCTTCGCGACACGCATCTTATTTCTGTCTACGACAGGAACGGCCGGGACGTGCGCGAGTTCGGCGATCCTGAACCCATATCCGATCGCGACGAGCTCAACCGCTACCTGAGCACCGGCCTGTTGGCCACCGACGCGCAAAACCACCTGTTCTTTGCGTTTCCCTACATGCCCGAACCTACGGTGCGCGAGTATGACCGCTTCGGTTTTGCGGGCCAGGAGATTCAGTACACTTCCATCGAGGCTCTGCAAGTGGCCCAGGCCGCGCGCAAGGAGATTGACCGGCAGGAAAAACGCCATGAAGCGCCGTACTTTAAGCGCAACCTCACGGCCGTGACCGTCGAGCGCTCGACGGGTGAAGTATGGATCGCGCTGCACAACAAGCTTCTGCATTTTGACAAGGCCGGCACGCGGCGCGCCACCTATCTGCTTTACACCCCCGAGGGCAGCCGCATCGAGACCACCTCCATCATCGTCAATCCCCATCACATTCTGGCCGGCAGCGAATCGCTCGGCGTATACGAATTTGCCCGCCCCGACCGTCCGGAAAAGATTCCAACGGAAAAAGCAACAGCCGATGGTGGCGCGGAAAAAAAAGTCGCGCCATGAACAACTTTTCCTCAAGCTGTTTTTTCCTGCTTTTGCGGTCTGCTGGAGGCGGCCCGGAAAAATTCCGAGGTTTTCCCGCAATAATGTGGTGGCGCCCGGCGCTGCAAAGGAAAAATTGCCTTGTGGAAAAACTGTGCACGCTGTGTGAATGGCCATCAGGGTGACCGCGTATTTTTTCCTTGCCCCCTTCGCTTCAATCAGCGACAATCCCGCGCTGACTAAAAGCGGTTGCATTCGGCCGACCTAATCCAGACGGGTTGCGCAGGTTCCAACAGGGGCATAGCAGACGTTCGGCACGGGCAATAAATCCCGCAGCCAGAAGAAGGATGATCCGGGCCCGCTTTCCACAGTTTTTTAACATCTGTGGAAATAGCGCAGGGCCCTCTTTTCTCTATCGATGACCACAGCCATTCATCCCTCGCATGATCCAGAGGCAACGAATTCCTGGGATAAGTTTCTCGACCGCGTGAAGTCCCGCGTGAGCATCAACACCTTTACCACCTGGTTTCAGCCGACGCGCCTAAACCGCGCGGAAGGCGAAAACCTTTTCGTGCAGATCCCCAGTACGGTGTTTCGCCAGGTGCTCACGCGCACCTACGGGGACATCGTAAAAGCCGTCTTTCACGAACTCGGCACTCCCAATATCAAGGTGCAGTACGTGTGCAGCGAAGAAGAGCCGGCACCCGTGGTCCAGCAAGTGACCGACGGCAAGCAGGCCAAGCTGAATTTCGAGAGCAGTGATCACCAACTGAACGCCCGCTACACTTTCGATTCCTTCGTGGTCGGCAAGTCCAACGAATTCGCGCACGCCGCTTCGCGCGCAGTGGCCGAGCAGCCCTCCAAGTCCTACAATCCACTCTTCCTCTATGGCGGTGTGGGTATGGGCAAGACCCACTTGATGCATGCCATCGGGCACACCATCAAGAAGCGCAACCCGGCGATGCGTCTCAGCTACGTCAGCGCGGAGAAGTTCACCATCGAAGTGATCAACTCCATCCGCTTTGACCGCATGATCAGCTTCCGCGACCGTTTCCACACCGTCGACGTGCTGCTGGTCGACGACATCCAGTTCATCGCCGGCAAAGAGCGCACCCAGGAAGAGTTTTTTCACACCTTCAACGCGCTGTACGAACAGCAGAAGCAGATCGTCATCTCCTCGGACTGCCTGCCGAAGGATATCAACTCCATCGAAGAGCGCCTGCGTTCGCGGTTTGAGTGGGGCTTGATTGCCGACATTCAGCCGCCCGACCTGGAAACCAAAATCGCCATTTTGCAAAAAAAGGCGGAGAACGACCGCTTTCCCCTGCCTGACGACGTTGCTGAATACATCGCGCGGGCCATCAAATCCAACGTCCGGGAGCTCGAAGGCGCGTTAACGCGCCTCATGGCCTACGCCTCGCTCACCGGCGCGACGGTCTCCTTGGCCACCGCGCAACAGGTGTTGCGCAACATCATCGCGTCGCAGGAAAAGCGCGTCACCATCGACTTGATCCAAAAACGCGTCAGCGAACATTTCAACCTTCGCGAGCAGGATTTGAAAGTTCGCAGCAACACCCGCGCGATCGCTTTCCCCCGCCAGGTGGCCATGTACATCGTCAAGCAGCTCACGACCGCTTCCCTGCCCGAAATCGGGCGGCAGTTCGGCGGCAAACACCACACCACGGTGCTGCACTCCATCAACAAGATCGAAGAGTTACGCCGGTCCGATAAGGATCTGAACCGCACCATCACGCGACTGATGGACGCGCTGCAATAGCACCGCGAGCGGGCCAAGTCGCGGCCTTCACCAGGCCCACACGCTGCCGTCATAGCTCAAAAACTTTCCGGAGATCTCCATACCGGGCAGGTCCAGGACCTTTCTGATACCGGCGACGCTGGCTTGCGGGGTGATCGCGGCTTGCGCGCCGCCCATATCCGTCTTTACCCATCCTGGACTGATGATGGCCACCGATATTCCGCGCGGCGCCAACTCTTTGGACAACACGAGGAGGGCCATGTTCAAGGCGCTCTTGCTCGTCCGGTATTGGTAGGAAGCGCCCATGGTGTCCACGGAACCTTGCGCTGCCGCCCCGAGCGATCCCATGCCGCTGCTGATGGCGGCAATCTGTTTGCGTCCGCTCCGCGCGACGTTTTTGAGCAACGCTTCCGTCAAATGCATCACGCCGAACAGATTGGTTTCAAAGGTGTCGCGCCAAGACTGGTAGTCCAGTTCTCCGACGTGCGTTCCTTTGCGGGGATACGTTCCGGCATTGTTTATGAGCAAATCGATGGGCTGGTCCTTGAGGAGGGCGGCGAGCGTCCCTACGGAGTTCTCATCCGCTACGTCGAGCCGGTGGGTCTCAAGATTCCCTCCATGTTTTTCCGCAAGTTCGCCGAGCCCGGCCGAGCCTCGGGGATTTCGCGCCGTGGCCAGCACCCTCCAGCCATCCGCGGCATACTGCCGCGCCAGTTCGAGCCCAATCCCGCGGCTTGCTCCGGTGATGAGTACTGTTGCCATGAATCGCTCCGATCAGGAAACTGTTGCCGGCCAGAATGGCTGTGTACAACGTCGGGATATTCTGCGGAAAATCTGTTCGGCGTTGTGCATGAAAATCCTTCCTCAATGCAAATCCCCGTGGCCAGGGAAAGTTTTCCTCGCTTCCCACAGACGGACACTTGCCCTTGAGGTGCTCTCCACACAATACACCAAGCACTTTCTGAAGCTTTCCACAACTACACAGCCCTCATCACAACAACTGGCTCCCGATTTAAAATAAGAACATAAAAATCAAAAACGCTTTGCAGCAAGCTGTTGTTGTGGGAAACAAGCTCGCTCAGGCGGTGACTGGAAGCGAGCGGGCAGCGGGCGCTTCGACGAGGGAGGAGCCGCCAGCGCGCCAGCTTCCCCACTCCGCCACTCATTTTCCACAGCGAGTCCTGTCCCTTCCGGCCTCTGGAGCCTTTCATCTACCACCAAAAGCGAGTAAAGTACGTCAGCGGTAGAGTTCACGAGGTAACGAATGACCGCACCAGGAACGGCACGCGAGGATCACCAATCAATGGAATTTAGTGTCGCAAAGTCCGCACTCGTCAACGAACTCAACACCACACAGGGCGTCATCGAACGCAAGACCACCATTCCCATCCTCTCGAATCTGCTGGTTGAAGCCAAAGGCACGCAACTCACCATCACCGCCACCGATCTGGAACTCAGCATCCGCACGTCTTGCGAAGCCAAGGTAAAAAAAGAAGGCGCCGGGACCATTCCCGCAAAAAAACTGCTTGAACTGGTGCGCCTGCTGCCCGAAGGCGAAATCAAAATCAAGCTTCTCGACAATCACTGGGTTGAAATTGTCAGCGACAAGAAAAAATACAAGCTCGTGGGTATGGCCAAGGAGAATTTTCCCGCGCTTCCGGTAATGCCGCACGTCTTGGTGAAGATTCCCGCGGCCACACTCGAGAGCCTGATCGGCAAGACAAAATTCGCCATCTCCATGGAAGAGTCGCGCTACACCCTGAACGGCGGATTACTGATTCTCAAACCCGACACCCTGGCCATGGTCGCAACCGACGGCCACCGCTTGGCCCTGGCCGAGACCGATCAAAAACTCGCCGGCCTCAATGGCGAAGTGAAGGTTTTGATCCCCAAGAAAGCCATGGACGAAGTCGAGAAACTTTCAAGCGCCGCCGGCGAACAGGCGCAGATCGATTTTGCCAAGGACGAAAGCCACCTGTTTTTTCAGGTTGGCCATCGCCTCTTGATTTCCCGCATCCTTACCGGACAATTTCCCAATTACGAAGCGGTCCTGCCGCGCGACAACAACAAGAGCGTGGTGATCGAGCGCTCGGAACTGAGCGAAGCCGTCCGCCGCGTCTCGCAACTGGCCGACCAGCGTTCTCATGCCGTAAGACTGGCGGTTTCAAACGAAGGTATCGAGATCTCCGCCTCCAGCCCGGAGTACGGGGAAGCCAAGGAAAACATCGAGAAGGAATACAAGGGCGACCCCATCGCCATCGGTTTCAATTCGACCTACATGCTGGATTTTCTGGCCGCCGCGGCCGATGGGCCCATCAGCATCGAACTAAAAGACGAACAATCGGCTGGGCAGATGCGTCCCCTCGCCGACGAATCCTATCGCTACCGCTATATCATCATGCCCATGCGCATCTGAAGTTCTGGGTGTAGAGCGGAACTCGCCCCGGGGACTCTATGTCTCTGCCCGGAATGTCTTTCCCAGTTCGCGATCCGCCAGCCTGAAATAGTGCCGGAAGTTATAAAGCAAGGGTGACCACTTTGCCGGATCGATGTAGTTATCCCGCAAAATAAAATCGCTGGCAACGTGCACGCGCAGCACCTCGATTTCCGCGGCCACGGCTCCGCCAAGTTGCTCGAGCTTTTCTCCGCTGAGCAGGTGAAGCTTGGTCACCCGGGCTTCCATGTGCACCGGACATTCCTTCACCCGCGTCGGCCTCACCAACTCGCTCGTGAGCGGCGTCAGCCCCGCGGCCCGGAACTTGCACGGCTCGAAATGAAACTGCTTCGCTTTTATTTCCGGTACCGGATTTCTGCCCGTCAAAGGCGCCAATTTTTCGACGCTTGGCCACAGCTCGGGGCTCGGCAGGTTCACCACGCATTCCGGGTGGCGGCCGACGTTGTCCGCCGTCTTGGTGGCGGTCAGCAGTCCGAGGGTCAGCGTCCATCCGAGCGCCCAAAACGAGGAAATCGGCGCAAGGTCGGTCGTGCCGTCTTCATTGAGGGAACTGACCAGCGCTACCGGCGTGCCGAAGTAGAGAATTTTGGGCTCGATGGTGCGGAATGCATAGTCTTGGCCAAGTCCCTTCACGGTTTCGCATGCATCACTCATCGTTCCTCCCCACGGGCCTCGTGATTCGCCCTGATTGGATGCGGCACAGCCTTTAAAGAGGCCCTCTAAGCCCCGCAAAAGCTCGCCCAATTATCGTTGTAAGTATTTGTACAAATTGAGCTTACTGCGCAGGGGGCAGGCAATTTTTGCTTGGGAATCCGGTCCGGATCGGTTACACTATTCCCGCTGTCGATTGGCTGTTCGGTTCCTCTTAAATCGGCACGTCGGCCAGGTACAATCAGCACTGAATTTCTGCTCTGCGCCAGGAGCCGGGGTGCTGTTCGCTTGGAGAATTAATAGTCTTCGCCACGTCTCGCTGCGCGAGACGGGATGGAGCAGGAGCCCTACGAGTTTCGAGCGCACGCGTTCGGAGCCAAAAGGGTAGGCGACGTACGGGACAATCCGCAAGCCCGCCATTCCTTGCTTCAAGAAAATTTGCAATAAGTCTTTGAGCGCTCAGGTCGTTACTTGCGGTACGCCTGCTCGGGTTGCGCACCGGCCAGTAAAAATAGTTCGGGAGAACAGATGGCTGAAAAAGAGCTGGACCCCACAAAACCGGGCGGTAAGTACTACGACGCCAAATCCATCAAAGTGCTCGAAGGCCTGGACGCGGTAAGGCTGCGGCCCGCCATGTACATCGGATCCACCGGCGAAATGGGCTTGCATCACCTCGTCTGGGAACTGGTCGACAACTCCGTCGATGAGGCCATGGCCGGCTATGCCGACGACATTCTGGTCACCATTCACACCGACAATTCCGTGACCGTCGAAGACAACGGGCGCGGCATTCCCGTGGACATGCACGCCACGGAAAAAAAGCCCGCCGCGGAAGTGGTCATGACCGTGCTCCATGCGGGCGGCAAATTTGACAGCGACACCTACAAAGTTTCCGGCGGATTGCACGGTGTGGGCGCTTCGGTCGTCAACGCGCTCTCCGATTGGCTCGAACTCGAGATTTCCCGCGATGGCTCGGTGTGGGAGCAGACCTACGAAAAAGGCAAACCCACCTCGAAGCTGAAGCAGACCGGAAAAACACGGAAGACCGGAACGAAAACTACCTTTCATCCCGATCCCGGTATTTTCGAGAAGACCACGTTCAGCTACGACACCTTGGCGCAGCGTTTGCGCGAGATGGCCTTTCTGAACAAGGGTTTGAAGATTACCCTCAGCGATGAGCGCACGGAAAAAACCGCGGAATTCAAGTTCAATGGCGGTATCGCCGAATTTGTGAAACATCTGAACCGCGGCAAAGAAACCTTGCACGATTCTCCGATTTACATGGAAGGCAAGCGCGGCAATGTGGAAATTGAAATCGCGCTGCAATACAACGACACCTACGGCGAAAATGTCTTCGCCTACGCCAATGCCATCAACACCGTGGATGGCGGAACGCATCTTTCCGGTTTTCGTTCTTCATTGACGCGCACCATCAACACCTTCGCGTCCAACGCCGGGATGCTGAAGGATCAAAAAGACGAAGTCACCATCACCGGGGACGACGTGCGCGAAGGCCTGGTCGCGGTGGTCAGCGTGCGCTTGCCGCAGCCGCAGTTTGAAGGGCAGACCAAGGGCAAGCTGAACAGCGACATCAAGGGCGACGTCGAACAGATCGTCAACGAACGGCTGGGAGAGTGGTTCGACAAGCATTCAACGGTCGCCCGCCGCATCATCGGCAAATGCATTGACGCGGCCCGGGCGCGCGAAGCGGCCCGCAAAGCCCGCGAATTAACGCGCCGCAAATCCGCCATGGATTCCAGCGGCTTGCCGGGCAAGCTGGCGGATTGCCAGGAACGCGACCCCGCGCGCTGCGAGCTGTTCGTGGTCGAGGGCGAATCCGCCGGCGGCTCGGCGAAAATGGGCCGCGACCGCAAATTCCAGGCCATCCTGCCCCTCAAAGGCAAGATTCTCAACGTCGAAAAGGCCCGCTACGACAAGATGCTGGGCCATGAAGAAATTCGCTGCATCATCACCGCGCTCGGCACGGGCATCGGCAAGGACGACTTCGACGCCAGCAAGCTGCGTTATCACAAAATCATTCTGATGACCGACGCGGACGTCGATGGCAGCCACATTCGCACCCTGCTGCTCACCTTTTTCTTCCGCCACATGAAGGAATTGATCGAGCGCGGGCACATTTATATCGCGCAGCCGCCGCTCTATCGCGTGAAGCGCGGCAAAACCGAAAAGTACATTCGCGATGAGCGCGATTTCGCGCACGAACTGATGAAGCGCGCCACGGAAGATCACGTGGTCAAAGCCAACGGGGGCGTAAGCCTGGAAGGCGCCAAACTCACCAATTTCCTGCTTAATGTCCAGGAATACGAGGCCGCGGCGCTCAAGCTTGGCCGCCGCCTGCGCGAACCGGCCCTCGTAGAGCTGATGTCCGACAGCGGGCTTGAAAAGAAAACCGATTTCGAGGAAAAGAAAAATCTCGAGAAGCTGCTCAAGGAGATTGACAAGGCCAAACTGAAACTCGAAGGCAAGGTGGTCTTCGACGAAGAACACAGCTTGTACGAAATCCAGTTTGGGCCGCCGCACAGCCAGAAAATAAATTGGGCGGTAGCCAGCACCGCGGAGTACAAGCGCCTCCGTGCGCTGGCCAAGCAGATCGAGGAATTCAACCACCCGCCGTTTATCGTGGCCCGCAACGGCGACAAAGTCGCCAAGGACAAAGCCACTGACGTGCTGAACTACGTCGTTGAAGACGCCAAGAAGGATTTCACCATTACCCGTTTCAAGGGCTTGGGGGAAATGAATGCCGAGCAGCTTTGGGACACCACCATGAACGCAGAAACGCGCACGCTGCTGCAGGTGAAACTCGAAGACGCCGTGGCCGCCGAAGATATTTTCACCACGCTTATGGGCGAAAACGTGGAAGCGCGCCGCAAATTCATCGAGGACAACGCCCTCGAAGTCGTCAATCTGGATATTTAACGGTCGCGATGCTGTATCAAATCGGCTGGACCACATTGCCGGGATTGCGCGGGTTGCGCTGCAGCGAATTTAGGGCCACGCCGACGAGCGCGCCGGATAACCAGCGCGGCGTGGCGGTTGAGTTTGCCGGCGATCTTGAGCGCGAGGGCTTTCTCGGGCGAGCCGAAGAATTCTTCGCCTCGCGCAACTTCACGAGCGCCGCGGAGGCCTTCGACAGCGTGAAGGCCTACGTGCTGGAACACGCCGCAAAGCGTTGCTGAGCGGCGGAAGCAGAGCTTCATGAAGCGATCGTAAAGCAATGCCCGCAGTCCGGGCGATAACGGGTTTTTCGCGGATTTGGCCCGGGCAGCGGGCAATACCAACCAAGAGGACACATGGCGGACGAGAAGAACACATCCATACTGCTTCCAATCGATATTGAAGCGGAAATGAAGAAGTCGTATCTCGACTACGCGATGAGCGTGATCATTGCGCGCGCGCTCCCCGATGTGCGCGACGGTCTGAAGCCCGTGCAACGCCGCATCCTGGTGGCCATGAACGACCTCGGCCTGGCTTCGAACCGCGGCTACCGCAAGTGCGCAAAAATCTGCGGCGATACCTCCGGCAACTATCACCCGCACGGTGAAGCGGTCATTTACCCCGCGCTCGTCCGCCTGGCGCAGGATTTCAACATGCGCGCCCCGCTCATCGACGGCCAGGGCAACTTCGGTTCCGTCGACGGCGATCCCCCGGCGGCCATGCGGTACACCGAAGCGCGTCTGGCGAAAATTACCGAAGACATTCTCGCCGACCTCGAAAAAGAGACCGTCGATTTCATTCCCAACTTCGATCAAACGCGCGAAGAACCGGTCGTTCTGCCCTCGCGCATTCCCAATCTCCTGGTCAACGGCGCCAGCGGCATTGCCGTCGGCATGGCCACCAACATTCCTCCCCACAATCTTCGCGAAATTGTGGAAGCCGCGATCCTGCTGATCGACAAGCCGGACACGCCGCTCAAAGAAATCATGAAAATCGTGCCCGGCCCGGATTTCCCCACCGGCGCCTACATCGCCGGCCGCGAAGGCATCGAAGCTGCCTATCGCACCGGCCGTGGCAGCTTCATGATGCGCGCCAAAGCCGCCATCGAAGAAGCCAGCAAAGACCGCGAAAATATCGTCATCACCGAAATCCCCTACCAGGTCAATAAATCACGCCTGATCGAGCGCATTGCCGAGCTGGTGCAAAATAAAAAGATCGAAGGCATCTCCGACGTCCGCGACGAATCCTCGCGCGAAGGCATGCGCATTGTCATCGAACTGAAGCGCGGCGAAGAGTCGCAGCTCATCCTCAACAATCTTTTCAAGCAGACGCAGATGCAGGAATCCTTTGGCATGATCCTGCTGGCCATCGTCGGCGGCCAGCCGCGCGAACTCGGCCTGATTCCGCTCATCAAGCTTTTCCTCGAACACCGCATCGATGTGGTCCGCCGCCGCACCATTTTCGACCTGCGCAAAGCCGAACAACGCGAGCACATTTTGGTCGGCTACCAAATCGCGCTCGATCATCTGGACAACGTGATCCGCATCATCCGCGGTTCCTCCAGCCGGGCCGACGCCAAGGAAAACCTGTTCAAATATTTCACCGAACAGGACGTCACCATCACGGAGAACGGCAAGTCCCGCAAAGTCGAAGGCGTCAAGCTCGACGGGCGAAAGTATCGCTTCCAGGGCGCTCCGGAACTCGCCGCGCTGGGCAAGGACAACACCCTCGGCCTCAGCTACGCGCAAATCGACGCCATTCTCGAATTGCAGCTGCACCGCCTCACGCAGCTGTCCATCGACGACATTCTGAGGGAATTGAAGTCCATCCGGGAACTAATCGCCGAGTTGCAGGAAATCCTAAGCAGCGAAAAGAAGCTCAAGCAGGTCATCACCGCGGAATTGCGCGAAGTCCACAAAGCCTACGGCGACGATCGCCGCACGCAAATCGTGGACAAAGTCGACGAGATCAAACTCGAAGACCTGATCGCCGATACCGAGATGCTCATCACCGTCAGCCACGCGGGTTATATCAAGCGCACCGCGGCCGACACCTACCGCCATCAATCGCGCGGCGGCAAGGGACGCATCGGGGCCAAGACCAAGGAAGAGGACTTTGTTGAGTACCTGTTTATCGCTTCGGCGCACAGTTATATTTTGCTGTTTACCTCGAAAGGCCGGGTGTACTGGCAGAAAGTGTATGAGTTGCCGGAAGCTGCGGCAGCCACGCGAGGCAAGGCCATTACGAGCCTGGTGAAGTTCCAGGAAGACGAAAAGCTCACCGCGCTCGTCGCCGCCCGCGACCTGGAAGCCGCGGATACTTTTGTGTTCCTGGCCACCAAGAGCGGCACGGTTAAGAAATGCGCGCTCGCGGAGTTTTCCAATCCGCGCTCGAGCGGTATCATCGCCATCAATCTGGATGGCCCGGACGAGCTGGTCGGGGCGACCTTGACCGACGGAAAGAAAATGATTTTCCTTGCCAGTCATGAAGGCCAGGCCATCCTTTTCCGCGAGACCGAAGTGCGCGCCATGGGCCGCAACGCCGGCGGAGTGAACGGCATGGACCTCGACAAGGGCGACTACGTCGTGAGCATGGACGCGGTCACGCCGGACTTCGAGATCATCAAGAAAGAACACAAAATCGAAACACAAAATCTCGAGGAACTCGAAAACGAACAGATCAAGGAATCCTTAAGCACCTTGATGCTCACCGTGGCGCAAAAAGGCTTCGGCAAACGCACTCCCCTCGCCGAATACCGCATCACTTCGCGGGGCGGCAAGGGGGTGGTGAATATGAAGACCACGGAGCGCAACGGCTCGGTGATCGCCACCTTGCAGGTAACCGAAGAGTCCGACGTGATGATCATCACCCATAACGGCAAAGTGATTCGCGTGCACGCCAACGAAATTCGCGAAGCGGGCCGCTCCACGCAAGGCGTGCGCCTGCTCCGCCTCGAGGACGACGACAGTGTCGCCGCTGCCGCCGTGCTGCAGGAAGAGTCCGAAGAGGAAAAGAAGTAACCGTCGGAGAGAAATAGCCGTCAGAAAAGAATTCCCGGCACACCCGCCGCGACCGAGGGATGTCTGATGAAAAGCAGCCGTTTGTGCAGCATCGCGGTTCTCGCGATTATCTCCGTTGGCTCGCTTCTCGCCGCCGCGCGATCGCCCGCGCCGGCGGCAAAAAGCAGGGGGCCGGAGTTGTTGTTCGTGGGCACGTACACCAGCAAGACGGCCAGCAAGGGCATCTACACGCTGCGCTTCGACGATCGCAACGGGAAGTTATCCGTCCTTGGCGTCGCCGCCGAATCGAAGGATCCTTCGTTCCTGACCGTGGATGCCAGCGAAAGATATTTGTACGCCGTCAACGAAGTAGGGGATTTCGCAGGCGCGAAAAGCGGGGCGGTCAGCGCTTTCGCCATCGACCACGCAGCTGGAAAGCTGACGCTGCTGAATCAGGTGGCCTCCGGCGGCGCCGACCCTTGTTTCGTTTCCTTCGACAAAACCGGAAAATATCTTTTTGTCGCCAATTATTCCGGGGGCAACGTCGCGGCCTTTCCCGTTGGCGCCGACGGAAAACTGGGGGCGCGCGCGGCGTTCGAGCAGCACGAAGGCCACGGTGTGGTCGAAGGCCACCAAGAGGGCCCCCACGCGCACTGGATTGCCACTTCGCCCGACAATCGCTACGCGCTCTCCGCCGATCTCGGCAACGATGAGGTGCTCGTCGACAAGTTCGACGCCTCAAGCGGTGCGCTGACTCCCAACAACCCCCCGTTCGCCAGAGTCGAGTCCGGCGCGGGACCCCGCCATCTGGCCTTCAGCCCCAATGGAAAGTTTGTTTATGTCAACGGCGAATTGGGTTCAACGGTGACGGTCTTCGCCTACGACGCAGGCGCAGGAACCCTGGAGGCCAAGCAGGCCGTAGGCACCTTGCCTGCGGATTTCAACGGTCCCAACGACACCGCGGAAATCGCCGTGCACCCTTCCGGGAAGTTTCTTTATGTGTCCAACCGCGGGCGCGACAGCATCGCGGTTTTCGTCATCGACCCCAAGACCGGAATCCTGACCTCCATCGGTGACTTTCTCACCCGCGGCAAAACCCCTCGTAACTTTGCCATCGATCCTTCCGGACACTATCTGCTGGTGGCCAACGAGGATACCAACGACATCGAAGTTTTCAAGATCGACACGAGCAGCGGCGAACTGGCCTTTACCGGGGAGCGCGTCGAAGTCCCCTCTCCGGTGGACATAACGTTCCTCGCCGGCAACTAACGGCGGGAAATCGCGGTCACAGACTGCGAAACATCACGTAGGCGTCGGTGTATCCGGCCAGGGGGTGCAGGAAAGCGCCCGGGAGACGTCCAACAATTTCAAATCCGAAACTCTTCCATAGCCGTACCGCCCGCTCGTTGCTGCTAACCACGAAATTAAACTGCATGGCGCGAAACCCCCGCTGCTTTGCGCGCGCCAGGGAATGCGCGCACATCGCTCGCGCAACGCCGCGCCCGGTGAGCGCGGTCGCGGTCACGTAGCCGCAGTTGGCTACATGCGCCCCCCCGCCTTTATGATTGGCGCACAGGAAATAGGTGCCCATCACCGGCCCGCCGTCCTCGGCCACGAAGACCTCGTGGCTGCCTGAAAACCAATAAGCCAACGCTTCTTCGCGCGGCATTTCGCGCGGCAGCGCGAAAGTCTCTCCAGCCCGGATCATGGGCTCAAGAACGCCCCAGACTGCCTCGCCATCGTCGGGACGCGCGTCGCGAATGGTCAGCATGAATCCATGTTAAAGAATCTCGAATTTTTCAGCTAAAGGAATTCTAAAAGCGCCCGCCGCGGATCGCCCGCGTCTTGAAGCCCAACCCACCGCACAACCGGGAGCGGCAAAGGCCCGGGAACCACACCTCGCCCCCCTGTGCATCAAATCCCTAGAACCGGCGGGTAGTGCGCTACAATCTCTCTCTTGCACTTTTGATCCAGCTTTTTTCAGGAGAAACAGCATGCTGCCTTGGTCCGGTGCGCATAAATCTGTTCGCGCGGTTCATGCCTGCGCGATGTTGTTGAGCGTGATCGTCGCAGCCAACGTTCGTGCCGCCGACGAAACTCCGCCCGCGCGCGATGCGAAGCAGGCTGTCGACGAAGCCTATACCGCGAAAATCAAAAAATACACCACCCTTCCGGAGTTTACTTCCCCGCTGGTCGACTACCTCCCGGCCTCAAAGAACGTGCCAACGCCGGAAGTGGTGCTCGGCGATGTCGCCGGCGCACCAGGAATTTTGCCTTATGCCGAAGACGTTTATAAATATATGCGCCTGCTCGAGAAGGCCAGCCCGCGCGTGAAAGTCTTCTCCATCGGCAAAACCGAAGAAGGCCGCGAGATGATCGCCGTGGCCATCTCTTCCCCGGAAAATCTGAAAAACATCGAAGCCAACCGCGCCCAGCTGGGCAAGCTCGCCGATCCCCGCACCATCAAGGCCGATGACGCGGAAGCGGATCGCATCGTCGCAAAAGCCGTTCCCGTTTACTACATCACCGGGACCATTCACTCGCCGGAAACCGGCGCGCCCACAGCATTGATGGAGCTGGCCTACCGCCTGGCCGTCGATGAAAGCCCGTACATTCGCGAAGTGCGCGAGGGCATGGTCACGCTGATCACCCCCGTTGTCGAAGTCGACGGCCGCGACCGCATGGTGGACATTTACAAATGGCACCTGGCGCATCCCAAGGATTTTTATCCACCGCTCATGTACTGGGGCAAATACGTGGCCCACGACAACAATCGCGACGCCATGGGCGTAACGCTAAAACTTACGGAAAACGTGCTGAATACCTACGTGGGCTGGAAAGCCCAGGTGCTGCACGACCTGCACGAGTCCGTGCCGTATCTGTACGACAACACCGTCGGCGACGGCCCCTACAACGCGTGGATCGACCCCATCCTCGCCGATGAATGGCAAATCATCGGCGCGCGCAACGTCGCGGACATGACCAAGTTCGGCATGCCCGGAGTTTTCACCCACGGCGATTTTGACACCTGGTCGCCGGGCTATCTGATGTTCATCGCCGCCATGCACAACGGCATCAGCCGCCTTTATGAAACCTTCGGCAACGGCGGCGCCGACACGGAGACCCGCACGCTCGAGCCGGAAGAATACGCGCGAACCTGGTACCGCCAGAATCCGCCCTATCCGAAAACCGTCTGGTCGCAGCGCGACAATAACAATTACGAGGAAACCGGGCTGCTTACTTCTCTGCACTTTTTTAACGAGAATAAACGCTTGTTCCTTAAAAATTTCTACCTGAAAGCCAAGCGCTCGATCGCCAAGCCGAGCGCCGAAGGTCCTGCGGCTTACGTTTTGCCCGCGGATGACCCGCGCCCGGAATTGCAGGCGGAACTCCTGCGCGTACTGCAGAAGCAGGACGTCGAGATTTCGCGTGCCACCTCGGCATTCACGGTGGCCCTGCCGGTCAGGAAAGCGAAGAAAGACCCGGGCAAAGACTCGAGCGGCACGGACAAGGACAAAGACAAAAAAGACTCCGAGAAAGCGGAGAAAGCGCCAACCTCGCGCGAATTCCCCGCGGGCAGCTACGTCATCCGTATGGACCAGCCGTATTCGCGCATCGCCGACGCCTTGCTCGATTACCAGTATTGGAGCCCGGAAGACCCGCAGAAGACGCCGTACGACGACACGGGCTGGACGTTTGGTGAACTCTTCGGCGTACAAGTGGCGCGGGTGACGGACGCGAAAATCCTGGACGCTGCCATGAAAAGCGTCAGCGAGCCCGTTCATGCCGCGGGCGGCGCCAAAGGCGACGGAATTGTTTTCGCCGTCAACAACAATGCCGAACCAGCCATGGCCACGCTACGCTACCGCTTGAAAGACGCGACGATCGAAGCCGCCGAGGACGCCTTCGATAGCGACGGCAGGAAATTCAACCGCGGCACCTTCTTGATCCGCCAGGTAAGTCACGCGGAGCTGAATCAAGCCACGGCCGACCTGGGTTTGTCGGCCATCGCCATGGGTGCGGACCCCGGCGTGAAAACCCATCCGGTGCGCGCCGCGCGCGTGGCCTTCGTGCACACCTGGCTGAGCACCCAGATGGAAGGCTGGTGGCGCCTGGCCCTCGACGATCTAAAAATTCCTTACGACTACATCAGCACACAGACGCTGGCAAAGACTACTGACCTAAATGCGAAGTACGACGTAATTCTTTTTCCGCCCATTGGCTATTCTCCGGGAATCGCCACCATCGTGGATGGCTTGCCGACCGCCTGGGGAAATCCCTTGCCCTGGAAAAATACCCCGGAAACGCCCAACCTCGTCGGCGGCACTGACGCGACCGACGACATGCGCCCCGGACTCGGCTGGAGCGGTGTCGCGAACCTGGCGGCGTTCGTTGAGAAGGGTGGCGTACTGCTGACCGCCACGGACACGTCATCTTTCGCGCTGGCTATCGGCTTGGCTGATGGCGTCAGCGCGAGCTCAGCGGAAAATATGAAAATTGTGGGTTCCGTCGTCGCCACGCGCCTTGTCGATGGCGCCAGCCCGATTGCCTACGGCTACAGCGAAAAGCTTTCCGCCTATTGCGACAACGGCCCGATTTTTTCCCTGAGCAGCATTGCCGGGCAGCGCCGCCGCCGCAAGCTTGGCGAGGAGATGCACCAGCGTGCCACGGGCCGAGGCACGGCCGATGACCCGGATTTCACCGTGGGCCGCCCCGCGGCGGAAGCCCCCGAAGAGCCGGCCAAGGCCGAACTATGGGAATTTCCCATTGTGAGCGAGGAACAGAAAATCAACGGCCTGCGCATCATTCCTCCGGCGCAGCGCCCGCGCGTGATCTTCCGCTACGCCGACGCAAAAGATCTGCTCATTTCCGGCTTGGTAGAAAACGGCGGGGACATTGCGCAGCGCCCGGCGGTCGTCGACGCGCCCTCCGGCAAGGGCCACGTGGTGCTCTTTTCGATCAATCCGGTCTACCGCGGCGAAACCCGCGGAACGTACGCGCTGGTGCTCAACACCATCCTGAATTTCGACAGCCTCGACGCCGGCCGCGCGGCAGCCAGCGATGCGAGTCCCGGAGCGAAATAACGCTGGGCGCACACGCCAGAGGGTCGCGCCCGAAGCAACCGGCTGCAGCGCAGGCCGGCCCCCAGCCTGCAAAAAGGGGCGACTGGATTTGAGCTCTGCGGTCTTGCCGTACTCCGTCGCGATTTCCGCGGAAATCACGGGTGGGCCCCCCGCCCGGCATGAGCAAAAATCCTTCGTGGCTGCAACAAGCACGTTTGGCGGACTTAGGTTACAATGCCCGCCACTATGGCGAAATCAAAGGCGAAGAAAGCCAGCCGCAAAGCCAAAAGGGCCCGGCCTGGCAGAAAAGGCGCCGCGAAAAACGGAAAGCTTCCCAAAGAAGCGGTAACCATGATCGTCCACCTGCGCGCCCGCGATGGCCAGGAAATGCTTCTCGAAGCGGAATTGCGCGCACTGGTAGGGCCGACGCGCAAGGAAGAAGGCTGCCTGGTCTACGATTTGCACCGTTCCGCGGACGCCGGCGGATCCTTCCTGCTTCACGAAGCGTGGGTTACGCGCGAAGCCCACACCGCGCACACGCGCACCGACCATTTCCTGCGCTGGAACGCCCGCAAGGACGCCCTCTTGGCCGATCGCGCGGCCAGCTTCTGGAAACAGCTCCTCTAGTCCGCCCGCGGGAACTTCCCGCCAAGGAGTTGTCCCTGCCGCGTGGGCCGGGGCGGCTATGACCTCAATGACATCGCTGCCAATTGCGGTGGTTGCGGCGCTGTGCTAGCATCCGCCCGTCAGCCCTTTACCTAGGGTTGCACAACGTCGGAGAGCGCTCAGGGTTTTGCTCGTCCTTCGCCCGGCACCCGCCGGACCCAGGCACAACAAACGTTCTCCCCGCAAACAGAATCGCCAGGCTCACCCCGTTCGCTTCGCGCGGTGGAATTGCCGTCGACGCGACCCCGATCGAGCCTCGAAAACAGGAGCCGCCATGAAAACCTATCTCACCAAGGACATTCGCAACGTGGGCATTGTCGGCCACGGCGGCACCGGGAAGACGCAACTGGTGTCGTCGTTGTTGTATACCGCGGGGATGACGCCGCGCTGGGGCAAGGTGGCCGAAGGAACGACCACCACGGACTGGGACGAAGAGGAGATCGCGCGGAAGATCTCCATTCAGACGGGACTGGCGTTCGCGGAGTGGCCCTGCACGCTGTGCGGACCGGGTCCGGACAATAAGGTAAAAACCAATTTCCTCGATTTGCCGGGATATTCGACGTTTATTACCGAGAGCAAAGCTTCTCTGATTGCCGCGGATGCGGCGCTGATTACCGTGGACGCGCACGTCGGCGCCCAGGTCACCACGGAAAAAGTCTGGGACTATTGCTGCGAGTACGACATTCCGCGCGCTTTTGTTTTGACCTGGATGGATCGCGAGCTGGCGAACTTCGATCGCGCCATGGAGTCGCTCACCAGCGTATTTGGAAGAACCGTGGTGGCGCTGCAGTTGCCCATTGGCTCGGAACGGGGGTTCCGCGGGGTGATCGACTTGGTTTCGATGAAGGCCCACTTTTATACCGCGGACGGCGATGGCAAGCCGAAGATTGAGGAGATTCCCGACGCCCTGATCGACGAGGCCAAAGAAGCGCACGAGAAGATTGTGGAGATGGTCGCAGAAGGCGACGATGAGATGATGGAGGAATTTTTCCGCGAGGGAACGATTCCCATTCACGATTTGATTCCCGGCGTGCGCAAGGCGATTGTGGCGGAGAAGATTATTCCCGTGCTGCTGGTGTCGTCGCTGCACAATATCGGGACGGCGAGTCTGCTGACGTTTATCGCGGATTGCTTTCCGCATCCGGACGAGCACGCCCAGGTGGGCTTTACGGATAAGGGCGGCCAAGGCGAACGCGTCGAGCGCAAATATGATGATGGACAGCCGGTCTCCCTGTTCGTGTTCAAGACGCTGGCGGATCCTTTTGCCGGGCGCATCAACTATTTCAAGGTGAAGAGCGGGGTGTTGAAAAATGACGCTACGCTGCTTGACTACAATCGTGGAAACGCCGAGAAATTCCAGCATTTGCAGGTGGCGCAAGGAAAGCAATTTACCGAAGTGATCGAGTTGCATGCCGGAGATATCGGTGCGGTGGCGAAACTGAAGGAGTGCAGCACGGGCGAAACGCTAGGCGACAAGAACGCGCCGATCTTCTATGAGGCGGCGCATTTGCCGGAGCCCTCGATCACCTTCGCCATCGAGCCGAAGACCCGCGCCGACGAGGATAAGATTGGCGTTTCCATTCATAAGATTCTGGAGGAGGATCCCGCGCTGCATTTTTCCCGCGACCCGCAGACCAAGGAATTTTTGCTGGCCGGCACCGGGCAGCAGCACATTGAAGTCGTGGTGGCCAAACTGCACAAACGCTATCACGTGGACCTGACCCTGAAGCCGCCGAAAGTGGCTTACCGCGAGACCATTCGCGGCAAGGCCGACGTGGAAGGCAAGCACAAGAAACAGTCCGGCGGGCACGGGCAGTTTGGCGTCTGCCGAATCAAAATGGAGCCGGCCGAACGCGGCGCGGGCATTGAATTCATCGACGATGTTTTCGGCGGCGCGATTCCCAAGAACTGGATTCCGTCGGTAGAGCGCGGCATTCGCGAAGCCGCCGCACGCGGCTTCCTCGCGGGTTTTCCCGTGGTGGATTTCCGCGTGAGCCTGTACGACGGCAAATACCACGACGTGGACTCTTCGGATATGGC
>JBEKSZ010000010.1:0-53088 GCA_049516615.1 Candidatus Acidiferrum sp. | reverse complement strand
TGTGGAACACGGGGTCGGGGTAGATGTACTCGAGCCCGTAGTCACCGAGTTTTAATTCGTTGTCGCGAAGAAGCGGATTCCCGTGAATGCCGTTGTGCGCGGAAGAACAGACGTCGTGAATGAATCCACGTAAGGTGAGTTCGGCGGACTTTACGCCGCCGCCGAGAATTGGACGCCCTTCGAGCACGAGGCAACGGTAGCCGGCTTTTGCGAGATAGGCGGTAGCGACCAGACTGTTGTGTCCGGCGCCCGCGACTACAATATCGAAACGTTCGGCCACGAGTCGTTGCGTCTCCTATTGGCGACTTCCCACTTATGCAAGCGAAATGCTATTTGGCTGTCAGCTTCTTCATGCGCCCGCGCAACATGGGCTGCAGATCGCAAGCTTCTTCCCAAGTGCGCATCTGCAGCGAGCGGGCGAACTTGCCCACGCCATCGGTATTGGCGCAGAGCAGGGCCAGTTCGATAATTTCTTCTTCGCTGAAATGCTTCTTCAGGTCTTCGTATACCGCGTCGGAGTCGATGGCGTCGTCACCCTCCTTAAATTTCGTGGCGAAACGCAGCGCGGCTTTTTCGCGTTCATCGAACAGGGCGCTATTTTCAAAATCCATGGTGGCCAGAATTTTTTCTTCCGTGAGTCCGCGAGCGATGGCGATATTGGAACGCACCGTAGAGCAATAGCCACAGAAGTGTTTGGTGGAAATGAGCACGCGAACAGATTCCTTTAAAGGGATGGGCAGGATTCCACCGTTCAACAATTCGTTCCACATGCGCAACCAGTTGCGGCCGGCTTCCGAGCGCGCGTAGATTCTGGCGCAGAGCGGGTCCGGAGCGCCGTTGGCTTGCGCGGATTCAATAAGCAGGCGCTGCGTTTCGGTAGCTTCTGAATACTCTAGAGGGCGGAGTCGCGGCATGTCATCCTCCTGTCTGCGTGGTTAAGCAATCAAATTACGCTGCAAAGTCTCGCTGTCCACTTCTTTTTCCCAACGGGCCACGACCAAGGCCGCCACGCCATTGCCGATCATATTGACGAGGGCACGCGGGGTGCTCATGAAGCGGTCGATGCCGAGCAGTAAGGCCATACCGGCTACCGGAATCGTAGGAATTACCGTCAAGGTGCCGACCAGCGCTATGAACGAAGCGCCTTGCACGCCGCTGGCTCCTTTGGAAGTAAGCGTAGCGACGGCGAAGATGGTCAATTGTTGCCATAAGGTCAGATGGGTGTTGGTAGCTTGGGCGACAAAGAGAGCAGCCAGCGTCATGTACAGGCCGGTGCCATCGGTATTGAAGGTGTAGCCGGTGGGAATGACAAGTCCTACCAGCGCTTTGGAGCAGCCTAATTTTTCCATTTTCTCCATCAAGGTGGGGAGCGCGGCCTCGGACGAAGTTACGCCGATAACCAGGACAATCTCGTCTTTGATGTATTTGAGATACTTAAAAATGTTGAAGCCGGCGAGCCAGCCGACCAGGCCGAGAATCAGGATCACGAAAAGGACCGAGGTGAGGTAGAAGAGTCCGATTAGTTTAAGGAGCGGCCCGAGTGCATTGATACCGTACTTACCGACGGTGAAGGCCATGGCACCGAATGCGCCGATGGGCGCGAACTTCATCACGATTCTAACGATGCCGAAAACGGCGTTTTTGAGCACCTCGAAAAGCTCAACCAACGGTTTGCATTTGGGGCCGGCGGCGGAGAGCGCAAAACCGAAGAGAATGGAAACAAGCAAGACCTGAAGGATGTCACCCCTGGCAAAAGCATCGACCAGGGTGCTCGGGATAATATGCAGGAGGAAATCCGCGACGCTTTGGGCCTTCGCCTGGCCGGCGTAGTCGGCGATCAGTTTGGGATCGAGAGTGGCGGGGTTCACATTCCATCCGCTACCAGGGTGCGTAAGATTGCCCACGACCAAGCCGATCAACAGAGCCAGCGTCGAGACTACTTCGAAATACAAAAGCGCTTTTCCACCGACGCGCCCAACTTTTTTCAGATCTTCCATCCCCGCGATGCCGGTGACCACGGTACAGAAGATGATCACCGTGATAATCATGGTGATCAAGCGGATGAAGCCGTCACCAAGCGGCTTCATGGCTACGGCTCTGACGGGACTGAAATAGCCAAGGAGAATGGCTGCCGCGATGGCCGCCAGCACCTGCCAGGACATACTGGTGTAAAACGGGGCTTTGCGCGGTTGGGGCGCCGAAAGCGCTGAAGGCACCGGTACTGCTGGGCTAGAACCTTGCGCGTATTGAGGCCCAACGTCCGTAGGTAGCGTCACGCCAGCCAGCCGCCGGGACTCAGAATTGCGCCCGCCAGGGTGCTTAGAAATTCCGCGGCGCGCGCGCCGTCAACGACGCGGTGATCGCTAGAGAGCGTGAGATTGAGGATCGGCCGGATAACCGCCTGGCCATCCACGGCCACGACGCGGTCGACAATTTTTCCAACGGCGAGAATCGCGGATTGCGGCGGCGTGATGATGGCGGTGAAGGAATCCACCTCGAACATGCCGAGGTTGCTGACGGTAAACGTTCCGCCGGTAATGTCCGCCGGGCGCAATTTTCCGGCCTTAGCACGCTCGGAAAGCTCGCGGCGTTGCGCAGCGATTTGGGGGAGCGCGGTTTTATCAGCATTGTTGATGACCGCGCCGACTACGCCATCTTTTACAGCCATAGCCACGCTGATGTTGACGTCCGGGTTGGCGCGAATGGTTTCACCGCTCCAACTGGAATTGAGACGCGGATGTTTCGCGAGCGAGCGAGCTACAAGAGCAATGAGCACGTCGTTAATGGTTGGGCGTGTTGCGCCATTCGTCTCGCTCGCGGCCGCCGCTTGCTTCTGCAGCGCGACGATAGCGGTCGCATCCAGCTCTCGCGTGACAAAGAAGTGCGGCACGGTGGTCCAACTCTGCGTGGTGCGCTCGGCCATTATGCGGGCGATTGGTCCCAAAACTTCGGAGGTGGTGGCAGGTGCAGATGGTGTTGACGGTTGCGCGCCTGCGGCAGCCACATGAGCCAGGACGTCTTCGGTGCTGACGACCCCGTCGGGACCAGTGGCGTGAATCAAGGAAACGTCGACGCCGTGCTCTTTCGCCAGACGCCGCGCTTTGGGGGAAATTCTTGGAGCGGCATCTCTGCTGGCCGCGGCACTTTCTTTTGCTGATGCGGCCGGCTCCGGTGACACGCTGGCTCGAGCCGTGACGGCGCGTGCCGATGGCATGGTAGGAGCGGAAGCGGACGCTTCGGCGGGCAGCGATTCTCCCGGCTGAAGAATCCAAGCGATGACCGCGCCGACAGCGACAACGTCACCCTCGTGGGACTTTACGCCCGCCAGAATACCGTCGGCCGATGCTTCGACTTCAACAACGGCTTTGTCCGTTTCGATTTCGAGAAGAGGCTCGCCCTTGACGGTGGCCTGACCTTCTTTCTTTCTCCACGCCAGGAGTTTTCCAGTCTCCTGCGCCATTTCGAGTGCGGGCATTACGACGCTGATGGCCATATTTATTTGCAGGGCCGAAACGCGGCTTAGTCTGTCGCTCCTACTTTTTCTTTGGCGGCGCTGGCCGCGACCATATCGATGACGCGCTGGCTGGGCTCGGCTTCGTTTTCCCGGGTGGTCGCGAGCGGCCCATCCACGGTGTAATAGTGCGCGCCCGCGACCATTAATTTTTCCGCGGGGAAGCGGGTGATGACTTCGTGGCCGGTTTCCGTGACCACGATTTCTTCTTCGATGCGCGCGGCGCTCCAGCCATCTTTCGAGGGCCAGAAAGTCTCAAGTGCAAAAACCATTCCCGGCTTGATTTCGTGGGAATGCTCGAGCGAAACCATGCGGCTGATGACTGGCTTTTCCCAGATGGCGAGACCTATGCCGTGACCGAACTGCAAAGCGAAGGCGGCCTCTTCATCGGGGAAGCCAAATTCCTCGGCCTTGGGCCAAACGGCGGCGATTTCCGCGGTGGTGCGGCCCGGACGGACAAGAGAAATCGCGGCATCCAGATAGTCGCGGCAACGCTTGTAAGCGTCGATCATATGGTAGGAGGCGTAGCCAATGGAAAAGCAGCGATAGTAGCAAGTGCGGTAGCCCATGTAGGAATGCAAAATGTCGTAGTAGACGGGATCGCCGGGGCGCAATACGCGATCGGAAAAAACGTGGGGATGCGGATTGCAGCGCTCGCCGGAAATGGCGTTCACGGCCTCGACATATTCCGAACCCAGGTCATAGAGAACTTTGCTGGCGAGGCCGACAGCCTGACTTTCACTCATGCCCGGCTTCATGGCGCGATACAGCTCGTCGTAAGCGGCGTCCACCATCATCGCCGAATGATTTAAGAGGGAGATTTCGTCCTGCGTTTTTATGACCCGGGCATCGGACATTAACTGCTGGCCGTCAACGATGGTGATGCCTTCCCGCTGAAGGGCGAAGAGAATCGGCGGTTCGACGACGTCGATGCCGAGAGGCTGTTTGTGCAAGCCGCGCATCTCCAGTTCGACCTTGATTTTCTTGGCCACGTTTTCGGCGCGGCCCATTTCCGGGGACATAGCGCCGCGCAAAAGGGGAATGCCGGAACGCGAGCGCTCTTCGCCAAGCCAGGGACAATTTTGCGCGTGGTGCCGCGCCGCGGAACCAAAATCCCACAAGATGGGCTCGTCATTCTGGGGCAGGAGGGTGAAGCGGCTGATTTTGTCCTGGGCCCAGGAGCCAATGTGGGTAGAGGTGAGGTAGCGCACATTGTTCATGTCAAAGCAGAGAAGCGCGCCCATTTCTGATTTGGAAAGCAGAGCTTTCGCGCGGGCCAGGCGCTCGCGCCGCAGACGGTCGAAATCGATGCGGTTTTCCCAATCTACCGCCATCGGGCCGTACGTTTTTAACGCCACTGTGGGCCTCCCGTTTTTGGATCCTGCGCTAACGGCGCTTAGTTTTTACCGCAAAGTTTTTTGGCTGCCGCGAACAGCATTTGCCCGGTAGGGACCGTGACGTCTTCGAGCGGCGGCGAAAAAGGAATGGGTACGTGCATTGCTCCCATACGCTTGACTGGCGCCTCAAGATCAAAAAAAGCGCCCTCTGCAATCACCGAGGCGAGTTCCGCGGTCACACCGTATCGTTCATAACCTTCGTCGATGACAATCACGCGAGACGTTTTCTTTGCCGATTCAATCAGCGCGTGTTCATCTAGTGGCCACATCGTTCGCGGATCGATTACTTCGGCGCTAATGCCGATGGCGTCGAGTAAGTCCGCGGCCTCCAGAGCCACTTGCACCATACTGCTGGTAGCGACCAGGGTGATGTCCTCGCCTTCGCGCTTCACGTCGGCCACGCCGAAAGGAATGGTGTAGTCCTCCGCGGGCACCGGGCCTTTCAGCTTGTACATCATCTTGTCTTCAAAAAACACGACCGGGTTCTCGTCGCGGATCGCCGATTTCAGCAGCCCCTTCGCGTCGTATGGCGTCGATGGCATGACTACCTTCAATCCCGGCACATGACTGAACCACGCGTGCAGCGATTGTGAGTGTTGCGCCGCGGAACGTCGCGAAGCGCCCAGCGTGGTGCGGAGCACCATCGGCACCTTCCATTTTCCGCCCGACATGTAATGGACCTTGGCCGCCTGGTTCACCATCTGGTCCATCGTCAGCGTGAGAAAGTCGCCGAACATAATATCGATCACCGGACGCATTCCGGTCATCGCCGCGCCCACGCCAAGCCCCGTGAATCCCGGTTCGGAAATCGGCGTGTCGATCACGCGTTCGACGCCGAACTCCTCGACCAGTCCGGAAAGCACCTTAAAAGGCGTCCCGGCTTCGGCAACGTCTTCGCCGAGAATGCACACGCGCTTGTCACGGCGCATCTCTTCGGCGAGCGCTTCGTTCACGGCCTGCGCAAAAGTCAATTCTCTGATGGCCGTCTCAGGCATACACATCCTGGGCGACTTTATCGGGAGCGGGATATGGCGACGCAATAGCGAACTCCACGGCAGTCTTCATTTCCTCGACAATTTCCTTGTCAATGGCGCCGAGAGCCGCGGCATCCGCGTGGCCCTGGCGGACCAGCCAATGCGAGAAAAGCTTCAGCGGATCGCGATCGTTCTTCCATTGCTGTTCTTCCTGCTTGGGACGGTAATATTCACGGTTGATGTCCCCGACGTGATGGCCTGTATATCGATAGGTGTTGCACACAAGAAAAGACGGGCCCTGACCGGCGCGCGCCCGCTCGATCATCCTTTTTGCCACGTTGTGGACGGCAATTACATCCTGGCCATCCACGTCTTCGGACGGCACGCCGAAGGCCCTGCCTCGCGTAAGTAAATCCCCCGCCAAGGTTTCAGAAAAATGTGTGTACTCGGTGTACAGGTTGTTTTCGCAGACATAAATCACCGGCAATTTCCAGAGCGCCGCCAGATTCATCACCTCGTAAACCACGCCCTGGCCGAGCGCCCCTTCGCCGAAAAAACAGACCGCGACCTGCCCTTTAGCCGCGTGCTTGGCGGAAAACGCCGCGCCCGTTGCGATTCCAGTGCTCCCGGCCACGATCGCATTGGCTCCCAAATTTCCCGTCGCGGGATCCGCGATGTGCATCGAGCCGCCTTTGCCTTTGCAATAACCGGCTTCTTTCCCGAGCAGTTCGGCGAACATGCGGTCCGGTGACGCACCCTTTGCGAGGCAATGACCGTGGCCGCGGTGGGTGCTGGTGATGTAATCGTCGTTGTTCAGCGCTTCGCAGATGCCCACGGCCACGGCTTCCTCGCCGATGTAAAGATGCGCCAGACCTGGCATCAACGCGCGGGTATAAAGTTCGTTCACCTGTTCCTCGAACGAGCGAATCATCTGCATGCGGCGATACATCTGCAACATCTTTTCCTTTGTGACGCTTGTTGGTGCCGTCGCGTGATTTGCCACGGTGCTCATCGCTTCACTCCGCTCATACTTGCTAGTACGTCAAAAACCACAGCGAAATCCTCTTCCACCAACCCCATGCCCCGCGCGGCGGTCAGAAATTCATTGCTGACGGCGGTCGTGGGCATGGGCACATCGAGCGCCCGGCCAAGCTCCAGCGCCAGCAACATGTCCTTCTGCATCATGTTGACGTTGAACCACGCTTCGTCGGGAAGTTTCACAACGAAAGGGCCGCGATACTTCACCATCGGCGAGGCGATGGCGCTGTTGACCAGCACGTCTACGGCGACCTCGCGCGAGATACCGCTTTTTTCCGCCAGCAAGATGCCTTCGGAGAAGGCCAGCATCTGCACCGCGAGGCTCAGATTACAGGCAATCTTCATCACCAGAGCCAAGCCGCTGTCGCCGACATACGTAACCTTGGGTCCAATGTCATGCAGCAACGCGACGATGCGGTCGAATGTCTCCTGGCTGCCCGCCACCATCACCGACAGCTTTCCTTCCTGTAAGGTGATGACGCTGCCGGAGACCGGTGCATCCACCATGTCGGCACCTTTAGCGCGCACCTTGGCAGCCACGGTGCGGCTAAATGTGGGACTGACGGTGCTCATGTCAATGAGCACCTTACCGGAGCTCAAGCCTGCGAGGATGCCGTCGGGTCCCTCGACGATGGCTTCGAGGGCCGCGGAATTGGTCACCATGGAAAAAGTGAAATCAGAAGCCGCGGCCACGCCGCGCGGCGAATCTGCCCACTTCATACCCTTTGCGAGCAGGCGTGAGGCCTTGGCCTTCGTACGGTTGTAACCTGTGACGGTGTGACCCTTTTCCAGAAGGCGCAGCACCATTTCGCTGCCCATGACCCCGAGTCCAACGAATCCCAAATTGGCCATCAGTCGCGAGCTCCTGATTACAAGGAAATATTGGTGAAATTCGGTCGATCCTGACCACCAGCACGTCGCGCGTCTTCCCGTACCTGCCGAAGGTGCGCACGCATTGACTCCCGGGCTCCGAGAGCATCCCGGTGCTCGATGGCTTCGAGGATTTTCTTGTGGTGATATTGGCCCCGTTCAGGGCCACCTTCGACGTTAAAGATGCCGATACGCTGTTCCCGCAGAACACCGATAATGGAATCGATCAGCGACAGAATCAGGGGATTGGAGGCGGCTTCCGCGAGAGAAAGATGAAAATCGAGGTCCGCTTCGATGAAAGCGTCGGGGTCTTTCTTCGCGTTCTCCATCACTTCGAGCGTTTCGCGCATCGATGCCAGATCCTTCTCCGTGGCCCGTGTCGCTGCCAGCGCGGCGATTTCCGGCTCCATGATCTCGCGCACCTCGGCCAAATACTCTGTGCCCTCAGCCTGGCCTGCGCGGACCATGCGATCCAGCGACTGGCGTATAGAGTGAGAGGATCCGTTGGTGATAAAGGTGCCACGACCCGGGAAAGCTTCGACGAGTCCTTTTTCGTGGAGAGTTTTGACCGCTTCGCGAACTGCAGTGCGACTGACGCCAAACTGCTGGGCAAGCTCACGCTCGGCTGGCAGCTGGTCGCCCGGGCTGAGGACACCCTTATGAATCGACTCCTCAATCTGTTGCACGATCTGTTCGTAGAGGCGGGCTGTTTGAACGACCTTATACATACAACACCCCTCGGTGGATTTGAAAATTGGAATCCCGGCCGCGCGCTCGAAAAGAAGCCGAGGACAGGCAAACACCAAGAGCGGAGGCAGGAAGATTTGTGGACACTTGGTCTACTTGTATGACCACCATACTACCGCGAATCCTCCTTTGCTCGATATAACTTTTTTCTCCTAACTACTTCACCCAAACGGTTTTGACGTTCGCGAACTCGCGAATACCGTAGGTACTCAGTTCCCGGCCATAACCTGAACGCTTCACTCCACCGAAGGGGACGCGCGGGTCCGAGGCGACCATCTGGTTGATGAACACCATGCCAGCCTCCAACTCGTTGATAAACCGTTCCTCTTCTTTGGGATCGCTGGTCCATGCGCTCGCGCCCAAACCAAATCGTGTATCGTTAGCTATGTGAATCGCTTCATCGATGTTCTTCACCCGAAAGAGCGAAGCCACTGGTCCGAAAAATTCCTCGGCGTAAGCGGGCGAGCCTTTCGGGACATCAGTCAGGACTGTCGGCAGATAGAAGTAGCCTGGCATTTCCGCGGGCTTACCGCCCGTCAATACCCGGGCCCCGGCGTCGATGGTCTTCCGCACGTCTGCGTGCAGGGACGTGACTGCGTCGGCGGTCGCCAACGGCCCAATATCGGTTTTCTCGTCAAACGGATCGCCGAGTTTTAGAGCTTCCATCCTGGCAACAAATTCACTCTCGAACTTGTCGGCAATCTCATCCGCGACGATAAACCGCTTCGCGGCAATGCAGGATTGTCCGTTGTTCAGCGTTCGCGCCTTGACCGCCGTAGCGACGGCGTCTGCGAGATTGGCGCTGGACATGACGATGAAAGGATCGCTGCCACCTAATTCCAGAACAACCTTCTTGATCCGCTTCGCGGCTCCTGCCCCGACCTTTACGCCAGCATCTTCACTGCCAGTCAGAGTGGCGGCGGCGATGCGAGAATCGTCCAAAATGCGATCTACCTTGTCCGATCCGATGAGCAAGGTTTGAAAAGCGCCCTTGGGGAATCCGGCTTGCAGCAGAACCTCTTCCACCTTCAGCGCGCACTGCGGAACATTGGAGGCATGTTTGAGCAAGCCCACGTTACCGGCCATCAGGCCCGGAGCGATGAAGCGAAAGACCTGCCAGAAAGGGTAGTTCCAGGGCATCACCACGAGAATCGCTCCCATGGGCTGATGCCGAATGAAACTACGTTTCGCTGTCGTTTCAATCACTTCGTCGGCAAGAAAACGCTCGGCATTCTCGGCGTAATATCGGCAAGCCCACGCACATTTGACGGCTTCATCAACCGCGGACCGCAGGGTCTTGCCCATTTCAAGAGTCATCAGCCGGGCGAGATCATTCTTTTCCGCTTCCAAGATCTCCGCCGCTTTGCACATCATTCGACCGCGCTGCGCAAAGGTTAGCTGGCGGAAAGTCGCGAAGGTCTCGCTGGCCAGTTGGATTTTGGCGTCCACCTGAGCGTCCGTGAGGGCTTCAAATGTTTTGAGAATCTGTCCGGTTGCGGGATTCGTCGTAGAGATGGCCATGTCAGCTCCAGCGCTGGCGAAACAGAATCGTCTTACAGTCATCGGGAATTCGCCGCTGCCCACGCTGATGAACTTTCAGCGCATGCCTCTGAGAGAGCAGATCATGAAGAAACCACCTGCAGCTTCGCTTGGCATGTCGCTCAGTTTTCATTGTGTTCGCACCGGCCTCGAGATATCGATTGCTTCGGGTAGGGCAATCGAATGTTCGTGCGGAAGGTCCAACCACTATACCCCATTTTCGAGGAAAGGCAATGACATTTCATTTGTTTTCTCGATGGATCGGAGAAAAATCTTGACACTGGTCCTCTCAAAGTGGTACAGCGGTCCAACCGGTTTTCATTCTTACACTAGCGCCCGGGCGAAAAACCTGGCGGCGGCTCTGGGAGGCCAGGCCGGGACGAGGGAAGCGGCTGGATGAAGGCTTAGTAAACGACTAAGAATCAATTGCTTAGTCGGTTTATTGGTTAAGAGAAAGGTTCCAGAGTGAAGACCATAATAGGCGGAAAGCCAATCGCTGCCAAGAGTCGACGCAAGAAGGGCCCCGCGGGCCAGACCGGCCTGCCGGGCCGGCGGGAGTTCCTGTGGAAAGCCGGCAGTGCCGGGCTCTTCCTAGCCGGGTCGGGCCTGGGCGCCTGGGCCGACCATCACGGTCATCCTACGCCCAACAGTATCTCGTACCTCGATCGTCGCACGTACCTCCACAATATGGAGATGCTCGCGCATTTTCTGCCTGGGGAGGTGCGAGGCGGCAAGATGCAGCTTATGTCCACAGGAAATCGCCGCTACATGTTCCAACAAGGCGATGTCATTGATATAAGCGATGTCCGCAAACCGCAGATCTTCAACAAAGGCGGCTTCCAAGGCAATCAACTGCAAGTCGCCTTTAACAAAGATCTTCAGAAGTGGATTTTAATGGCCGGCGCGCAGACGCCGATCACGGACTCGACGCCCGAAGCGCCCATGGGCAAATACGACGATCCCCATCTCGACGACAAAAGGAAAAACTACAAAGGTCTACGCGGGGTGCGTTTTTACGACGTGACCGATCCGTCGAAAATCGTCAAGCTCTCCGAATTCAGCACCGGAGCCACGGGCCAGGGCACGCATCGCAATTTTTACGATGGGGGCAAATACGCTTACCTGGACACCGCGCCCGACGACACTTTTATTCATCAGCCGAGCTATTTTCGCGAGTTGGTGAACGGCAATATGATCATCGACGTTTCTGACCCAAGCAGCGCCAAGGAAGTGTCGATGTGGTGGGTACCCGGCTCGCGGAAGGGCGAGGAAGCCGAATACAACAAGTGGATCTGGTCGAAGCTGGTCCCGCCCAGAGTTCCGGGCGATCAAACGCCGTTTGCCGGCCTGCACGGACCCGTGTATGTGCCGAAGAAACTCGAAGACGGCGGCAATCGAGGTTATGGCGCTTTCGGCTGCAATGGATTTATCATCCTCGACCTTTCCGACCCGAAAAATCAAAAAGAAATCGGCCGTTTCGAGCCGCCGGCGCAATATTCAGGCATGGGCATCGCCTTCCACACCATTTATTGCGGCATCCTGGAACGGGGATTTGTTCTGACTAACGGAGAAACCACGAATTCCGATTGCAATCAAATCTATCTGCCCAATTGGATCATCGACATCCGCGACGAGGAACATCCCGTGCCCGTGGCACAGCTTCCCCGCCCCGTTCCACCGCCCGACGCGCCTTACCGCGATTTTTGCTTCAAGCGCGGGCGCTTTGGAGCGCACAACCCGCCGCATCTGAAGGCTCCCGGAAAACCCCGGCAGGAATTTATCGCCTACTCGTACTTCAATGCCGGGATACGCTGTTACGACATCGGCGATCTGACGCGCCCTGAGGAGGTGGCCTACTTCATTCCTCCGCAAGGTGGCGATTTAAGGAAGTTTGGAAGCTACGATCGGACCGTGGAAAATGTCTTCGTCGAATGGGACCGCAACATCATTTGGGCTGCCACGGATACCGGTCTTTACGCGCTTAGCTGCCCGAGCCTCGGTAAACCCGTTCTCGATCCGACGCCCGTGACGGAATGGTCGCTCGATAAATTGAATCAGGGGGCGCCATAGGGCAGCCTGCGTGGCTGCGGCTGTGCCCGGAAGCTCAATGGCCAGTCTTGCTGCTGGCGGTGTTTTTTTTTAGGAGAAATCATGAAAGCTTCGAATGGACCGCGCTGGTCCGCGGTGGCTGTGCTTCTGGCCGCGCTCAGCCTCGCCTTGGCGGCGCGCCCGCTAAATTCCCCTCCCGAAACCATTCGCCTGGTTACCTTGCTGGGGCGTCCGCTGCCCGTCGCGGTGGCCGAGATGCACGGCACCTTCGCCCGGTATGGAGTTGCCGTGCATTTTGAGAACATGCCCAACTCCGATCAACTGCGCGCCACACTGAAAGACGGCAACGCGGACATCGCCTACGCTGCTGTGGACAACGCCGTCGCCATGGTGGAACTGGCCGGCGCGGACGTTGTGATCGTTATGGGCGGCGAAGGCTCACAGAACGAGCTCATGGTCCAGCCGGACATCAAGTCGATTAAAGATTTGCGCGGCAAAACCCTTATTGTCGATGCCCCGAATACCGCCTATGCCCTGCAAATGAAAAAAGTCCTTGCGCTCAACGGATTGCAAGCCGCGAAAGATTACGAAATCAAGCCGGTCGGCACCACGCCGCAGCGCCTCGTCGCCATGCGGGAACACCCCGAATACGCCGGTTCCATGCTCGGCCCGCCCACGTCGCTGCTCGCGAAAAAGTCGGGCTTCGTCAGTCTCGGCACGGTGCCGGAGATTATCGGCCCGTATCAAGCCGCCGGGTATTTTGCGCAGCGCAAATGGGCGCAGGAGCATAGCCACGCTGTTGCCGGTTATCTCGCGGCCATCATTGAAGCTCAACGATGGCTCATGGATCCCATCAACAAACCGCAAGTCATCGAATTAATGATCAAGGAGTCTCATCTTGCACCCGAGGTAGCGGCGGAAAGCTACGAATTCGCCATGGCGCGGCCCGGGGGATATGAGAAGGATGCACAGCTCGACTTGAATGGTTTTACAAATGTCCTCAAACTCCGTGCAGAAGTAGAGGGGCAGTGGGGCGGCCATCCACCCGCTGTAGAGAAATATTACGACGCGTCTTACTACACGGCTGCAATTTCGAAATTGAAGGGAACCGAATGAACCAAAAAATAGTCCAACAGCTTTTTGGTCGTTTGCTATGGACGTCGGCGTTGGCAGTTACACTCGCGGGCGCCATCAGGGCCCAGGAGCAAAAGGAACGCACCATCGAAGAGATAAAGACCGAAGCCATAAAGCGCTCGGAAAACGGAATGTATCCGCTGATCGGGCTTGATCCCGCAGATGTACGGGAAGCGTTCACGTCGATTCACTCCACCGACAACGATCAATGGGCGGCGGGATTTAGCGCGGTGGCCGATCGCTACATGGCAGAGGCGAAAGCCGCTGAGGCCAGCGACCCCGCCAAGGCCAGCACGCTTTATGTTCGCGCTTGGCGGCTTTATTCCTTCGGTCGCTGGCCGGTGCCCGCATCGGCCGGCAAGCGTCGCGCGTATGCCCTAGCTCTCGAAGCCTTTCTCGCGCACGCTCGCTTGCAAGACCCGCCGCTCGAAGTCGTACACATTCCCTTTGAAGGTTCCGAGATCATCGGCTATCTGCGGCTCCCCAAAAATGCCCAGGGGCCGGTACCTGTGGTCATTGCCGTCAGCGGACTGGACAGCCGCAAGGAAGATCTTTCGGAGAACTTCGGCGCGATCTTGCCTTACGGCATCGGCTTTATCGGCATCGACTCGCCAGGCACCGGGCAAGCGCCCATCAAAGCCAGTGAAACCGCGGAACGCATGTTTTCGCGGGTGATCGATTATCTGCAGACCAGACCGGAAGTGGACAAAACCCGCATCGGCCTCGATGGCCAGAGTTTCGGCGCGTACTGGGCGACCAAGCTGGCGATTCTCGAACGCTCCCGCCTCAAAGCGGTTGTTGTGCAGTCGCCGCTCGTCGATGCTCCGTTTCAGAAGGATTTCGTCATCAACAAGACGCTTGGCAATCGCGAATATCTTTTTGGCCTGGCCCCAGCGCTCATGTCCATCTATGAAGGCGCCCACACGGTCGAGGACCTCACGGTGATATTCCCCAAAATGTCGCTCGTTTACCAGCACCTGCTCGGCAAGCCCACGTCGCCCATGCTGGTCATCGCGGGCGCGCTCGATACCCAGGTTCCGATCTCGGACGCTTACTTGCTGCTGAGCAGCGGCGATGTTCCCAAGGAAGCGTGGATCAATCCGCAAGGCGGGCATCTCGGCCGGCAGGTCAAAGTGTGGCCCGACCCGGTGATTTTTCGGCAAGTGATTATTCCCTGGCTAGTGCGAAACCTGAACGTTTCCGAATCAGCCCCGACACGTCCCTGAACCGGCCGTCTGAGCCTGCGCAATATTTAGGCCCACGAGAAACCATGCTTAGACAGTGGCAAGGACCGGATTCGCTTGCCGGTAACGGTGAAAATGGCATTGCATACGGCCGGTAGAATGGGCGGCAAGGCAGGTTCGCCGAGGCCCGTGGGCGAATTGTCGGTCTTCAAAAAGTGGATCTCAATCTCCGCCGGCGTCTGATTCATGCGCACCGGCTGATACTCATCAAAATTGCTCTGCACCGCGCGGCCGTGATCGATGGTGATCTCGTAACTCATCACCGAACTCAAGCCCTCCAGCACCGCACCGCGCACCTGATTTTCCGCGCTGCTCGGATTGATAATTTGACTGCCAACATCCCCCGCCACCCATACCTTTTCGATTTTTACTCTGCTTTTCTCGTCGACATTCAACTGCACGACCTCGGCAAAGTATCCGCGGTGTGAAAATTGGAACGCCACACCCATACCCGTGTTCTTCGCCAAATTTTGTTGGCCCCAGGCGGATTTCTCCGCCACCAGTTGCAGAACACCGCGCATCCGTCCGGCGTCCAGGTCCGCTTCGGCAGGATTCGTTGATGCCGTCGCACTCGGCACCCGGGGAGAGTTGAGTAATTCCAGCCGGAACGCCACCGGGTCCTTCCCCGCCGCATGCGCCAATTCGTCGACAAAGGATTGGAACACCCAGGAAAAAGCATTGCTTCGCGGGGCGCGCATCGCGTAGGTGGGCACCCCCAACATCATGAGCGAAGCTCCAAAACGGAAGTTTGTCAAAAATGTTCCGGGAAACTCATTGGGCGGTATATTCGCCGACGGCGCAAACTGCGTGCCCTCTCCGAAGCTTACAAAGTGATTCCGCCACGCCACCAATCTGCCGGAGAGATCCAATCCACCTTTGAGGAAATGAAAACCCGCCGGGCGGTAATGATCGTGATGAAAGTCGTCCTCGCGCGTCCACAGCAGCTTTACCGGAACGCCCGCAACCTTGGCGATTGCCGCAACCTCCAGCATGTAGTCGTTGGTTAGACGTCGGCCAAAACCACCGCCCGCGCGTTTCAGGTGCACCAAAATGTTTTCTGGAGCAATTCCCAGCAACTTCGCGACCTGCTGCCGGCCGGACTCCGGCGTCTGGCTGGGCGACCACATCTCAAGCTTTCCGTCGTGATAATGCGCGAGACAATTCTGTGGCTCCATCGGAGCGTGGGCCAAAAACGGATAGTCATACGCTCCTTCCACCACTTTCGCGGCGGAAGCCAGAGCGGCGTCCGCGTCCCCGTCGCTGCGAAGGGCAATCGCCGGGGTTTGTTGCGAAAGCGCGTTCGCACTCCGCAGAAATCCTGCACTGCTCTGTGCCGCGGTTGGGCCTTCGTCCCAGCGGGCCTGCAATTTGTTTCGTGCGGAATTCGCCTGCCACCAGCTATCGGCCAGCACCGCCACACCGGCGTGCAAACCAAGCAGTTCCTGAGTTCCTTCAATCGCAAAAGCTTGCCGCACACCCGGCCGGGACTTGATTTCTTCGATGTTGGCACTCACCAATTTGCCGGCGAAGACCGGGCATTTTTCATAAACGGCCCAGAGCATGCCCGGCACGCGGAAGTCGATGCTGTAGAGGGACTTTCCTGCCACGATCGCAGCATTATCGACGCCCGGATTTGGGCGGCCAATAATCTTGTAATCCTTCGCGTCTCTCAGTTTGACAGTTTTAAGATCTGGCGGAGTCAGCGTCGCGACTTTACCGGCCAATGCACCGTAGCCAAGAGTGCGCTTACTCAACGGATGTGTGACCTGGCCCGAGGAGGTTTCGCACTCGGCCTCAGGTACCGACCACGTCTGCGCTGCTGCGGCCACGAACATCTGTCGGCAGGCAGCTCCGACTTGACGAAGCGGATTCCAGTTAACAGGCGTTGCCGTGCTCCCACCGGCACGCTGCGGGCCATACTTGGATTCGTCGAGGTCCGCCTGCTCGACGCGCACATCTTTCCAGTCCACGTCGAATTCGTCCGCGATGATCATGGGCAGGCTGGTCTTGACGCCCTGCCCGATCTCCGGATTTTTGGCCATAATCGTCACCGCGCCATCCGCCGCGACGCGAACGAATGCTGTGGGTGCAAACGAGGGACCGCCACTCGGTACTCCCTGCGCTGCGGCGGCTAAAACCTTGACAGCAGGCTCAAGATAGCAAGCCAGCAGCACGCCGCCTCCGCTCAGAGCGGAAACGCGGAGAAAATTGCGGCGATCTAGCAGTGAGCTGATCACGGGTTTCTCTTAACCATGGATTCAGACGGCCGCGAAGCGCAGTTCCTGATCTCGTCAATTATAGCGCGCAGCGTCGTCTTGCAGTACCTCGACAATCGACACCCGGCACGCGACTGCTAGGCCGTCTTAATCTCGCCGTTCTCCACGGCATGTTCCATCGCTGCACGCGTTTTGGGAATATCTAGTTCACCCTCCCAGCTGCTCACCACGAGCGTGGCCACGCCATTTCCCACCACGTTGGTCAGCGCGCGGCACTCACTCATAAACTTGTCGATCCCCACTAAGATAGCCAAGGCTTGAATCGGTATGGCGGGAACGGCGGTCAAGATCGCCGCCAAGGTCACAAAACCAGTGCCGGTTACCCCGGAGGCTCCCTTCGACGCGACCATGGCGAAAAGCACGATGCCGACCATTTGGCCGAGCGCCAAGTGAGTATTCGTCGCCTGCGCCAGAAAAATAACCGCCAGGGTCAGATAGATGTTCGTGCCGTCGGTGTTAAAGCTGTATCCCACGGGGAAGACCAGTCCCACGACGGCCGGCGGGGCGCCCAAACACTCCAGTTTTCGCATCATGTCCGGCAGCACGGTCTCCGATGAACTCGTGCCCAACACAATCAGCAACTCGTCCTTGATATAGGCGATGAATCGAAAGATGGAAAAGCCCATGCAGTGCATGATGGTGCCGAGCACCACCAGCACAAACACAACGCTGGTGAGATAAAACGTGCCAATCAACTGCAGCAGGTTCGACAACGAGCCCAGGCCGTAACTTCCGACAGTGAACGCCATTCCGCCGAGAGCGCCGAGCGGCGCAACCTTGGTGATGATGCGGATGACGGCAAAAACAACCTTCGTGGCGAGACCAAGCCCGCGCGTAATCCGCTGGCCGGCCGAACCGAGCTGCGAAACCGCCAGGCCGCTCAAAACCGAGATTAACAAGACCTGCAAAACGTCGCCGCCGGCGAACGCGTCCACAAAGGTCCGCGGCACGATACCCACCAGGAACGGCACAATGCCAACGTCCTTGGCCCGCCCGACAAAGGTCGCCACGGTTTTCGCATCCAGCGTCGCCGGGTCAATATTGAATCCCCTGCCCGGATGAAATATGGCGGCGACCACAACGCCGGTGATTAGCGCAAGGGTGGAGACGATCTCGAAATACGCCAGAGCCTTCACTCCGACGCGTCCAACCTTTCTCAAGTCGCCAGCCGAAGCGATGCCTTGCACCACGACACAGAAAATCACCGGGGCGATCATCATGCGGATCAATGCTACGAATGCATCGCCCAAGGGCTTCAGGGCGATGCCGGTGTGCGGGAAAAAATGGCCGATCAGTATGCCGCAAACAATTGCGACGAGAACTTGCACGTAGAGGCTGCGGTACCAAGGCCGCCGGGCGGTAATCGATCCTTTGCTCACTCGCCGGTCTCCGTCTATATCGCGTCCGAGCCGCGCTGAAAGCTCGCGGCCTCGCGTTATATTTCGCTACACGCAATTCCGTGGGGCTTGGTTCTGGATCAATACGCGCTCGACGTTCTGCCACGCGGAACGGAAAAGAAATGTTGCCGACTGCCGGGTAACTCCGGCGATGTGTGGCGTGAAGAGCAGGCGGCGAGCAGCTTCACCCTCTAAGGAGAAAAGCGGGTTATCTCCCGGCGGGGGTTCGCTCGGGTATACGTCTACGGCAGCGCCGCCGAGGTGTCCGGACTTTAAGCTTTGCGCCAGCGCCACTTCATCCACAACCCCGCCTCGCGATGCCTGAATCAAGACGGCACCCGGCTTCATCGCGGCAAGCTGCGAGGCCCCGATGAGTCCTTGCGTCTCGGGCAGAAATGGTACGTGTAAGGTGACGACATCTGCGGTTGCCAGGAGTTGTTTGAGATCGAGCGCGCTCGCACCAATCATCCCAGCTGCTGTAGGGTCGCGCGGGGCCGGGTCGTAGTAGCAGATTCGGCAGTCCATTTTATGAAAAGCTTCGGCCACGGCTTGCCCGATGGTTCCGAGTCCCACCACGCCAACCAAAAGCCCCGCGAGTCCCGGGAGATTATCGGCGACCATCCGTGCGCGAAAGGCTCGGTAGTTGCCGGCTCGAATCTCAGCATCGGCCCAGGCCAATCTGCGCAAAAGAACGGACGCCGCCGTAACCGCATACTCCGCCAGAGCGCCATTGCTGCCACCCGGAACATTGGCCAAGGGGATTCCCAGTCGCTCCAACAGCCCTTTATCGAGGCGATCCAAGCCGGCACCCGTAACTTGCACCAGCCTCAATTTTGTATTTTCAAATAAGCCCTGTGAAAGTTTTGGACCCACCGCCGGGATCATCAGCGCGCTGGCCCGTTTCATTAACTCGGGAACATCCGCATCGTCTGGCGAGCGATAGACAACCTCCAGCGACCCGGGCGGCAGCGCGCCCGCCCGTTCAAAATCCGCCAGAGGTCGCAGACACAACACCTCGCGGCTCATGCCTCGGGTGGACCTTTCCGATCGTCGCTCTGCTCGTCCGTCCCCGCCGTGATGTCAGGCACGGGGAAGAAACACAACAGCTTCAGCGGTTCCGTGCCGGTGTTGCGGGTCGCGTGCCTGTCGCCGGGCGAGACCAAGAGCGTGTCTCCCGGCCCGAGCTTATACTCGCCACTATCGGCCGCGGTTGTGCCATGCCCGGACAATACAAAGATGCACTCCTCGAAATCGTGGTGCTGGTGTCCGCTGCGCCGGGCCGCGCCCGGTTGCGTCACGGGAATCTCCACGAGGCGCAAGGTTACGCCCCGCGCCCCGCGGGCCCCCGAAACAATTTCCAGGGCTTTCCGGCCCGGAAGAGCCAGCGCCTGCGCATCCCCTTGATTGAAAACGCGAGTCATTTTGCTTCTCTGCTCAACCGCTTTATTTCGCTTACGCCGCCCTGAATACGGTCGAGTTGCTGGAAGATCTGCGCCGACTCCGTGGCAATGGCACCGGCAACCGCCACGACCATACGTTGCGCCTTTTCCACGGTTGCGTGTTGCGGGCTGCCATACCATCCCGTAGGTGCGATGGAGCGGACATCGCTCAACACCGGCTGGTAGCTCCGCGTACGGCGCAGCCCGTCCATCTTTTTCCCGTGAGCGTGGTCCGACGAATAATCAATCCGGTCCAGATGTACCAAATCAGGGCGATACGCCAGTACCGCCAGGGCCTCGATCTCTCCGCCATGGGTCAATCCCCCGCAGTCCCGGCCGAACATGTCTTCCGCGACAAAGCAGGCCTGCACCGTGAGCACGGTCATGCCATATTCGCGGTGCAGGGTGTCTGCGGCCACTCCGAGCGGGGGGATGTTCAATTCATGCCAGTTCAATATCAGCAGGTATTTGGCGCCGTGCGCGGCCATCGACGCACAGGTTTCAATAACCACCCGCATGTAGGTGTCCGGCGACAGTGTTATCGTACCCTCAAAGGGCATGTGCAGCGGCGTAACACCCAGCGGCCCGCCCGGCAGCACCAGGCCGTCCATGCGTTCCGCAACCGCGTGCGCAATCACATCGGAGGCATAAATGTCCGTACCCGTCGGCAGATGCGGCCCGTGCTGCTCGACGCTGCCCTGCGGCAAAATGACCAGGGGATTTTTTTTCAACTGCGCCGCGATCTCCGGCTGCGTCAACTCGATGAAATAGCGGCTAGGCAACCTGGCTCTCCTCGGCCACTCGCTTGCGCGCAAGCTCCATCACTTCCGCGATGCTTACCACCTGCCCTTTTCGTTCGATCGATCGCAGAGCGGCATTGACAACCGCCACGGCGGCATTGCCATTCTCCGCCGTCAGTTCGTTGCGCTTTCCGGTGCGGCAGCTTTCGGCGAATAATTCCAACTCCGTTCGAAACATATCGCTTGGCGGAACCTTCTGCTCTTCGCGGCTCCCATACCCGTTCTTCCCGCGCTGGATGTAGAGCGTGGAAGTTTCGTGCAACTTCCCCGGATCATCCCAGGTCCCGAAATCGATCTCGTAATGCATCAGGCCCTTCGCTCCGAACACGCGCACGGCAAAAACTCCCGGGGATGTCCAGCACGAACCCACGTATCCGATCTTGCCATCGGCAAACCTTACTAAGGTCATCGACTGATCATCCACTTCCGCGCCCACCGGGGAGAGCTTCGAGGCCATCGAGCTGGCCTCCACGACTTCTCCGCCGAGGTAGCGCAGGACGTCGAATTGGTGAATCGCCAACTGTGATAAGGGACCTCCCGGCGCTTTGTCCTTGTACCAGCGCCATGTCTTGGGAGTAAGTTCCAGGGCACGTTCGTTTGAGAAATTTGCTTCGATGAACGCTACCCGGCCGAGCTCGCCGCTTTCGATGGCCAATCGGATCTGCCTTATTCCCGCCATCAGCCTCGCACTATGCCCCACGGTAACGGTGATTCCGTACTTTTCTTCGAGCGCGGCGATCTTCAGTCCGTCTTCGAGCGTGCTGGCGATGGGCTTTTCGGTGTATACATGTTTGCCCGCCTTGGCCACCTCCTCCGCCACCGGCAGGTGCTGTTCGTTGGGAACCGTCAGAATCACCCCCACAATCTCGGGGTCGGAGAGCATGGTCTGCAGATCCGGCACGCCAGGCACGCCGACCTCCCGCGCAAATGCCGATCTCTTCTCCTCAGAGCGGCTAAAGCCAGCAACGATCTTGAGCGCTCGCGACGTTCCCGCTGCTCTGGTCAGCACCTTGGCCCACCGGCCCAAGCCAACGATCCCGACCTTCACGGGGTTCCCCGCCATAAAGCTCCCTGCCCCCAGAAATTTCGCCAAACCGGGTGCCAATTCAGACGAAAAGCCGATTGCAAATCGACCGTTCTCATCGTACAGTATTACGAGAATATGCAGCAGTCAAGTCCTTTGCCTGCCTCGCCTCTCCCGTGGATCGAAAAGTCCGCGGCGCCACTACGCCGCCAAGTCCTCGACGAACTCCGCCAATCTATCATCGAGGGTCGCCTCCCACCTGGCGCGCGCCTCATCGAGCGCGAACTGATCGCCATGCTGGGCGTGTCCCGCACGGTCATCCGCGAGGCTCTGCGCCAACTTGAGTCCGAAGGGCTCGTCGCCATCATCCCCAATAAAGGGCCCATCGTCCGCGAGCTCACCCTCTCCGAGGCCCGCGATCTATACGTAATTCGCGCCGTGCTCGAGGGCCTGGCCGCGCGTCTGTTTGCCGAAAATGCCAACGATGGCGATATCGATCGCCTGGAAAAAGAACTCGACGCGACCGCGGCGGCCTACGCTGAGGGCAATACCGAGCTGATCCTGGCTAGCAAGAACCGTTTCTTTGAAGTCCTCTTTGAAGGGGCCGGAAGCGAAACTCTTTCCTCCATGCTCGGAACACTTCACGTGCGCATATGGCGCTGGCGTGCCGTCGGCCTCGGCCACCCCCAGCGCTCCGGCCAGCGGTCCAAAGAAAGCCTTGCCGATTTGCGCGCGACGCTCTCGGCCATCAAGAATCGCGACGCTGCGCTCGCCGAGGCGATCCTGCGCGATGAAGTGACCAAAGCCGGCGCCGAAGTAATGCGCTTGTTGGAAAATGTGCCGCGGAATTTGTGACCGTCATCTGCCCGTCACGGGCCGCGCGAGGCGAAGGAGAACGACAGCATGCCCACTCATTTCATTGTCCACGACAAAGCCGATACCGTCGGCGTCGTGGTCGTTGAAGATCTGCAGCCCGACACGGACGTGACCGGCTGGATCATGGAGACGGATGAGACCATCACGCTCAAGTCTCGCGACGTGGTCCCGCTGGGCCATAAGATCGCACTGCAGGATTTGAAGGTCGGCGACACGGTTCTCAAGTACGGCCATGACGTCGGTCGCATTGTCGCTGGTGTCGGCAAAGGTCACCACGTGCACGTTCACAATCTCAAGACGAAGAGGTGGTAATCGAAGCCATGGAACGCTATCGGTTCTCCGGTTATCGGCGCGAAAACGGCCGCGTAGGAATCCGCAACCACGTCGTCATTCTTCCGCTCGACGATCTCTCCAACGCCGCTGCGGAAGCCGTGGCGAACAATATCAAAGGCACGCTGGCGCTGCCCCACGCCTACGGCCGCTTGCAATTCGGCGAGGACCTCGAACTGCACTTCCGCACGCTCATCGGCACGGGTTGCAATCCGAACGTCGCCGCATGCGTGGTCATTGGCATCGAGCCCGGTTGGACCGGGCGTGTTGTCGACGGCATCGCCAAGACTGGCAAACCGGTAGAAGGTTTCGCAATTGAGGGCCACGGCGATATAAGCACCATCGCTTCGGCCTCGCGCAAAGCCCGCGAATACGTGCAATGGGCCAGCGAAAAGCAACGCGAAAGCTGCGATATCGAAGAGCTCTTCATCTCCACCAAATGCGGCGAGAGCGACACCACTTCCGGCTTGGCCAGTTGCCCCACGGTGGGCCGCCTGATCGACAAGCTCGATCCCCTCGGAGTCACCACCTGCTTCGGCGAAACTTCTGAACTCACCGGCGCTGAAGTGGTCTGCGCGAGCCGCGCCGCCACACCGGAAGTGAAGCAGAAATTCATGGAAGTTTTTGACGCCTATCAGGCGGTTATCGACCGCCACAAGACCAGCGATCTCTCTGAATCTCAGCCCACCAAGGGCAATATCGCCGGCGGCCTGACCACCATTGAGGAAAAAGCCTTCGGCAACCTGCAGAAAATCGGCAGAAAAACCAAATTCATCGAGGTCCTGAAACCGGCCGAAGCCCCGGGCCGAGGCCCCGGCCTCTATTACATGGATACCTCTTCGGCCGCCGCCGAATGCGTCACGCTGCAAGCCGCCGCCGGTTTTGTGGTGCACCTTTTTCCGACCGGCCAGGGCAATGTCATCGGAAACCCCATCGAACCGGTAATAAAACTCACCGCCAATCCCAAAACCGCTCGTACCATGAGCGAGCACATCGATCTGGACGTTTCGGGCATATTGCGCCGGGAGATGACCCTTGAGGAAGCCGGCGACCGCCTAATTGAAATCGTGCTGCGCACCTGCAACGGCCGGCTGACCTGCGCCGAAGCCCTCGGCCATCGCGAGTTCGTACTGACCAAGCTTTACCAAAGCGCCTAGCTTCGCTTTCGTGTTTGCAGGAACGCAGCCCGCTTGCGCTCTGGGTAGTCCACCCCGTTGTTCCGCAATTGCTCTAAGGAGGCTCCGTGCGTTACTGCCGCTTCGAACACCAAGGTCAGTCCCGTTACGGCCGCATTGAATCGCAAGCCGGGATCGATAAAATCACCCTTCTCCTGCAAAATCCCGCGCTCGGACAGGACGGCGATCAAGGCCACGGCGCCGAGCGTATCGATCCCGTGGCGCTGGCCGACGCAACTCTCCTCGCCCCCGTTCAACCCACGAAAATTGTCTGCGTCGGCCGCAACTATCGAGCACACGCTGCGGAGATGGGCAGCGAAGTCCCGCGTGAACCTCTTCTCTTCTTCAAACCGCCATCCTCCCTTCTTGCCCCCGGGAAAAATATCGTTCGTCCAAAAGCCTCCGAATTAATCCACTACGAAGGCGAACTCGCCGTAATCATCGCTCGCTCATGCTTCCGATTGCCTCGAGGAGCGGATGTCCGCCCGTACATCCACGGCTATACCGCGCTAAACGACATCACCGCCCGCGATCTGCAAAAAAAAGATAGCCAGTGGGTGCGCGGCAAAGGCTTCGATACCTTCTGCCCGGTGGGCCCGATTGTTACCGATGAAATCGATCCCTGGAAGGGCGTAAACGTGGAAACTCGCGTGAACGGAAAATTGCATCAGCACGGCAGCACGCGAGACTTGATCTTCCCGCTGGACGTACTCATCCATTACATCTCTAATGTTATGACTCTGATGCCCGGAGACCTGATCGCCACGGGTACGCCCGAGGGCGTAGGCCCCGTGGTAGCCGGCGACACCGTCGAAATTTACGTGGAAGGAGTCGGCACCCTACAAAATCCCGTCATCGATCAAGTCGATTTAACGGAAGAGTAGTCAACCTCTGGCGCCCTGAATCGCGGTCTGAAAGCTGATGGTCATCACCCACTTCCCGTCGCGCTTAATCCACAAACGACTCACCTGCACGGCCTTGCCTTTGAATGGCTGATGCAAACAGGTCATCACCACCGCGTCGCGAAAATCAAACATCTTGGCGGACACGAGCGGCGAGGGCGCCGAACCCACGCCGCTATCCTTCTGTTTATCCAAAATCGCCATGCGCGCAGCCTTGGACAGCGGATGATCGCTATTTGAGCTGACCTGCACAAACTCTTCCGCAATGTGTGGAGCCCAGGCTGCCGCGTCGTGGGCCGTGACTCCGGTTTCCAATGCTTGCCACGAGGCGATGATCGCGCGCTCCGCGTCGTTCTGCGCCTGGTACGGCACGGTCTGGCAGGGATTCTCGCACACGGAAACTCCCGTGCCATTTGTCGCGGCCGGTTGATCGAGTTGCTTGACCTCGTGATAAACCAAAACGCGCCAGCCTTCCGCACGCTTCACCCAAATCCGCAGCACGTACATTTTTCCACGGCTGGCCGTAATCGTCCCAACATCGTCGTAAGTTGACTCTTTCACCTCAGCACCGCTTTGATCGCCAAGCGCTGGAGCCGGCAAAGCTTGCAGCACCTCACTTCGAGTCAACGTCTTGCCGTCTGCATCGGTCCAGGTGAATTCCGAGTCCAGCAGCGAGCCCAAGGCTGCCCTATCGCCCTTCGCCGCGGCCTGCACGAACGCCTGGTCAGGCTTCGTCACCACCGGATTCGCATCTGCCGCGCGCGAACACATGGCGCTGGCCGAGGATAACGTCAGCATGATGGCGCCCAGCATCAATAATCGCCGTATCAGGTGTCGATGCAATTGCTTCGCACAAATGCTGAACATCATGGCATTTTCCCCAAGTCGATTTATGTCTGCCCATTAAACGGGAAAGCCGGACTCGCGTCCGGCATCCAGGTTCGAGAATCTCGTTCGATCGGTCAGAAAATCAGCTTCAACCCCAACTGAATGTCTCTCGCCCCACCCGAACCCAGCACGGGATTCGCTGCAGCTTGATCTGGGGTTGCACATCCGCAGCCAAAATTCGCTGGCTGGGACGGATCCGAAAATCCCCCGGCTGGGCCGTAGCCGCTGGTCCCATCCCAAGGATTGGCAAAATTTGGATGGTTGAGAACGTTGAACATCTCCGCGCGGAACTGCACGGTCAAGCGTTCTTTGAATTTCCAACCCTTGGTGATCGACAAATCTAGGTTGCGGAAACCCAGATCCCTAAAAGCATTCCGTCCGAGGGTACCGAAGCCTCCCAGAGCGTTCGGGATTAGCACGGAATTCTTGACCATGTAGCAGTACCCAACTGCGTCGAGGGAAGCGACCGCATTCGGACCAATCGATTGGGCATCCGTCGTGCAGGCGTTGGGAATCGCTGTCCCACTGCAGGCTCCGTTGCCGCCCGGTCCGAAACACGGAATAGGTGTCGACGCCCGGGAGTGGAAATCGCTGGGATTCCCGAAAAAATCCCAGCGGTCGGTGGCTTCCCCGGTGCCGCTGAAATTGTCATTTTGATCGAACATATTCCACGGCTGGGCGGTTTGCAGCGTCAGTATGGAGTTGATCTGCCAGCCTTCGAGCAGTTGTCCCCACGTCTTTTTCCCTGGAATGGCATATGTCAGGCTCGCGGTGAAGCGATGCCTGATATCGAAATCACTGCTCGCGTAGTCTGCGGTAGGACGCGTGCTGTCCTGCGGCAAATACTGGTTCCAGTTAAACGACATGTTGTCCAACGCATGCGAATAGGTGTAGCCCACGAGCAAACCGACGCCGTGGTAGTTGCGCACCGTCAGGGTGTTCTGCAGGCCATTGTAGTTGGACTTGTATAGATTGCCCAACTGGTTGATCACACCGAGATAAGGAAATTTCGCCGCGTATGGTCCGACGCCGCTTCCGTTCACCGTGGGCGGCGGCTGGTTCAAGTCTCGTATCCCGAGCAGCTTATCCCCGTGATCGCCGACGTACGCGACGTCGAGTGACAATCTGCTGGAGAAGGCGTGCTGGATGCCCAAATTCCAGACACCGACCCAAGGGGTGTTGTAGTCCCGGGCAAATCCTAAGATCGAGCAGGGCCCTGGATCGCTACCAACTCCGTCGCCACATTCAACTGCACTCGCCAGATTTCCCGGAAAAATATACGGTCCTCCCGATGTGCCCGGCCAACTCAGCGACGAGCCAGGAATATTGAGTCCAGTGGTCAAAATCGTGCCCGTGCCCGGAGTCGAGACGCCGTTGACCACGATGGCAGCGCCGGTCGGAATTACACCGAGCCCCAATGTTGGCGCATTATTCGTATTCTGCTGGGACAGGAAAGTGTTCATGGTAATCAGGTCGTAGGCGATCCCAGCTCCGGCGCGGAGAATCGTCGTGCCATGACCGGTCACGTCCCACGCGACACCAAGACGCGGAGCGAAGTTGGTGTGATCCCCCTTGTAGATCGAAGGGATTTGATCGCCAACTTGGACCAACCCCGAATTGGGATCAAAATTGCCGAGCAGGTTGTGCGCTTCTGTCGGAGGTGTAGCATATTCGTAGCGCAGCCCGAGGTTTAGAGTCACCCGGGGTTTTACCCGCCAATCATCCTCAATGAATCCGGCATAACCCCATTGCCGCAGATGACGTTCTGGCGAACCCGTTATCGGGTCCGGAGTGGTCGCCAGCAGTTTCGCGCTGCTGGGAAGGCCAAGCAAAAAGTCTTCGAGCGCTGTCGACGGATTCCCGTCGATGGTTGCGTTACCGCCATTGAAATTAATCTGTCCGCGCGCGCGTCGCCAAGTGGCCTGGGTGACGTCCATGTCTCGCAGCTCGCCGCCGAATTTAAGTGCGTGCTTCCCGAAGAAATGAGATACCTGATCAACAAGATTGTAGGTATTATCAGGCCCGACGAATTTGGGAAAACTGAAGAAATTTCCTAGCGCTGTAAAGCCTCCCAGTTGAATGGATGGCAACCCCCCGATAATCGGGTTGGTAACGCCGGTGTACAACCCATAGGCCGATGCGGGCGTCCCTTGGTCCCCGGGGGTGATGCTCAGCGTGTAGCGCGTAACACCGAATCGTAGCTCGTTTGCCCACACCGAACTCGGCGTCCATGCGAAGTGCCCGGCAGCCATCTGCGCGCGCGAATGCACGTGCGTCAGAAATGCCTCGTTGGTGTACGGTGTGTCCTCGCCGACCAGACCATCATTGCCAAAAAAATATGAACCGTTCAGTGAGAAATGGTCGCTTATGTGATAATCCACCTTCCCCAGCACGTTTCGCGACAAATTAGTATTGGGATAAGTCGGGTTCTCACTAGTCGAGGTGCTGCTGTTGCTGCCAAAATACTTTCCCGTACACGGCGTGTACGGGGCCGTCGTGGGGCAACCGAGCAGTCCTAAACTCGCACCAACCGGGGTGAGACCAGCGCCGGTTATCGCAGCAATGGCGTCAGGTATGCTGTTTGCCTGATCGCCTCCAAGCGAGATCGTCGTGGGCACAGTAATCGGCGCGGAACTACCGACCGTATATTTTTGCTGCTCGTACCCGCCGAAGAAGAAAAGTTTGTCCGGAACGATACGTCCGCCCAGAGTGGTTCCCCACTGCTCCAGTTCGACCGGCGCTTTGGGCTCGGTGTCCGCGTTAAAATAATCACGTGCGTCGAAGGAATCGGACCGCCCGTAGGCGTACGCAGTACCATGGAGTTCGTTTGTACCGGACTTCAAACCCACGCTGGTGACAGCGCCAGTCTTCCAACCAAACTCAGCCTTGGGATTCACCTGGGTGTTAAATTCCTGAATGGCGTCAATCGGCAGGATCGTCGCGGCATCGCCGATCACTACCGCCGCATTCGTGATACTCGTTCCCTGAAATTGCTCATCGTTCGGCAATCCGTCGACGATGAAGCTCATCTCTTCCGGGCGAATGCCGTTGGTGCTTTGCGTCCAAGGTCCGCCTCCGGGATAAACCATCACCCCAGGCCGCAAAGTCAGCAAGTTTTGGTAATTGCGACCGTTCAAAGGTAGGTCATTGATCACTTCGTTGTTGATAGTACCGCCGAGGGTCGCCGTGCTCGAATCCACAAGAGGAATCTCCTCGGTTACCGTCACTACGTCCGACATCGCGCCGGTCTGCAGCACTACGTCCACGCGAACTTCTTTCGCTACCTCGAGCAAAATATTCTGCCGTTCAAAAACCTTGAAGCCCTTGGCCTCCACGCGAACCTTATAGGTACCCGGCTCGAGTCCCGTGGCGACGTATTCTGCCGATTCGTCCGTGGTCAGGGTCTTGGAAACACCCCGCGCCACGTCGGTAATTGTGACCGTCGCGGCCGAGACGTTCCCGCCCGAGGAGTCGGTCACACTCCCGGCGATCTGCCCAGTACTACCCTGCCCGAACAGTTGCCCGCATCCCAACAGAACCACCAGTAGCGATCCCAGGATTCTAGCGGCCACCCCTGTCTTGGCCCCTGCCCACCACGGGTTCTGAACAGTCTTGAAGCTCATTGAGGACCTCCCCCCACAACAATCGGTATAGCGGCTATACCACCGTAACTTCAGTAGTGTCAAGCAAAATCAATAATGGACGCGATTACTTTTAATGATTCAGCGAACTCGCAAACGGGCTTGGCATGATGGTCATACCATCTAAAACCAGGCAAACATCCTCCGACCGAGTCAACCGACCCCGTCGGCTGTGCCGATGCCTGTTTGGGCTCGAGCGCGCATCGCCTGCCGCAGGCTGCTCCACCGAACGGAACGCTGAGGGACACGGCCGCCCGATCGTGCCCCGCAATCCCGCGAGCACCTCGGATGGACAAAATAAAAGCTTTCAAGTCACCGGCCCACAGAGCGTTTGCTGTCCCACCATGAAACTAAGACGCGAGTATTTCTAAGCTACACGAGTTCCGCGGGAACCGCAGCAATTTCTAGCTGCACGCTTTCCTTGCCAAGAATCGGGTGGGAAGCGGTGAGTATCGCTGTGCCTGGCTCTTCCTTGGCGCGAATCCAAATCGCGCCCGTGCCGCCAATCAGTGAGAATGGATTGTCACCGATGATCTCCGCCGGACCTACGAGCTCGAGCTTGATGGGGTCGTTGGCGAAGGGCCGGATGGCGCCGAATTCATCGCTGACCCGTATCACCAAGCGAGTTGTGTCGGCGCCGTCGGCGTTTAGCCGCGTGTCGTCCGGCAACAAAGCGAACTTCTGGTCGATGCCTTTGCCGGAAAGGGACTTGCTGATTACCTGGCGGCCTTGGATGTAGCCCTCAATGCGCAGGTCTCCCCAGTTGCGGACGACCTGGCTCAAGTCCGCGAAAAACGGCGCGAAACGCAGATGCTGAAATTCGGCTTTGTTGGGGTCGGCCTCCGCCACTAATTTGTCCGCGATGTAAAATTTCAGATGATCGCAGTTGGAGCACACCACCGCTTTGGTGAACCCGATGGACTCGTCGCCGCGAGCCCAGTGGAAAGCGGGCTCAAGGACTATTTCATCCGAGGGATCGCACTGTGATTTGTAAAAGCCCGCTGCGGGCTTGGGTTCGCGAAAAATATCCGTGACACCGTGGTAGCAGATGCGATCGCCGGAGCCGAAGTCTCCATGGGTGTTGTAGTCGAACGCGCACCAGCCTATGCCACCGGCGTATTGCGGGTTGGAAGCCAATTGATCATGAATGCGAGCGTGGCGCAGGGTGTGTTCGGTGAGGCGCTCGATCTGGTCGATGGTCTTGGTCGGATAGGTATGGCCCACAAATTCCGTGTTCAGATAACGCGGGTGATTCGGCGGCTGCAACGGGAAGCCAAAATCGTTCATGGTAAAGACGTCTTCGAGGAACTCCGAACTCTGGAAATAACGGATACCGCCTGTCTGGCGCGTCGCATCGAGGCTGTGAGCGGTGGCGTTGGTTCGCGTATAAAAGTCGTGATCGTCAAGCGACTCATTAATACGCACGCCCCAGAGAATGATGCTCGGGTGATTCCAGTCGCGCCGGATCATGCGGCTTACGTTATCGATGGAAATCTGTTTCCACGGTTCGTCGCCGATGTGCTGCCAGCCGGGAATTTCCTCGAGAACCAGCAACCCCAATTCGTCGCAGGCGTCCAGAAAGTGGCGTGATTGCGGATAGTGCGAGGTGCGGACAATATTGCATTTCAGCTTGTTGCGCAGGATGCGCGCGTCGCTGCGCTGGGCCCGGCCGGGCATGGCTTGCCCGACAAAAGGAAACGTCTGGTGGCGATCGAGACCGCGCAGTTTAATGACCGTGCCGTTCAATTCGAAGCCGTGATCGGTGAATTGCGCTTGGCGAAAACCAATGGTGCGACGGTCGTCATCGACCACCTCGGTTCCGCGCACAAGTCTCACGTGAACCGAGTACAGGTGTGGATGCGCGAGATCCCAAAGCTTGATGCCGGCTAGATTCTCGATATGGATCGTATGCACCGCGGGTTGCGGCGCGGCTTCCCCCGGTGGCACGCGCTGCGAGGATTTGGCCACGGAACGGTCGCCGTCGCGCAGTTCCACCTCTAAAGTCATCTCTTGGCGCGATGCTTCGATGCGCATCACGTGGCAGTCCACCTCGAGACTGGGATGCGCGCTGAGCACGTCCTTGGGTTTGGCAAAAATGTTCTCGATAAATGTTCCGGGAACGATGCGCAACGAAACTTCGCGATAGATGCCGCCAAAGGTGAGGTAGTCAATCTGATAGCCAAACGGCGGGATGTCCGGCCGTTCGCGCGAGTCCACATCCACGGCCAGCACGTTCTCCCCGTTAAAATCAAGGTGCGGAGTAAGGTCAAAGGAAAACGGCGTGTATCCTCCTTTGTATTCGCCGAGGCGCACGCCATTGATCCACACCGTAGAGGCGGTCATCACTCCCTCAAAATCTACGAAGACGTGGCGGCCCGCGGCTTCCGACGGAAGTTTGAAACTCCGGCGATAGATCGAAATAAATTCATATTCCTTTTCGTCAAAACTGTGCCACGGAAGCCGGGCGTTGGTATGGGGAATGACCACACGCGCAAAACCGGAATCATCGAAGTCCCGCGCATGCGCGCCTTCGACAAAGGCTCGGTTGTAGCGCCAGTTCCGGTTGATGGGGAGCACCATCCTCCCTGCGCCGCCAGAATCGCTGGCGCGAGCGGGATTGATTGCCAGGGACCGGGGGGCGAGAGTCGCTCCGGCAAGTACGGTGGTCGTGGTTTTAAGAAAGTCTCGTCGCTGCATGGTTCTCCTATTGGGGGTGAAAAGGGATCTCGCTTGTCAGCTTGTCCAGCTTAATAGCTGGCTTAAGTCGACGGCGTCACTTGATTGCGTGCCACGCGGCAAAGCCGGGCCGATGGCGACGGCCTCGCGATGATCTTCAAACCAAACCACGAATGAAGATTTCTCGTCTCCGGGAAGGCGCTGCTGGTTGATCCAGTTGTAGTAGGCGCCAAAGTCAGCGTCCACTAGGGAACCTTCGGCATCGAGATCGGCGCGCTCGCGATTTCCGTAGAGCAGTTCATTCATCGGCCGCTGGCGCTGCCGCGGCGCGAAGCGAACCAGCAGAGTGAGCGGCTGTGCACGGCGCAACACCTCGCGGGCCGTCCATTGCGCGAAGGTCGTGCTGAAGACCTGTGTTCCTGAGCCTTCCGTCAGTAATTTGACCTGGAAGTGACTCAACACCGTATCATCGGCGCTGTTTAGGCCGAGATCGGCCGGGCGCAGGCGCGCGAGCAGCGTGCGCAGGGCTTCCGGTCCCATACCGGGACGTTCAATTTCCGCGCGCATCTTGCTGGACAACGCTGCGCGGGCAGGTTCAAGCGCGTGATAGGAGACAGACGTAATCGCTGGATCGTGCTCAATAGCCTGACCGCCGTCCACATACCAGTGGGCAAAGGCCGCGGGCTGAGCTGTGGCCCTGGCAGAGACGGAAGCGAGCAATAACTTCGCTCCATTGTCCGGCTTGACATTGCTGAAATACACGCCATGCGGGCGCAGTTTGCGGAAAAGGTGACTCGGAGCAGCCGCCGTGTCCTGTCCGGCACCCTGCCCGACGATGGTTATTCCCAGCCGCGGCATGGGGGGCGCTTCCGGTGGCACGGCTAGGCGCAGACGAGCCGCGTAATCGAGCGCCGCAGCGCGAAAAGCGTCCAGTTGATGGGTGGACCAAAGATGCGCGGAGAGCTGTTCGACAAATTGCGCGGGCGCGTTTATCCAGTCCATCTGCCCGAGAGCGGCAGAGAGACGGATTTGCGCGAAACCGTGCAGCCAAGTCTCCGTCTCGGCGGGGGAGAGCGCGCTCAGATTTGCCAGCTCTTTCTCGAGGGCGCGGCGCTCTGCTGGAAACTTGAAATCGTACTCAATAAGCTCGCGCAGCAAGCTCGGCAAAAAGGCCAGGGGCAGTCGCTGCAATGTTGCAAGGTAGTTTGCAGCCAGCTTCCTGGCCTCGGGCGGGTAATCCTTGAACTGCTCGAGTTTGAGATCCTGTGCAGGCATGGGCGCGCGTCTACAGCAACTCCGCGATCGGCTGGCCCTCGGCCAGCGATGGCGAAAAACCCAGAATTGTCCCGAGGGTGGGCACGAGATCGGTGGACTCTAGGGGACGGTCGAACACCAGGCCCGGACGCACTCCGGCGCCCAGGGCCATCATCCAGGTGGTGCGCGACACCACATCGCCAGTGCGGTGATGCTGGAAGCCATTGCCGCCGGCGTCCTCATCGGAGTCGCGGCCAAAGTCCGGAAGAATAAACAGAGTTGTGTTGCCCGCGTACTCGGGCTCGCTCTGAATGGCTTTCCAGAGATCAGCACAAAGCCGGTCGGTGCGGCGGATACCGTCGATGTAGAGGGAGTACGCTCCCGCGTGGGCAATGTCGATATCGTGCAGGGTGATCCAGAGCAGGCTGGGCGATTGCTGGCGCATCAGCTGACGGGCCACGAAGACGGAGAGTTCATCGGGACTGGACAGCGTCAGCGCGTGGGCCTTGAAGTCGCTCACGGAAAGCTTGAGCATCATCTCCAGCTGATGCAGTTCAAATTCGCCGCCGCCGAGTTCTGGCGTGTAGAAAGGTGTTTCATAGCTGTCGCGCAGGAGATGCTCATAGTCGTTGACCGCGCCGGACATGGCCGCGCTTAAGAGATGTTTCGGGAGAATTACGCCTGCGCCGTAACCGGCTCCAATCGCGCGGTGATTGCTCTCTCCGATACGATTGAACCCGTTGCTGGGGGCAACAACCCAGGCATCCGAGGCCGGCCGCTTCAAATCCTTGCGAAAATATTCGAAGGCCGTCGGATGTTCGGGCGGCAGGGACGCAAAGTTGTTGAGGGTCTCGTACACTCCGGTGGCCAGGCTGGCGGTGGCCACGTAATGACCGAGGATCCCGCGATTCACAACCTGTGTGAAGAAGGTGGACTGGGGAATCAGCTCCCCCAGCAGATGCGGGATGTTTTCCTGGCCTTCGGGGGCAAACGTTTCCTGGTCTCGCGCGCCACCTCCGAAGGTGACGACTACCACTTTTCTTTTTTTGAGGACGGCGGTCATACGAGCCAGCGCGCTCCCGCAGAAGACGGTGCTCCCCAGAGCGACTCCCGCGACGGTGCGCAGGAAATTCCGGCGGTCGCAGGAAATTTGGCGGGCAATTTCCTGCTGAGCTCGCGGGGAGCTAAGTTGCGGTCGCGGTGGTGTGGAAGAGCTCATGGACACTTCGGCAGCTTACGGCTTTTGCGCCGGGGCCTCCTTCGCCGACGCGTCTTTTGCGGCCCCATTCTTTGCCGAGTAGACGAATTGCCGAATCTCCGCGCGTTGTTTTTCAAGATCCGCCAAGTGCTGCTCGCGGACGCGTTGATAAATAGCCAGTTGCGACTGCCCGCGTTCCTTCTCGCCGGTCCGCACATAGGCGAGTCCCAGCCGGTAATGCGCGTCAGAGAGATCGCTATTTAGCTCTAAAGCCCGGGTAAACTCGGGAATGGATTGCGGATACTTCTTCGCATCAAAGTACAGATTGCCGAGTTGCAAGTGCGCTTCGGCCAGTTGCGGGTCAAGCGCGAGTGACTTTTGTAGCAGCATTTCGATTTCACTGGGATCGAGATTGGAGTCTTGCGCGCGTTTGCCTTTCCAGAGGCTCATAGCGTAGTAATACTGCGCCTCGGCACTCGTGGGCTGCAACTCCGCATAACGACGGAAGCGCTGAAGCACTTCCTCCGCGTGAGTCGGTGAACTATCGTACGCCCGGGAGAGGAAAAGGTAGCAGCGCGGATCGCTCGGATTAAGGTCCGCAGCCTTCAGCAGCGCGGTGACCGCATCGTCGTAGTTGCCCTGGGCATACAGCGCCATGCCCAAACCGATCGCCAGGCGGGGTGACTTTGGATAGCGCGCGGCGGCTTGCTTGAATACCTCAACTGCCGGCCCCAGGGTACGGTGCAGCAATAGCTCGCTGCCCCAGTCAAATAGGTTGCTCTCGCTTGGATCGCCATGCGCCGCAAGTTCGAACTCTTTGGCGGCGGCCACGAATTGACCGTCTTTTTCTTCGATTTCACCGAGCAGGTTGTGCAGCTCGGCGGTATCTTTGCGCTGCAACAACTCTTTCACTGCCCTGCGGGCGTTGGCGACGCGTCCGGTTTGCAGGTAGGCCAGCGACAAATCGTAACCGTTGTCGTAGGAGGCGGGATCAATCTGCTGGGCCTTTTCAAGAAACGGTTGCGCTCGGGCGATCTTTCCCGCCTGCACGTAGAGCTCTCCGAGATTGTGGTTGGCGTCGAAATTCAGCGGCTCGAGCACGACAGCCTTCTGCAACTGGATCTCCGCGAGTTCCGGCTTTCCGAGGCGCACCAAATTGGACGCCAGATTTGTCCTGGCCGCCGCGGAGTTGGGTTTCAACTCCACAGCCTTCTCCAGGTGCGGGTTGGCCTTGTCGTCCAGCGATTGCGCCGAATACACCAGTCCAGCCAGTTCCTGAACCTCGAAGCTCTGGGGCGAATCGCGCAATAAACTCTCCAGCTTCGCGGCGGCTTCCGGAAACCTGCCGGAGTCGTATTCCTGGACTGCAGCCTGAAACTCGAGATCGAGTTGCCGGTTCCGCTGATGGCCGCGGCATGGTGCCGAAGCGCCGAGCAAGAAAAGCAAAGAAAAGGACCAGATGGGCCGGTTTCTCATGAGCGCCGATACTTGCAGATTACCACTGTGCCGGCCATGGAGGTGCTGCTCAACTCAAAAAAAGGTGCAATCAAAAAACAAAGAAGGCGCCTGGTAAGCGCCTTCTTTGCCGGGGTGTCACTTTTGGGGCCTAGTAGTAAAGCTTCAGGGCGAACTGAATCTCCCGCGAATCGTATGCACCGTCGCGAGTGGACCCGATGGCGCCGAAGTCGGGACTGGTGTACGTGCCCGATCCGGAGATGGCTACAACGCCGTTACCGCCAAAATTGGGGGCGTTGAAGTTCGGATGGTTGGCGATGTTGAAGAATTCGGCGCGGAACTGGAGCTTAAATCGCTCGGAAAGCGCGAAATCCTTGAACGCCGAGAAGTCGACCCTCTTGAAGGTGGGCCCATCGAGCTGAACGATGCCGCCGAGCGCGGCGTTACCGGCCAACGGTACGCAACCTGTCGGCGTGCCAGCCTCTGGCAGTCCGTTTGGTCCGATGACGCAGGGCTGATTAAATGCTGCTGCACCGTTTGAGTACAAGCCCAGGAGCGACGCGGTCGGATCAGTCGGAGTCGGACTCGGGATATCGTGCAGACCGATCTTCACCCTCTGCCCTGCCACGTACAGAGAGCCGCAACCCAGACCGGCCGCGGTGGTTTGCGGACAACTAATCGTTACGGGCTGGCCGCCTTCCAGGGTCGATGACCAGTTGATGCTCCAGCCGCCAACCACCGCGTTTTCAAGCCCGGAGGCTCCGCCAAGGAAGTGCTTTCCTTTACCGAAAGGCAGCTGATAACCACCGCTGAGGTGTACCACGTTGCGAATGTCCTCGGGCGCTAGCTGATAATCCGCATGGATTCCGAAACCGGGAACGTCCGGTCCGCGGTAGCTGGTTAGCGCGCTGCCCTGATTGAGCGCATCGCGCGCGTCGGTTCGCACTTGCGAATACGTATAGGTTGCAAGAAAGTTCAACCCGTTGCTGAACCGCTTCTCGAACTGGGTCTGCAAACCGTTGTAACTGCTGTTCCCGTCCGTGGCCACGTAACTGGCGCCCTGCCCGAAATCCGGGAAAGGAACCAGGTTGTTCGTACTCTCCTGATAGTTGGCGATCGTGGAAACGTTGTTCGAGTTGGGCAAAGTCTCGATGTGGCGTCCCTGTGAGGTTACGTAACCGGCCTGGAAGGTCAGACTGGGAGTGATCTGATATTGGATCGTCAGATTGCCGCCCATGCTGTAGGGGGTCTTGTAATTGACCTGGATTCCGGGCAGAGCCAACCCGGTGGCGATAACCGCCGAGGGTTGCAACGGAGCGCAGGAAAATCCTGTCTCAAAAGTCGCGGTCCCGTTGACAGTGGTGCAGCCGGCGGCGGCTGGAAAGGTCAAGGGAAGCAGCCCCTGCGACGGGAAGTTGAAGCTAAATTGGAAGGGATAGCTCTCGCCAAGATTGGGAGAATATCCACGATTTTCAAAAGCGTCGTAGAAGATCCCAAAGCCGCCGCGCACCACCAACTTGGGAGTAACTTGATAGGCGAAGCCTACGCGCGGGGCAAAGTTATCCTTTTGCGAATACCCGAGTCCGCCACCGTATTTGTTAGTTTCAAGAAGAGCGATGCCGTCCTGCGAAAGCAGGGAGAGAAAACTGGGAGACAGCTCACTGAGCGCCGGATTGCCCAACGGGAAAATCTCCGTGGGTACACCGCCTGGACCGTCCGGATCAAAGTTGGCCTGGGCGCTGTGGTGCTCAAAGACCTGACCGAAGAAGTCATAACGCAATCCGAGGTTCAGAGTTAGTTTGGGGGTGACTTTCCAGTCGTCGAGGAAGAAGCCGCCGTAATAGTTCTTGCCGTCGTCGGTCTCCCCGATATTGGATTCGCGGATGTCGTCGGTCCCGCCCAGGTAATTGTAGGTGGGGTCGCCGGCAGTGTTGGCGATGGGAGTCAGGAGCAGGCTGGCCAGGCCGGTGTTACTGTTGTTCGTGGCACCGGCAACGCCCACGAAGTCGCCATTGTAGTCGAACTGACCGTGAGACCAAGACGGCTGCAAGGTGGAAAACTTCACATGCTGGTATTCAAAGCCCATTTTAAAGGCATGCTTGCCGTAAATCTTGGTCACATCGTCGGTAAGCTGGATGGTGGAGCTGATTTCATCAGAGGGCAAGAAATTGTTGCTGCCCAAGGTTGACAGCCCTTCGATGGTGAAGGCAGGAAGTCCGCCGTTCAATGGAACCTGCGGGATATCCTCAATTCCAAACTGCGCCGGAATGCCGAGAGTGTTGGCTTCGGGCGCGGAACGCGTGGTCTTGAGGTAGTTCAGACCGACACGGATCTCGTTGATGAGGGTCGGCGAGAAAGTATGGGTATAGCCCAATACGCTCTGCTGCGCATTGGCGGTCTGATTACCCTGCTGGAAAGCTCCACCGTCCGCTATCCCGCCGAAGACCCCGGGAATGAATTGCGGATCGTCCTTGAGGCTGAAGCGGAAGAAAAGCTGGTTCTTGTCGTTGAAGTTGATGTCCAGCCGGGTATCGAAGGAGTTGGCATGTTCAAAGCCCTTCGGCGAACTCCCGTAGTTTGATACGATCCCGCCAGTTGTTGGCAGCGGGAAGAGATTGAGAAGCTTTATGGCATTCGGATCCACGCGGTTAAAAGGGATTACGTTCAAGCCACAGCTTGCAAGAGTGTAGGTCACGGTCGCCGGGGCGCACGTACCAAACGGTTCGCGAACAGCCCCGCTCGACGTTGCGTACAGTCCAGTGACCGGATCGATCTGTCCTGCAGTGACGGTGTGGGTGGTCGCGGGGTCTAATATTGTCCCGTTCGGAATCGAAAGCTGATCCCCCCCTGGGCACGCGCCGGCGCCGACGTTGACGGTACATTCTGGCTCCAGGATGGTCCCGGTCTGTTGAGTGATCAGATCCTGAAGATTGATAGGAGAACTGGCCGAGGCTGCGTTCCAGCTGTTGCGATCGGCGACCGTGGGAACCGAACCGGTCGAAGTTTCTCCCTGGACTCGACGCAGCCCCTCGTAGTCTCCGAAAAAGAAGACTTTATTGCGACCGTTGAAGACATGGGGGATGACCACGGGACCTCCCGCGGTAAATCCGAACTGGTTCTGCTGCAAATCTCCCTTGGCGATGCCTTGCTGATTTTCAAAGAAGTTCGCGGCATCCAGCTTGTCGTTGCGGAAAAATTCCCAGGCCGCGCCGTGAAATTCGTTGGTACCGGACTTGGTGGTGGCGTTGAGGACCGCGGCACCCGAGCGGCCAAATTCCGCGCTGAAATCAGTGGTCTGCACCTTGAACTCGGAAATGGCGTCCACAGGGGGGAGCACTACGTAGTTCGTGCCGTTCAGGAAGTCGACGGTGTTCGAGTTATTGTCGATGCCGTCGAGAAGGTAGTTGTTCAGCGAGGGCTGCTGGCCATTGGCGGTAAAAGCGCCACTCGCGGCGTTGCCGCGGGTGTCCGCCTGCGGCGTATTTACGCCGGCACCGAGTTGGGCAAGAAAGGTAAAATTGCGACCGTTGAGAGGCAGGTCGTTGACGCTGCGCTGATCGACGACTTGCCCGACGGAGCTGCTCTGGGTCTCAAGGACCGGCTGCTCTGCGGTTACCTCGACAATCACCGTGGTCTGACCCGGCTTGAGGGTGAAATCGATGACTACGTTGGCGCCGACGTCTACACTGATTTTGGTTTGCGTAAGAGTCGCAAATCCGGGGCCAACTGCCGAGACCTTATAACTGCCGATCTTGATCGGCGTGAACTTGTACTCGCCGTCGGCGCCCGTGGTGAAGGTTAGGCTGGCACCCGTGCCCTCGTTCGTGAGCGTAACCGTGGCGCCGTTGACGGTGGCTCCGGAGCTGTCCTTGACGGTGCCCAAGATGGTGCCTTCATCCACCTGCGCACGTAGGGGCATGACCCCCACAAACAGCACGCCAACGAGCAGCGCCAGCCCGGCCCGCAACGCCCAAGATACAATGCCGTTTCGATTCATAGCCTTAGCCTCCGAGTTTCCCCACATCCCCCCGGCAAGCAGCCGCAGGAAATGCGTCCATGAGCATTTCGTCGAGCCCAGGCACGGGACAGGCAGCAATCGTTTACCCAAGATCCCGGTGACCGCACCGATCACCCGTCAAACTTGAGAATCGCTTTTCAGTCCCGGACCCCTGATTCCCCAAATGGAAGTGAACCGCTTAACCTCGACGAGCACAAAATAAACTAATGCTTTTCAACTAGTTTTTAGGGGAATAACATGTGCTGACGAAGCTTGTCAAGCTTTTTTATTGGGTCTACACTCTGCCGTCCCGCCGCCGGCTGCTCAGCGCGCATGAGCGGGTGGGGGGATTCTTGCACGACGGAGCACCAAATTCGATGAGCAGCGTAACCATCCGTGAAGTAGCCAAGGCCGCTGGCGTCTCCACGGCAACGGTCTCCAATGTTTTGAACAAAAGGGGTAAGGTGGGGCGGCGCACCCGATTGGTGGTGTTGTCTGCGGTCAAACGGCTGGGCTATTTTCCCAATGTTCATGCGCGTCATTTGGCGTCGCACCGCAGCCGCACGCTGGGCATTATCGTTTCCGACATCGAGAACCCCTTTTTCCCCGAGGTCATCAAGAGCTTTGAGACCCGCGCGAGGCAGCTTGGCTATGACGCCATCCTCAGCGACACGAACTACGATCCGCGCCGGACAAAAGAGGCCGCTGAGCGCATGCTGGAGCACAATGTTCGCGGCGTAGCGGTGATGACTTCCGAAATCGGCTTGCGTCTGATCGAAAAATTGGTGCGCAGAAAAATTGCGGTCACGTTTCTGGATCTGGCTCCGGCGCGCGGGTATGTGAGCAATCTGCGCATCGATTATTTTTCTGGCGTGGAACAAATCGTCAAATATCTGCACGCCAATGGACACCGCCGGATCGCTTTTGTGGCCGGCAGACCTAAGCTCAAATCCAATCTGGTAAGATTACAAGCCTACGAGAAATGCATGCTGGCTCTGAACTTGGAACCTGGACCGATTTTGCGCGGCGACCTGCGTTTCGAAGGCGGATTGGCTGCAGGCCTGGCGATCGCGAAATTATCGCCGCGCCCGACGGCGGTAATCGCGGTCAACGATTTGACCGCGGTAGGAGTCATCAAGGGCCTGCTGAAGGCCGGTTGCCGCGTGCCGCAGGACATTTCGGTAACCGGTTTTGACAACACCCGTCTCGCCGAGTACAGCAATCCCTCGATCACCACGGTCGACGTTCATCGCGACAAATTGGGCCAGATGGCCGCCGACGCCCTGTGTGAACTCTCGGGCGCGGTCAATCCACAGGGCCGGGAATATCAGATTTCCGCGGAGCTGATCGTGGGAGAATCCTCCGGGCCTGCGCCGAATTTGGAGCGTCTCCAAGATTGAATCCCTCCAGCCGCCAAAAAAACCGTGCCCCGTGGCCTGACCCATTGCGCATCGCTCGCCAAGCTAGGCAGACCCTGAAAGCTTTGCTCGCGAGGCGCGACCATCTCGAGTTATATTTTTGCACGGAAATTTCCCGCCCGCCGCGACGCGGCCGCCACACCGGTTGCCGCTGGCTTGCCGCCGCCCTCGGGATAGCGGCTGTTTTCCCTGCCCCCCTTGCGGCGCAACCGCCCAGTGCCAAGCAGGACCAGGGAGCGGCGGTTGCCAAGGCTGCCTCCCCGTTCCGCGAAGCGGAAAGCCTTCTGCTGCAAGGCCAGATCGTCGCGGCTCGTGAAAAAATCCAGGAGCAACTCAAGCTGCATCCCTCTAGTGTCGAGGGTTTTAATCTGCTGGGGATAAGCTATTCCGACGAGAAGGATTACGCCGACGCCTCTGAAGCATTTCAGCACGCCCTGAAGCTTGATCCGAACTCCACCCGAACGCTGAATAATCTCGGAAGTCTCGACGCCACGCAGGGAAACCCGAACCTGGCGGAGCAGGAATTTCGCAAGGTTTTGCGCCTCGCGCCGGCGAATCGCGACGGCCACTACAACTTGGGCTTGTTGCTGCTCGCCAAAGGTGCCCCGGCTGAAGCACTTGCTCACTTTCAGCGCGTGCGTCCGCTAACCACCGGCGTGCGTTTCGCCTTGACCCGCGCCTGCCTCGAAGCAGGCCAGATTTCGCAGGGGCTGAAGACCGCCGAGGAAATTTCCGCCCAGGCCGGCAGCGACGCAAACCTTCACTCCGCGCTCGGTGTTTTACTGGGATCCGAGAAACGATATGCCGCTGCAGAGCGGGAGTTGGAGAGAGCCAATTCGTTGCAGCCGGAATCGTTTGAAATTCTTTACAACCTGGGGCAGATCTACCTCCGCGACGCAAAGTACACAAACGCCGAGCTGGAACTAAATCGCGCGCTAAAACTGAAGCCGGAGTCTGCGGAGACGCTCTACTTGCTGGGGCAGGCCGATTCCGAGCAGAACCGGCTGGTCGACGCGATGGACCTGCTCCTGCGCGCGCATAAATTCGCTCCCGAGAATACCGACGTCATTTTTCTGCTGGCCCGCCTGGGCATGAAGCAAAATTATTACGAAGACGCCATCCCGCTGCTCGAATCCGGCATCGCAATCGCCCCGCAACGCGCCGATCTTCACGCGGCGCTGGGCGAGAGCTACTTCATGTCCGGAAAAACCGAGACGGCCATCGCTGAATTCCAAAAACTAATCGATCTCGATCCCTCCGCGGCCTCCTACGCCTTTATGGGTTTGTCCTATCGTCATCTGGGGCGTTTTGAAGAGGCGCAGAAATACTTCGCCGAAGGACTCAAAAAGAATCCCCGCAACGTCTCCTGTCTGTTTAATCTGGGTTTTATCGAAGAGCGGCGGGGAAATAACGCACGCGCCGAAGAGTTATTTAGGGAAGTGCTCCAAATCAGTCCCGGTTTTCCCGATGCCCTGCTCGAACTGGCGAACCTGCGCATCACCAATAAACAATTCGAGCAAGCCATACCGCTGCTAAGGAAATATGTCAGCGTAAGCAGCGATCCCGGGACCGGGTATTACAAACTGGCCCTGGCGGAACGCAGTCTGCACCAGACCGTCGCGGCGCAACGCGACTTGAGTGTATTTCAAACGCTTTCAAAGAACGCTCCCACCGGGCCGTACCCGTATGAACACTTGTTCGACTATCTCGGCAATCGTTCAAATCTCGCGCCCGAAGCGCGCACCCAACTGGACCTGACCACACTTACCGATGAGATTCGTAGCCACCCCGATCAGCCGCAGGACCTTTATCTGCTGGCGGAAAGCTATCTCAAGCTCGGTAGGCTCGACGAAGCCAAGTCGGTCGTCACAGAGCTCGACCAAATCAGCGCGGGCGATTATCGCACCCAGGCCGGTATAGGCGCGTTGCTCGCGCGCTTCCATTTATACGACGATGCCAGCCGCCACTTTGAAACCGCGCTGGCCGCCAATCCCGACTCCGACGAAGTCAAATTCGATTTGGCCGACGCGTACTTCCGCAAAGCTCGCTACGCGGAGGCACTGACCACGGCCCGAGAAGTCTCGCAAACCGGACAGAAGGACGATTCGTATTTGTCGTTGCTCGGCGATATCCAGTTGCGCTTGGGAAACACCGCGCAAGCCACTGAAATTTTCCGCAGCGCCATCCAACGAAACCCTGACGCCGACCAGTATTACCTTTCGCTCGCGCTCGCAGAACTTCGCCAAAATGATGTGCCTGCGGCGAACGAAACTCTCCAGCGCGGAGCAGCACGCATCCCCGCTTCGGGGAAAATTCTCTGGGGGCTCGGAATCGTCTCGGTTCTCGAGGGCAGGAACGAAGAGGCAGCCGTGCGGTTTGAACGGGCGGTCGACTTGCTGCCCGAATGGCCCGGCGGTTACTCGGCCTTGGGCATTTTCTATTTCCAGACCGGCGATATTGCCAAAGCCCGCGATGTTCTGAATCGCTTCAAAGGCAGCGGCGTCACCGGCGGTCTGGACCTGAATCGCATTGAACAAACGTTGGCGAACGCTCCCCAATCCACCAAGCCAAGCCAGGAGCCCATGTCCACGGCCGCGCGATATCAATTTCTCCAGCTGGCTCTGTCGCTGGCGGACCGCACACTTTGAACACCCGGGTTTTCCGCGGCGCGTGGCAAGCAACTCCGTGATTCACGGTGTACTCTAATGGTTGCAGCGCGTTCGAGGTCATCCCAAGTTGCCGAACGAATCATCAAGAGCGGCCAGGTCCGCGCCTGGACCCGGGTCTGGGCTGGAACTCGAACTACGCTGCTCGCTTCTGGTTGCCTGCGTCGCGCTGGGGATGGCCTTTCATTTAAACCTTGCTGCGCAGGCTCCCAAGGTGGAGGCCCCACCGGTCGCCGTCCGCTTTACCGACGTGCGATCAGCGGCTGGCATCACCTTCGTGCAGGATGCCACCGCCACCGCCGAAAAAAATTATCTGGAAACCATGGGCACCGGCGTGGGCTGGATCGACTATGACCAGGACGGCTTGATGGATCTGTACTTCGTGCAATCCGCAGCCACAGAAAATTACACGCCCCCGCAGGCCCTGCGCTCGGCGTTGTATCACAACAACGGCGACGGCACTTTCAGCGACGTCACCGAAAAAGCCGGCGTCGGCGGCGCGGGCCACTACGGCCAAGGTATCGCCGTCGGCGATTACGACAACGACGGATTCCCCGATATGTACGTCACCGGTTACGGTCGCGCGATTCTGTACCACAACAACGGCAATGGCACCTTTACCGACGTCACCGCGCAGGCCGGGGTCGCGGACGAAGGCGGATGGTCCACCAGCGCGGGATGGTTTGACTACGATAGGGATGGCTGGCTCGATCTCGTGGTCACCAATTACATCGAATGGTCGCCGAAAAATAATCTTTGGTGTGGCGACCGTCGCGAGGGTTATCGCTCCTACTGCCACCCGGGGAACTACAAAGGGCAGCGCATTAAGCTGTACCACAACAACCACGACGGCACCTTCACCGACGTGAGCGCGGTGTCGGGGGTGGGGAAAGCGGAAGCCAAGGGCATGGGCGTGGTGCTGGCAGATTTTAACAACGACGGCTGGACGGACATCGCCATCGCCAACGATTCGTGGCCGAATTTTCTATTCATCAACAAACATGACGGAACCTTTGAAGATGTCTCGCTGGTTTCCGGCATAGCCGCCAGCGAAGATGGCCGCTACGAGGCCGGCATGGGTATTGACGCCGCAGACGTCGATGGCGACGGCTGGCAGGACATCTACATCACCCACCTGGATTTTGAATTGAACCGCCTGTACCACAACAATCGCGACGGGACTTTCGAGGACGCTACGTTCCGCTCGGGCATCGGCAATAAAGCCATTTTGCTGAGCGGCGTCTCCATGAAGTTTGTGGATTACGACAACGACGGCTGGGTCGACATTTTGCAGTTAAATGGCGCCATGCTGGACAACGTGAATTTGTATCATTCCGAAGTTTCTTACAAGGAACCGCTGTTGATGTTCCGCAACCTCGGGAACGGGCAGTTCGAGAAAGTTTCGGATTTTCTGGGGCCTGATTTTACGCGCCCCATCGCCGGCCGTGGCCTAGCCACGGCCGATTATGACAACGACGGTGACATGGACGTCGCCATCAACGTCCGTGGCGACTACCCGAAACTGTTGCGCAATGATGGCGGGAACGCCAATCACTGGCTGGAGGTCCTGCTCATTGGAACAAAATCCAATCGCGACGGCATCGGCGCTTCGCTGAAACTTACCTCGCAAGGCTTCGTGCACGTCGAGCAATCCAAAGGCGGCATGAGCTACATGTCGGCCAGCGACCCGCGCATACAATTTGGATTGGATAAGCGCGCTAAAATCGATTCCCTCGAAATTACCTGGCCGAGCGGCCAAGTGGATCGCTTGACGAACGTTCCCGTAGACCGCATCATCGCGGTCAAGGAAGGCGCGGGAATTGTGCCGCATCCGTTCCCCAAGATTGCGAGTCGGTGACGAAAAAAATCCCCAGATACGCAGGGCATTATTGGATTCGCTCGCGGATTCCTCGCCCGAGCGGATATAGGTCATAGGCCATGAACCTACTTCGGCGCCGTTTCCTCGGTTCTTCGGGCATTTTATTTGGCGGCGCGCTCCTCGACGCGCTTGTCGCTCCAGTTTGGAAGTGGAGAAACTCCCTGCTGCTCGAAACCTCCAAGGCGGCTATTACTGCCGCGACCTCTCCCGTCACATTCGTGGACGTCGCCCGCGAAGCCGGATTGAACGCGCCCAATGTGTGGGGCGGCGTGAATCACAAACGCTCCATCGTTGAAGCCAAAGGCAGCGGCCTGGCTTTTTTCGATTATGACCAGGACGGCTGGTTGGATATTTATCTGACGAATGGCACGCGCCTCGACGCGCAGTGGCCCGCGGGTCAAGCGCCAACCTCGCATCTGTACAAAAACAATCGCGACGGCACGTTCACGGATGTCACCGAAAAATCCAGGCTCGCGCGCACTGGCTGGCAGACCGGCGTGTGCGTCGGCGACTACGACAACGACGGCTGGGATGATCTGTTCTGCTGTTTCTGGGGCCACAACATTCTGTTTCACAATAATGGCGACGGCACGTTTACGGACGTCACACACAAGGCCGGCATGTACCACGAACAAGTCCGCTGGGGTGCGGGTTGCACCTGGCTGGACTACGATCGCGACGGTTTGCTGGATCTTTTTGTGTGTAACTACATGAAGCTGGATCCTGTGTCCATTCTGCCGGAGAGTGAAACCCAATATTGCCAGTGGAAGGGCGTTCCAGTCATGTGTGGTCCGCGCGGACTTCCCGCTGATACCAACCTTCTGTATCACAACAACGGCGACGGAACATTCATGGATGTTTCTGAAAAATCCGGAATCCTCAAACCCGGACCGCGCTTCTCGATTACGCCCGTCTCCTATGACTTCGACAACGATGGCTGGCCGGACCTGTACGTAGCCGTAGATTCCGCGCCGAGCATGTTGCTCCAGAACAATCACGACGGCACGTTCACCGACATCGCCGTTATCGCCGGCTGCGCCTATAACGAAAGCGGCCACGAACAGGCGGGCATGGGGGTGGCGGTCGCTGATTACGATTGCGATGGTTGGTTCGACATTTTCAAAACCAATTTTGCCGATGATACCTGCAACCTCTATCACAACAATGCCGACGGCACGTTCAGCGATGTGGCCTTCTCATCCGGGGTGGGTATCAACAATCAATACGTCGCCTGGGGTTGCGGTTTCATCGATTTCGACAACGATGGCTGGCAAGACATCCTGCAGGTCAACGGGCACGTTTATCCGGAAATCGACAAACAAAACCTCGGACAAGCTTTCAGGAACCCGCGACTGGTATATCAGAATATGGGTGGCAGCCTTTTCAAGGATGTATCCGCGGAAATGGGCCCGGGAATCAGCGAGCGATTTTCCAGTCGCGGTGCGGCTTTTGGCGATTATGACAATGATGGGGACATGGATGCGCTGATCCTGAACATGAACGATTTGCCGTCGCTGCTGCGCAACGACGGCGGCAACAAACAAAATTGGATCAAGATCAAATTACTAGGCACCAAATGCAACCGCACTGCGATTGGCGCTCGGGTGCGCGTGGTGACGGGCAAACATGTGCAAATGGATGAAGTACACAGCGCGTCCAGCGTGATGTCACAGGGTGACCTGCGCCTGCATTTCGGTCTGGGAAAAATGACGGCTATCGATCTCCTTGAGGTGAAATGGCCGACCACGCAGAAAATAGAAAAATTCACGCAGATACCCGCCAATCAGATTCTCACCATCCGTGAAGGCGGCGGCATTATCGGCGGCCTCAAACCCAATTCGAAGTAATCCGCGATTTTCTTTGCGCGGCGCGAATTGCCCGGAGTGTCCTCCGTATGGCGCAATCCTCGCCAGCGAGCCGCGGGGCGGCAAACGAATTTTCAGCTCCGTCTTGTGGGCGCTCCCGGATGGTTACGGATTCCTGGTGCACTGCCGGCCCCGAGTACTTTGTCGGAGTACTCCTTGTTCGCCGGCCGAACTTCCGAACTTCAGGGTCGCCGCCTAGTTTCTTGTGATTGATATCCAGGGAAAACGGGCATTCTCACACAACCGCCGTGCCGTTCGTCGCAACGTCGAATAATTAGCGTGGTAGTTAATCGATGATTTTGAATCTCGTAAAATGCTCAGCACTTCGCACTTCATGGTTCACTTTTAGGACTGTACACGCGAGAGGTCGCCACGATTACGCGCTGAAGACCCACCGAACGGCGCGAAGCGTCCCGACGACGGACAAAAAAACGGCGCGCCAAATCGGCATCTAAGGAGAAACCTCGTTGTCGATGGGCAAGACATTGAAATGCAGGGCACACTTCTTGATGCGCCGGATCCAGAAGGATGCACTTTGCGGCACGCACTGGCATTTTCTGCTTCCCGGTGTGACGCTGAGTTGCTGCAGGGGTGTAAACTTTCGCGCAGAGTGCGCTTGCGCACGTCCCCGGGTGCCAGGCTGTGGCCCTCACGACCGATCAGATCGATCTCCCCCTTGACGCCTGCGCGAGGACGCCTTCAGTCCACAAGTGTAAACTGTGCCACCATAGGGCACGCGAGCCATGCCGCCCCTCCCGAATGGGCCTTAACGCGGTACAATCGTCCCGATATTTTGCCGTCGGGTCGCTTAGCCAAGCCCCGGCGAAATTTTCTTTGCCGTAAACGCCCGAAGTTGCGTTTGCGACGGCCTTTGAGGAGGAGAGGTTTTGCCAGAACTGCGTAAGGATCCCATCACCGGACGCTGGGTGATCATTTCTACGGAACGCGGCAAGCGTCCGAATGACTTTCTGCGCGAGAGCGTCATCGCCAAAAATCCCAAGAACTGCCCATTTTGCCCCGGCAGCGAAGGCAAGACCCCTTCCGAAATTCTGGTATACGGCCGCAGCGGAGGCTCGGCCAACTCCTCTGGTTGGAGCATCCGCGTGGTACCCAACAAGTTTCCCGCGCTTGGCATAGAAGGCGAACTGGACCGCGAAGGCGAAGGCCTTTTCGACAAAATGAACGGCGTCGGCGCCCACGAAGTTATCATCGAGACGCCCGATCATGTCGCTACACTGGCCTCGCTCCCTGAACGGGCTCTCGAAGACGTGTTGTGGGCCTATCGCGACCGGATGCTGGACTTGAAGAACGACAAGCGTTTCCGCTATGTGCTGATTTTCAAGAATCACGGGGAAGCAGCGGGCGCTACCGTCGAGCATCCCCATTCCCAACTCATCGCGCTGCCGATCGTACCCCGTCGCGTGCGTGAGGAGGTTGACAGTTGTTGGCACTACTACGATGAAAAAGAACGCTGTATTTTTTGCGACATCATTCGTCAGGAGCGCGACACCGGCGAACGCGTCATTGGCGAAAACGATCATTTCATCACCCTCGCACCCTATGCGCCGCGCTTCCCCTTCGAGATGTGGCTGTTGCCCAAAGTGCACGGCTCGTCCTACGAAAATAATCAGAGCACCATGTACGCCAGCCTGGCGCGCATGCTGAAAGATACGTTGATGCGCCTCGATGAGGTTCTCGACCGTCCGGCCTACAATTTTATGATTCACACGTCGCCGATCGGCGAAGAAATCAATCCGCATTATCACTGGCACATTGAAATTATCCCTAAGCTCACAAAGGTTGCCGGGTTCGAATGGGGTACGGGTTTTTACATTAATCCCACGCCGCCAGAAGAATCAGCGAGGTTCCTGCGCGAAGCAAAGATCGCGTATTCACTGGATAAAAAATGAGTGGCCATAGCGGGCCAAGGAATTGTGGCGCGATGAACGCAACTTGTCCTTCGGAAAGGTTTGCTATACTTAGAGGTTCGGCGCGGTACCCAAGTGGCCCAAGGGAGAGGTCTGCAAAACCTCCATTCGTGGGTTCGAATCCCACCCGCGCCTCCATCGTTTTCCCTTATATTTTGCGGTGTTTTTAGAAATTGTACCAAAATTGTACAGTGCTTCTTTTCAGGCAGGCTCTTCCACGAGTAGGTTTTCCAAGGCTTTTTCTAGTGCTTCCTGGCGCGTTCTCACCCACGGATTGTAGTGCTTCTCGGTGATCTTCAGGCTCTGGTGTCCAAGCGAGCGGGACACAACTTCGATGCTCGTGCCGGCCTGTAAGAGCGCGACGGCGAATGTAGCGCGGAATCGATGGCTGTGGCCGTTCTGGATGCCGGCATCTTCGAAGACCCTCGCCAGCCTCTTGCGCCATAGCGACACAGCTCCGGGTATCTTCGACTCGCCGCTCCAAAAATAAAATTTGGAGCTTTCTCGTTCGATTGAGGCCAAGGCCTTGACGACAAACTCAGGAAGCGGCATCACGACCGGCTCACCCGTCTTGGCGGTGTAGAGATGCAGGCGCTTGCCGTCCAGGCTCTCCTTGGCCAGGGTTGCCGTGTCTGAGATTCGCAGGCCGGCGTAGCGCATCACGAGGATGAAAACGTACAAAGACCTCGCCGCAAACCGATTGGATTCGCGGGCGGCGTCGAAGATCTTCTTCATTTCGTCATCGCTGAATGGCAGCGTAGGTGCGCTCTTTATCTTCGGCGATTTGAGCTCGGCTGCAATGTTGGTCTCGACCCATTTTCGAGATACCGCAAATCTGTAAATACTTCTCAATCTTTCCAGCTTCTTGGAGGACGACAATGCCGCGTCATTCCACGAAGACCGAAATTCGGTCAAGTCGTCGAGGTCCAGATCGTCCGCAAAACGACTGCCTTTTCTATCGGCGAACGCCGACAGCTGGCTGAACAGGAGCTTGTACTTGCGAATGGTTTCTTCTCCTAAATGTCGGCTCTCGGCATCGCCCAGGAAGTTTTCTCTCCAGTCCGATATCGTTACGGACGCGTTGCGCTTGGGTTGTGCGCCTTCCACGTCCCACTTGCGGATCAACTCCTGCGCCTTGGTCCAGTCGCGCATCTTCGAAGCTTCACGCCGCGGTTTGCCTTTCGCGTCGGTACCAGTGACCCAGATCGGGCATTTGCAGCGGTAGTCGCTGCGGGAGGTGAACTTGCATCGGGCCGGATTGTGGCGTCGATAGGCGATTAACATGAAACCTCGGACGAGGGGTTCAACGCAATCCGCGCAAGGCGTTCAACCTATACCACGGGGCGGCCAAACTAGATGACAAGGAAGCGCAATGCAATCTCGCAGTAGCATATCTGGACGGCGTCGGAGTCAATCGCGACTCTCGCAAGGGTTCTCATTGGATGAAGCGTGCCGCACGCCAAGGTGATTCAAAAGCCCAATACAATCTCGCACGTCAATATCTGGACGGTGTGGGCGTGCGCAAAAATATAAAAATCGCAAAACTGTGGCTGCGAAAAGCCTCGCGCCTGAGGCACGGAAATGCGCGAAGACTTTTGAAAACTCTCAGAAACATTCACGGGTCTGAGAGCACATCCCACTGAGTGCCCGACAAACGCAGCCGAAACCGGCCAAGTGTTTTTTTTGGCATCCAAGTTTCCGGTAACGCGACTTCCCGGGACTTTGCCTAAGCCAACGAATCAATTAAGCTACGAAGGGTTTTCGTCTGCCCGCTTGACTCGGTAGGCCGTCAAAGCGCTATCGAATGCCAATAGTATAGTCGACGATGATGCACGCCGAGCGACAATATACGCGATGCTCGGGCTGCATCCGAGCGAACACTTTCAAGCCATCTTCGAATTTGCACATTCTATAGCCGATCAGTTCAAGCGCTCATATTTGCTTCATGATTTGGTGACTCACGCGGCTCAGCGCGTTGGCTTGTTCGATTTCGCCGAAGAGGTTGCGGGAGCTATCCCTATTCCCTATTGGAGACTCAAAGCACTGAACCATGTTGTTGCCGAAATGCTGCGCCGAGACGGCGAGTTCAGGAGTATTCAAGGAGTGAATTGCGCGCTGCGCGAGAGAGCCGAGCGACTGCTGCTGGAAATTGAATCGAGTCTCCCATCGGTGTCCGAAGAAGACGGTTGGAAGCAGTCGGATCTTCTGTGAGGTGCCGCGGTCTCAATGATAAGTGCGGGGAAATTGGAGTGGGCGGAAAATCTCGCATCGTGCACGAACTACTGCCCTCAAAATGCGGATATTTTCCTGCGGAGCGCGAAAGTTCGTCTATCGCGCGGGGAAGTCCATCACGTAATACGACTTGCTCGAATTGTAACTGGCTTGGCAAGAAAAGGTTCGGACGATTTCCTAAACCGGGCGTACGACCTGGAAAGTGCAGCAGAATTGGTTTTTGAATGTGGTGGCCGTGAAGAAGCAAGAGGGGTTTTTGGGCGAAGCGGAGAAGTTTGGCCTTGCAAGTCAAGAATCTCGAGATGCTGACGGTTCTAAATGTCTTGTGAGTATCGCAGCAACCTTTGCAAAGCACGGCTACAAGGAGGCAGCGATTGAAACGGCCGATAAAATTACCCAAGCAGCGAGACGCGAGCATGTACTGCGGAGAATCACTGAATTCCCCATCTTCGTGAACCGGACGGCGATTTCTAGTACGGCAACAAACTGGTCCTGGTTAACGCCGAAATCGCCCAAGTGGTACTAGCCGACCGTCAGTAGCCTTTGCAAAGCACAAGGTCGACTGCCTTTCCGTTCTTCATGACAACCATCCAAGGGCTGTCCCTTAGGAAGACTGCATCTTCACTTTTGGCCGCAATCTCAGCGGGGCCCACATTCCCCAGAGTGAAAACTCCCGGAGTGAAGTAGCACGCCTGGAAATATGGCGTGACTTCTGCCAGTGTCCGGACGTAACCAAAGCGGGCCTTGAGCTGATCCTTTGTAAGCCCTTCTACGCGCCTTACGGGCCAGCCATCGTGGGACATCGCCGCCAAGGCGGAATCGAGATTCATATTGTTATTTAGGCCGCGTTTCCACAACACATAGTAGATATTTCTGGGGTCCACATCGTCTGGATAGGTTCCCAGCCATACGTAAAACACAAACAACGACAGAATCATGCCAACGCCGATGAAGAATGCAGCAAGCGCGATTCGTCGAAACCATGTCTTCCGATTCGCGGGATTCATTGTGGAGAGAACAGTTTCCTCACGTAGTCGTAGCAGAAGTTATCAAGGTCCTGGTGAACGCATTATAAAAGGGCGCCCTTTTGAGGTAGGTTTTGATCGTTCGCATCATCACCTACAAGGAGCGCCCTCATGAATGACGTCAAGTATATTGGGCTGGATGTGCATCAGGCAACGATCTCGGCGACGGTCCTAGATTCCGCTGGAAAACTCGTGATGGAGTCCATTCTGGAAACGAAAGCAGCAACGATTCTGCAGTTCGTGC